>NZ_JBEYZK010000034.1:0-72345 GCF_040646035.1 Streptomyces sp. NPDC046465
TGGTCTACTGAGGGGGGACGACAGCCCCTTGGCCGCGTTTGGGGCGGTGTGCGGGTGGGGGGGGGGGCGTCCCCACTCCCCCCCCCCCCCTCTCACGGGCTACGTCAACTCTTATGGGTCAACTCATATGCGTCCATTGGTGGGCCGACCCATGGCCGACCCATGACTGATGGGCCCACCAATATCTGGTGGGCCCATCGATGTCACTGGTTTTCGAGGCTCCGCTGACGTCTACGGCTCCGCTGACGTCTACCAATAATGCTTGCGGCCGCCCACCGAGTGTCCGACTGCTCCGAGCACCCAAAGGACCGCACCGATGACGACGAGTGCGACGCCAATGGTCCAGAGGATAGAGATACCTGCCAGCATGCCGATGACGAGCAAGATGATGCCAAGTGCGATCATGGATCCTCCGACCCTCAGAACTCTTTTTTAGTGTACGCCTGTCGGGTGAAACCGACCGGCGCGCGAATGCTGCCGCCGTGCGGGGACGAAACCGTCGGGGCGGCGGAATCAGTGGCCCGATCCGCCGTAATAGCCGCCGAGCTGGTCGCGGTAGGCGGGGTCGCCCAGATGCTTTTCCTTGTCGAACTCGGGTGCGTTCTTGATCTGTTCCTTGGTGAGCGCGACCAGGATCCGCCGGTCGTCATGGTCGATTGCCGTGACGGTGCTGGCGGGCAGCAGAACCTCCTTGCCGAAGATCCAGACGCCGGTGTCGACGACGAGGTACTGATTGGCGACCTCGTTGGAATGCTTGTCGACCTTGCCGATGTGACCGTCCGAGGCTTCCACCTTGTAGCCGGTCAGATCGGCGTCCGGACCATGACCGGCCGTCGGAACGTAGTTCCACATTTCATTGCTCACGCAGGACTCCCCAATCGACATCAGAAACACAAGTCTTTGAATACCAGGGGCGGCGACGTAATGATCGGCCGCTCCCGCTGTTCGGGTGTCCTGCCGGAGCGCGGTCAAACAAAGAGGGGTCGAAATTCTTGGGAGTACCAGATGGGAGTACCAGAAACGCCCGTACCGCCGGACCGTGACGGGTCCGGCGGTACGGGCGAGGTGGCGTATGTGGGGGGACCACCTTGAGGCTGGGCCGCGGGCTCAGTCCGCGCGGCCGGCCTCAGCCTTTGATGTTCACGTCGATACAGGCGTAGAACGCGTTGGAGGTGTCCGCGATGTTCCACACGGCGAGGATCTTCTGCTTGCCGGTGAGCCCGCCGAAGTCGACCTTGTGCGTGACGGTCTCACCGGGCTTGGCGCCCCCGTCGTCGACTTCGGCGATCTTGTTGCCGCCGGCGAAGTACTGCCAGGTGCTGGTGGAGTGACGCGCCGTCAGCTTCCAGCTGAACTCCTGGGCCGAGCCGACGTCGGTGACCTGCCAGCCCTTGCTGTCGTCGTCGAGCTCGGCGAACCGTTCGTTGCCCGCGCTGCAGGTCGTCTGGCCTTTGGGCCCTTCGACGCTCTGCGGCTCGTGGGTGATCTCGCCGCAGGCCACGGTCCCGGCCGCGCACTGGGCCTGACGGCTCGGCGGTGAGGAGACATAGCCGTGGGCGCCGGCCGGGGAGACGCAGGTCAGGGCGAGGACGGGCGCGATGCCCGCTCCGATGACCGCCGCCAGTTTCCGCTTCGCATGCATCTCTGCTCCCTCTGGGGGTGGGGGGTGAGGGGGAAGAGGCAACCGGGCGCCTCGGTCGACTCATTGGCCTAGACCTTACTGATTGTCTGGACTCCGTCAACCCTTCAATTGATGTTCGTGGGGCGCAAGTTGCGCCTGGGACCACTCAAGGGCCAGCTCGGTGGACCACTCAACGGCCAGCTCGGTGAAGGCCCGCGCGGCGGCGCTCCGGTAGCCGATCTCGCGGTGCAGAAGCGTGACCGTTCGGGCCGGCAGGGCTGGGGCGAGCGGGACGGTGTGCAGGTCGGGGCGGTCGCGGGTGAGGGCGTCGGGCAGGACCGTGGCCAGCGGAGTGTGCCGGACGATCTCGGTGAGGGCGTTGATCGAGGTGGCCTCCACGGCGACGTCCGGCCGCACCCCGTACCGGCTCAGGTGGGCGTCGATGTGCACGCGGGTGGCGAAGTCGCCGCTGAGCAGCGCGAGCCGAAGCCGCGCCAGCTCGTCGAGCGGCAGGGGAGTGGTGCGTCTCGCCTCCGGGTGGCGGTCGCCCACCACGAGGCTGAGCGCCTCGGTGAACAGGTCCATGGCGGCCAGTCCCGGCAGATGCGGACCGTGGAAGGCGATGCCGAGGTCGAGCTCGTCGGCGAGCAGGGCGGGCTCGATGCGCTCCTGTGGAAGCTCTTTCAGGCGCACGGCGATCCCGGGGTGGCGGGAGTGCAGCAGCGCGGTGAGCGGCCCGACCAGGTAGGCGGTGAACGTCGGCGTCACGGCAAGGCGCAGAGTGCCGCGGGACAGATCGGTCACGTCGTGCACGGCGCGCTCGGCGGCCGCCAGGTCCTGCACGGCGCGCCGCGCGTACGGCAGGTAGGCGGCCCCGGCGTCGGTGAGCCGCACCGCGCGGCCGCCGCGGTCCAGGAGAGGGACGCCGATCGCACGCTCCAGCTGGCGGATCTGCTGGGAGAGCGTCGGCTGCGAGATGTGCAGCTCCTCGGCCGCCCGCGTGAAGTTGCCGTGCGCGGCGACGGCGAGCAGATAGCGCAGATGACGCAGTTCAGGGGCCATGAACCGACTATAGATGCCATCGATAGAAGTCATGGAAACCACGTCTTGGACTCTATAGGTGCACGTCATGCACGGTGGAACTCGTCAGCCCGACGGGGTGGATCCCCGTCGGACCACGGTGTTCGCCGCGCCGTCCGGGCCCGACCGCCCCACGCCGGCCGACCCTCTGTCGAAGGGAGTGACCATGCGAGACCTCGCGGCGGGAGTGCGGAGCTTCCAACGGGACGTCTTCCCGGCCAAGGCCGGGCTGTTCGCGGAGCTGGCCGCCCGCCACGCGCCGGACACGCTGTTCATCAGCTGTTCCGACGCCCGCGTCGTACCCGAACTGATCACCCAGCGCGAACCCGGCGAACTGTTCGTCGTGCGCACCGCGGGCAATCTCGTACCGGCCCACACGCCGTACCCCGACGGTACGGCCGCGAGCATCGAGTACGCGGTGGCGGTCCTCGGCGTCACCGACATCGTGGTGTGCGGCCATTCGTCCTGCGGCGCGATGACGGCCCTCGCCGAGGGCCACGACCTGAGCGGCGCGCCCGCCGTCGCGGACTGGCTGCGCCACGCGGACGCCGCCGTGGCCGGCACGACCGGCTCCACGACCGGCGCGGCGCGCGTGGCCGACCTGGTGCGGGAGAACGTCCTCGCCCAGCTGACCCGCCTGACCACCCACCCCTCGGTGGCCGGAGCCCTGGCCCGCGGCGCCCTGACGCTGCACGGCTGGGTCTACGACATCCCCATCGGCTCCGTCGAGACCCTCACCCCGGCCGCCTGAACCCTCCGTCCCCTGACCTGCTCTCCCCTGACCCGCTCTCCCCGAAAGGACACCACCCCCATGATCCATGCCCAGTTCGACCCCACCGCCCGTCAGGACCTCGCCGTCCGCGCCGTCGAGGCCAAGGTCCGCGAGGACCTGTCCTGGCAGCGGATCGCCGACACGGCGGGCCTCTCCGTCGCCTTCGTCACCGCGGCCGTCCTCGGCCAGCACGCCCTGCCCGCGCCCGCCGCGCAGGCCGTCGCCGAACTGCTCGGCCTGGACGGCGATGCCGCGACCCTGCTGCAGACGATCCCGACCCGCGGCTCGATCCCCGGCGCCATACCGACCGACCCGACGATCTACCGCTTCTACGAGATGCTCCAGGTCTACGGCACCACGCTGAAGGCCCTGGTCCACGAGGAATTCGGCGACGGCATCATCAGCGCGATCAACTTCAGGCTCGACGTGCGGAAGGTCGCCGACCCCGAAGGCGGCGAGCGCGCGGTGATCACCCTGGACGGCAAGTACCTGCCCACCAAGCCGTTCTGACCTCAACAGCCTCAACACCCCCTGAAATCAGGGCAGTCGACGCGCGAACGGCCCGCGACCCATTGACATCGTGCGGGCCCGAGGTGAAGCTCCAAGACGCCCGTGTTAACGCTAACAACGGGCTGAGGCACACCTGAGGGAGTCATCCATGTCAGGTAGTCGTCACCCTTCTAGTCGTCACCCCTCGATGGAGCGCCGCACCCTGCTCCTGGCCACCGCGGCCGGCGCGCTCGCCACCGCCTGCGGCACCGCCGAGGGGCTGCCCGCGGGCGAGGTGGCCGTGCTCGGCGACAGCACCGCATGGGAGAAGCCCATGACCGCCGCCGGCACGGCCATGAAGTCCGTGGCGTCGCTGCGCCTCGTGCCCGAGGTCAATCCGTCCCTGGAGTCGTTCGAGCAGATCGTAACCGAACTACCAGGCGGGCGTGTACCGGGACGTGCTGCTGCGCCGGTGGAACAACGCGCTGGGGCGCACCATGTGGGACTTCCCCGGCGGCCGGACCGGCGGCAACCGGTATCTGGTGCTCGGCCTCGGCTCCGGGCCCGCCGCCGACCTGGAGGTGCCGACGGGGCAGGACGGGCTGATCGCGTACGGGCCGCTCCTGTCCGACGACGGCGCCGACTGGCTGGGTACGGCGGCGCTGCTCTGCGCGCCGGACCCGGACACGGCGCGGGCCGTGCTGACCGCGGGCCGGTACGCCGACATCGAGGTGCACGACTGGGAGTTCGGCGGCAGGCGGTGAGGAACATCCGGGCGGACGCGGCCCGTTGAAACGTTCGGCCCTGGACCGGAACCGGTCCAGGGCCGAACGTTTCGACGCGGCGAGGCGTCACCCGATCAGAGGCCGAACTCCTGCGGGGAGACGCCGAGGGCCGTGCACGCCTCCCGCAGGACCTGCTCCTCGGCCGGAGCGATGTACCCGTCCGCTCCCGCGACGACGAAGCCGGTCTGGACGACGGCCTTGGCCTCCGTCTGCTTCTTCGCCGCCTTGGCGATCTCCTGCATGGCCTCGGTCTTGCCGTGCTGGAAGTTGGCCGCCAGCTGGTCGACGTGCTTGTTGAACCGCTGCCTGAGCTGCTCGGGCGGGAAGTTCTGCAGGACGTCGTTCTGCAGGATCAGCGACTCCACGTGCTGGCGTTCGGCCGGGTCGACCGAGCCGTCGGCGGCGGCGACGAGAGCGCACATGGCCATGCTGGCGTCCCGGTAGGCACCGCTCTTGAGCTCGGTCTTGAGGGAGGAGAGCTGGTTCTTGAGGACGCCCACGAGCTGGGTCTTCGAACCCCTGCCGGACCCGGAACCCGGACTGCCGTGCCCGCTGGAGCCCCGCGCCCCCTGCGACTGCTGCAGACCCTTCGCCTGATCCTTGATCCGGTCCCACATCGCCATCCGTGCCACCTCGGTTACCCGTTCGCTTCCACCCGCGCGTTCTGCGCGTCGTTCTGCCAACGCCTTCCCGCCTCCGGGAGTTCCGCCTCCGGGAGTTCCGGCTCCGGGACCCCGGTGTGCAGGACCCTGTTGACGCGTGCCGTGTCGAGCACGCGCTCCCAGCGGGCGACGACGAGAGTGGCCACGCTGTTGCCTGCGAGGTTGGTGAGGGCGCGGCACTCGGACATGAACTTGTCGATCCCGAAGACGAGCATGATGCCCGCGGCGGGCACGGTGCCGACGGTGGAGAGGGTGGCCGCCAGGGCGATGAAGCCGGCGCCCGTGATGCCGCCCGACCCCTTGGAGGTGAGGATCATGACGGCGAGCAGACCGAGCTGCTGGCCGATGGAGAGCGGCGTGTCGGTGGCCTGGGCGATGTAGACGGCGGCCAGGGAGAGATAGATGGAACTGCCGTCGAGGTTGAAGGAGTAGCCGGTCGGCACGGTCAGGCCGACGATGTCCCGGCGCACGCCGAGGCCCTCCAGCTTGGACATCACCCGGGGCAGCACGCTCTCGGACGACGAGGTGCCGAGGACGATGAGGAACTCCTCGCGCAGATGGCCGAGGAGCCGGAAGATGTTGATCCGCAGCAGGGCCAGGACGCCGCCGAGGACGACCACGACGAAGAACAGCGACGTGCCGTAGAACAGGCCGATCAGTCGGCCGAGGCTGGTGAGCGTCGAGATCCCGTACTTGCCGATGGTGTACGCCATGGCGCCGAACGCGCCGACGGGGGCGGCGAGCATGACGTAATGCAGGATCTTGAAGACGACCGTGCTGAGCCGGTTCACTCCGTCGACGAGGGGCGCGCCCACGGGCCCCACGGCCTTCAGTGCGATGCCGAACAGGACGGCGAAGAAGATGACTTGCAGGATGTTGCCCTCGGCGAACGCGCCGACCGCGCTGGAGGGCACGATGTCGGTGAGGAAGTGCCACCAGCTCTGGTTCTCGCCGTCCTTCACGTACTGCGCGGCGTCACCGGAGAGCTGGAGGTCGCCGGGGTGGGCGTGGACCCCGGCGCCGGGCCGGAAGACGTTGACCGCGATCAGCCCGACGGCGAGCGCGGCCAGAGTCCCCGCCTGGAAGTAGAGCAGGGATTTGAGGCCGACCCTGCCCACCCGGCGCAGGCTGTCGACACCGCCGATGCCGGCCACGATCGTCAGGAAGACGATCGGGGTGATCAGCATCTTGATGGCGGAGACGAAGGTGGTGCCGACCGGTTCCAGGGCGACGCCCACGGAGGGCCGGAGCCAGCCGGTCAGGACGCCTGCGACGATCGCGGCCAGGACCCAGAAGTACAGCTGTTTGTACCAGGGCCTGGACGGCGGTGCGGGCGGGGGCGCGGCAGGGGTGGTGGACTCGGTTGCTGCCATGGCGTCTCTCCTCGTCGAGCAACGTGGATGCAGCCGGGACGCGGTGCGGCCTCGGGTCCTGGCCTTGCGTGGGTCAGAGCAGTTCGAGGAGCTTCTCGGTGAACTCGGCGGTGGTGGCGCCGCCGCCGAGGTCGGGGGTGCGCAGACCGGTCTTGGCGAGCACCGCGGCGATGGCGCCGGTGATGTCGTCGGCCGCCGCCCGGTGGCCGAGGTGGTCGAGCATCAGCGCGGCCGACCAGATCGCGCCGAGGGGGTTGGCGATGCCGCGCCCCGCGATGTCGGGGGCGGAGCCGTGCACCGGCTCGAACATGGAGGGGTACTCCCGCTCCGGGTTGAGGTTGGCGGCCGGGGCGATCCCGATGGAGCCGGCCACGGCGGCGGCCAGGTCGCTGAGGATGTCACCGAAGAGGTTGGAGGCGACCACCACGTCGAAGCGGGCGGGTTCGAGGACGAACTTGGCGGCCAGCGCGTCGATGTGCTCCTGGTCCCAGGCCACCCGCGGATGGGCGGCGCCCCGCTCGGCGACCAGCTCGTCCCAGAACGGCATGGTGTGCACGATGCCGTTCGACTTGGTGGCCGAGGTGAGGGTGGCGCCGCGCCGCCCGGCCAGATCGAAGGCGTAGTCGAGGACGCGGGTCACACCGGCGCGGGTGAACACCGCCTCCTGCACGGCCATTTCCTCGGGGAAGCCCCGGTTGAGCCGGCCGCCGATCTCGCTGTACTCGCCCTCGACGTTCTCGCGGACGACCACGAAGTCGACCTCTCCCGGTGCGGCGGCGCGCAACGGGCTTTCGACCCCCTCGAAGACGCGGACCGGGCGCAGATTGACGTACTGGCGAAAGCTGCGCCGGATGGGGATCAGCAGGCCCCACAGCGAGACGTGGTCGGGGACGCCCGGGTAGCCGACCGCGCCGAGCAGAATGGCGTCCTTGTCCCGCAGCTGGTCCAGGCCGTCCTCGGGCATCATCGCGCCCTCACGCAGGTAGCGCTCGCACGACCAGTCGTAGGACGTGTACGAGAGGCGGAATCCGTGCCGGGCGCCGACGGCGTCGAGGACCCGCCGGGCGGGCGGCAGCACCTCTGCCCCGATGCCGTCCCCGGGGATGAGTGCGATGTGGTGGTGGGTCATGTCCTGATTGCAGCAATCAGGACGCTCGACCGTCCAAGACACTCTGCCGATCTGCCTTATAGGGCAGACCTATGAGCAAGCGGACCTACGAGCATGCGGGTCTATGCGCAGCCGATGGCGGCAAGACCGCAGGTCAGGAACGTCCGAGCGGCAGGCGACTGCTCGGCCCTGCGGCTCACCAGAGCGATCTGCAGCGTCGTCCTCGGCTCGATGTCCAGTACGCGCGCCCCGGCCCGCTCGGCGGTCGTGCGCCAGGACTCGGTGACGACGGCGAGCCCGACGCCCGCGAGCACCAGCGGCAGGATCGCCACCCGGTGCTCGGTCTCCGCCGCGATCGTGAAGTCGATCCCGCTCGCGCGGAGCCCGTCGACGTACGCGCGCATCCCCGTGCCCCGCTGCCCGACGATCAACCGCTGCCCGGCCAGCTCCTCGCAGGCCACCGCCCTGCCCTCGGCGAAAGGCCCGTCGGGCGGGGTGACCAGCACGAAGCGCTGCTCACCCGCGGCGTGGGAGATCACCTCCTTGTCGGAGACGGGGCCGGGCGTCGCGAGGAGACCCAGTTCGGCGGCCCCGGTGCGCACCATGTCGATGACGCCGCGCGGTGTGAAGGCGGCCCGGATGTTCACCGAGACGCCGGGGTAGCGGCCGCTGAAACTCCGGACCATCGTGGTCAGTGGCTCCACCGCCTGGGAAGGCATGGCGGCGATGTCGAGGCGCCCCTCGCGCAGTTCGTGCACCGCGGCGACGCTGGCCCGCGCCGTCTCCAGACTGCGCACGGCCGCCCGCGCCGGCTCGATCAGCGCCGTGCCCGCCTCGGTGAGCACCACGCGGCGGCCGATCCGGTGGAACAGGCTGCTGCCCAGGTCACGCTCAAGGGCACGCACGGCCTGGGAGAGCGACGGCTGCGAGAGGTAGAGGGCCGCCGCGGCCCGGTTGAAACCCCCGTGGTCGACGATCGCGAGGAAGTACTCCAGCTGGCGAACATCCATGCGCACATCCTCGGAGACTCATGAACCGGCGCCGGGCCGCCGGGCCGCCGGGCGCCGGCACCCGCGGACGGCGCACGTCAGGCGGAGTCAGCGCACCTCGGCGGCGTCAAGGGCCGGGGTGATCACGACGAAAGCCCGGTCGAGCAGCTCGGCCGGGTCCTCGGCGCCGTCGCTGCCGCTCCACCGCTGCAGCACCGTGTCGAACGCGGTCAGCGCCATCCCCGCGGCCAGCCGCGGATACAGCTCGGCTTCGGGGTCGAGTCCCGTACGGCTCGCCAGCTCCTCGGTCAGATCGCCGCGCCACTGTGCCTGGCGCTCCAGGAAACGGGCCAGCAGGGCGGGGGTCCGCAGAATGAGCTGTACGACGCTCAGCGCACGCTCGGAGTCGTCGGAGCAGGCGGCGAGCGGAACTCCGACGGCGTGCAGCAACGCGACGGAGGGGCGCTCTCCGGCGGGGCGGGCCGCCAGCTCCGCGCGTATGTCGGTGCCCATGTCGGCCAGGAACTGGACGACCACATCTTCCTTGGACGCGAAGTACCGGAAGAACGTCCGCCGGGACACGCCCGCGGCGGCCACGATCTCGTCGATGGTGACCGCGTCGTACCCCTTCAGAGCGAGCAACTGCAGCGCTGACTCGGTCAGTTCGTCCGAGACGAGTCGGCGTTTGCGCTCGGCCATGCTCAATTTGGGGCGGGAAGTCACCACGACATCGTACACATCGGGCGTTCCCATGCCCTTCCCGGCGCTCAGAGGCGCCCTGGCATCGAGTGCCACTGTCAACAGGGCGCGCCGAAGGATCTCGCGCTCCGCCAGGCCGGTCGTCAGAACTTGCGCCAGCGCGCGTTCGCCCACGAGAACAGCCCGAACGCGCCGAGGCCGACGGCGACCAGCACGAGCAGCCAGGGCCCCGCACCGGTGTCGGCGAAGGAGCGCAGTGTGTTGTCCATGCCCTTGGCCTCGCCGGGCTTGTGCTTCAGCGCCGCGGCGACGGCGAAGCCGCCCGCCGCGGCGAACACCGCGCCTCGGGTCGCGCCGCCGGAGACCCCGAGGATGTCGACACCACGGCGTACGCGCTGCGACATCTCGGACATCCGCAGCCGCTTGTGAAACTTGCGCAGGAGGGCGCGCCCGGCGATCCAGACCCCCGCCACGATCACCCCGACGCCCGCGGCGGCGACGATCCACTGCCCGCCGGGCCAGTCGAGCACCTTGGCCGTCGCGTCCTGGGTGTTCCGGTCGCTCGCACCGCTGCCGCTGCCCTCGTCGCCCGAGGCGTAGGCGAGGACGGAGTACGACACGAATCCGTAGAAGACGCAGCGCACGGCGGCCATGGCCCGTTTGCCCGCGCCGTCGCCGTCGGGCCCGGCCTGCCCGAAGAAGGCTTCCGAGAGGCGCCACAGCGCCATGCCCGCCAGGGCGCAGCCGAGCAGCCAGAGCAGTACGTTGCCGAACGGCCGGTCCGCGAGTTCCGCCATCGCGCCGCCGCGGTCCGCCTGGCGGCCGCCGCCACCGTCGGAGAAGGCGATCCGCAGGGCCAGCGCGCCGACGAGGAGATAGATGACGCCGCGGCCGACGAACCCGGCGCGCGCCACCGCGGCGACGCCCCGGCCCTTGGCCGCCTTACGGGCCTTGCGCTTGCCGGAAAGGGTGGCCGAGGGGAGACGTCTGGAGGAGAGGCGTAGGGAGGGGAGATGCATGGCTCCCGGATGCCCCGCGCGTTCCGTCTCATGCGGGGGCCGGGTGTTCCCGATACGGCTGGGGGGTGTTGTGGCGTGCGGTTCTGTCCGTGACGGTGCGGGGTCAGTGAAACCCGCTGTGGGCGCCGGGCCGTGCGCAGGAGGCGGGTGCGCAGGCCGGAATGGTGAACGCCCGGTCGAGGGCGGTGATGCGCAGCAGGCGCCAGTTGTGCGCGCTGCCGGGGACGAGCCACAAGGTGCCCTGGTCGTGGGCGACTTGCTTGCGGATACGGACCAGCAGCCGCAGGCCGCCGGCGTCCATGAAGGTCACCTTTCGTAGATCCGTGACGACTCGGGGACCGGCCCGGTCGAGGAGTGCCATGACACGGGGGGCGAGCTCCTGGTCGGCCCAGGCGTCCAGTTCACCCCAAAACGCAAGGACATCAGTGCCGTTCACCACGCGGTGGTGCAGGCCGAAGGTGAAGTCGGCGGTGCCCGTTTCCCAGTGCAGCAGTGTCTCTCTCCCTTCACGGAGAGTAATCAATATTGCGGTGGCGTGGCGTGCGATGACCGGCGCCGGACGCCACCGAGGTCCTGGGCGGCATCGAGTTCATATGTCAATCGTTCCCGCTCAGGACCGTTCTTACCCTTATGGGGTGGGGAGATTGGTCGAGTTTCCAAGCTGATCTAGCGCCAACTCTTATGTTACGGAGCGTAGTTATGCACGTGAATCGGGTCGCACGGTCGCGCGGAAGCCCGGCGGGAGCCGCCCGGTGCCGTTGCGAGGGCGCACGGAAATCGCCGACCCGGCTCCTCCTCCGGTCCTCCGGCGGAGCCTCCGCCTCCGGCAGAGGCTCCGCCTCCGGCAGGCGCGGGCAAGAGTCCAAGCCCGTGCCGGAAAAGTCCATGGCGCGCCTGAGGGGGCGGGGCGGGACACTGCTGCGCACTTCCACAGAGGAGGAACAGGACATGACCGCAGTCGGAATCCGGCGCCGGTACGCCGCGGCGGCCGCGGCCGCCGGACTGATGTTGGCCACCCCCGGCCCGGCGGCCGCGTCGGTCGGCGGCGGGAACGTGTCGATCAGCTGGTCGATCCCCGGCGCGCCCCCCGGCGGCCTGGGCGACATCACGTTCCCCATGACGGTCAACCGGGCCACGGCACACCGGAGCGGCATCTACTTCGCCCAGCAGTTCGGCTTCACCCATGCCCAGGACGTGGGCTACACCGGCCTCCAGCCCCGCGCGAACAGCGGTGGCAGCGAGCGTCTTTCCGCCCGCTTCTCCAACTTCGTCGCCGGATCGACCACCACCGACCCGCTCTGCCACCAGGGAGCCGACGGCGGGCCGGGGGTGACCTGCGCGGTGGACTTCGACGGCGTCTACGGCCACCGCTACGACATCGAGGTCCGACGCTCCGGCACCGACACCTGGACCGGCACCGCGCGGGACACGGTCACCGGAAAGGAGACCCACCTCGGCACGTACACGCTCCCGGCGGGCAGCGGTGGCCTGCGCGGCTCCCAGGGCGGCTTCGTCGAGTACTACGCGGGGATCCCCAGCTGCGCCGAGATGCCCAGATCCGACGTGCTCTTCGGCGGACCCACGTCCACCGACGGGGGAGGGCTGAGCGGCACGTCGAAGGCCAACTACGAGTACAGCGACTGTGTGGGCGAATCCAACTACCGCGCGGAGAACGCCGGGTCGGGGACGCACGTCACCCGCGGCTTCGTCAGCGGCGCCGGGCAGGCCGGGGAGAGCGGCCAGGCCGGGTCGGCGGGGTAAACCAGCGCGGTAGCCGATGTCCAACCGCGGCTGTATGTAGGGGAGTCCCGGCGGCGATAGCGTCGAGAACGCCGTTCGCGCCGGGGCGTTTCCCGGACATCGACGAGACGGGTGGGGGCCATGCGGGGGTGGAGAGAATTCGTGCACGGGTGGAGATCCGTGCGGACATGGCCGGCGCCCACCGCTCTGGCCGCCGCCCTGGTGCTCACCGGGACGCCTGCTCCGGCCGCTACGGCTGCCGCCGTGAGTTGCCCGGCCATCGCGGCGGGTGACGCGAACGGCCTGGACATGCGGTACTGGCGGCCGTCGCCCGACGGCCTCGTCTGCGAGGCGGAGTTCACCACGGGCGCGCTCTTCACCCCGCGCGGGCCAGGGGCGCCGCAGATCGACCCGGTGCGCAGGCCCGTGCGGGTGCGCGTCCAGCTGCCCGCGCCCTACGACCCGTCGGCCGCCTACCCGGTGCTCTACCTCCTCAACGGCGGCGCCGCCGACTACGAGCAGTGGACGAGCGGCGGCGGCAACGTCACCGACAGCGTCACGAAAGCCGGTTTCAAGGGCATCGTCGTGATGCCCGAAGGCGGCAAAGTCGGCTTCTACTCCGACTGGCAGGGCTCCACCTACGGCAACTTCACCCCGCTGTGGGAGACCTTCCACATCAAGCAGTTGGTGCCCTGGATCGACGCGCACTTCGCCACGTCCGGCCGTCGTGCCGTCGCGGGCATGTCCATGGGCGGCTACGGCGCACTGAAGTACGCGGCCCAGCACCCCGACCTGTTCAGCGCTGTCGGCGCCTTCTCCGGCGGCACGGACATCCGGCGCCCCGATCACCAGCAGATCGTCAACGAAGGCACCACCGCCTACGGGGCCCGCTTCTGGTGGCACGGCTCGGGCAGCGACGCGGGGAACTACTGGAAGTACCTGCTCCCCGGCAACCCCAACGCGCTGCAGCGCACCGAGCTGGTCTTCGGACCGCAGTCCGGCTGGCCGGCGTTCAACCCGGCCCAGGTCGCCCGGAGCCGTCCCGACGCGTACCGGTCGTACCAGGGGAAGATGGCGCTCTACGCCGGCCGGAGCGAGGACCCCTACGCGTGGAACGACGAGCTCCACGCGACGCTGAAGCAGCAGACCGTCCCCCACCGGTACTGCTCGGGACCGGGCGGACACGACTTCTCCACCTGGACGCCCGCGCTGAAGCATTTCCTCGGCTTCGCCTTCGGCCCGGCGCCCGCCCCGTGCCCCGACGGCACCGGCTGGCGACAGGAACCTTGAGACGTGCGCCCGCCGCCCGGCCGGGGATGTGGCACAGGCTCTCAGGAGACCAGCAGCATCACGATCGCCACCAGGGTGAGCAACCCGACGTAGGCCCACGCGTGGGCGCGGTCGGGTATCCGTGGCGGGCGCCGTCGCAGCACCGCGATGACCGGCAGGGCGCCGAGGAGCAGCGCGGAGGCGGCGCGGTAGTCGAGCAGACCCGCCAAGTGCACGTGAGCGTCCGTGGCGGCCGGGAGTGCCGCCACGCAGAGCGATACCGCCGTGGCCGGGAGCGCGATGGCGAGAGTGAGCGGATTGGCCAGCGAGGTCGCCACCCGCATGGGGTGCCCGGCCCGCCGCATCGCCGGAACGGTCATGACGCTGCCGCCCACACCGAGGAACGCGGCGACGGCCCCGATCGGCGCGCCGAGGGCGACCGGCAGCGGACGCGGCGCGTCGCGGGCCGTCGCGGCCCGCGGGTGCGGGCGCAGAAAGCCGGGGCGCAGCAGCAGGTCGACGATGGTGAGCGCGACATAGCCGACGAACGCCCAGCGGGCCAGGCCGGCGGGGGCGAGGCGAGTGGCGAACGCGCCGACCGCGGCGCCCGCCGCCAGCAGGGCGCACAGCCCGCCGCTGCCGCGCAGCATACGGAGCACGCGCCGCGGGGTGACGGCCGTCGCTACCCCCGCGTTCACCACCATCACCAGGGCCGAGGTGGCCGTCGCCACCCGCATCGCGTCCGCGCCGAGCACGGCGTCCGCCCACACCACGACCGGCACCGCGACGAACCCGCCACCGAAGCCGAACAGCACCGTCGTCGCCCCGGTGAGCAGCCCCACCCCGACCAACATCACAAAGTCCATGGGCCCACCTCACCAGCCGTACCGGCCAACTCGCATGCGATGGTCAGCCCGGTTCCTTCGCGTCTCGGCCACTACGGTGGACCGGTGAAGAACATCCCGCCGGCCGAGGTCGACCACGTCGACCGGGCCGTCCTGCCGATCGGCACCGACTACGCACACGGCCACGTCCTGGACTGGCACGAACACCGCCGGGCGCAGTTCCTCTACGGCGCCACCGGGGTCATGGCCGTCGACACCGCCGAAGGCGCCTGGACCGTGCCGCCCGAGCGCGCCGTCCTGATCCCGCCCGCCACCCGCCACCGGGTCCGCATGCTGGGGGTGAGCACCCGGAGCCTGTACATCGAACCGCACGCCGTCCCGTGGTGGCCCACCACCTGCACGGTCGTCGACGTACCGCCACTGCTGCGCGAACTGCTCCTGGCCGCCGTCGAGTTCGAGGCGGACTACAGCCTCTCCGGGCGGGCCGGGAGCGTCGCCGCGCTGCTCCTGTACGAGATCGCCGAGCGCGCCCCGCTCCCTTTCCACGTGGGGATCCCGGCCTCCGCCGACCTCGCCGGACTCTGCCGCGCCTACCTGGCCGCTCCGGACGCCGACGCCACCAACGCCGCGTGGGCCGCCCGGACGGCGATGAGCGAACGGGCCTTCACCCGGCGCTTTCGCGCAGAGACAGGCGAAAGCCCCGCCGTCTGGCGGGGCCGCGCCCGGCTGCTCGCGGCCCTCCCACTCCTTCGCACCGCCTCGGTCAGCGAGGTCGGCGGCCGTATCGGCTACTCCTCTCCCGCGGCGTTCACCGCCGCGTTCACCCGCGCCTTCGGCCTGCCGCCGTCCCGCTTCGCCGTGCGTCGGGTCAGCGCCTGAGCTCCGGCGGCAGCTCCACCCAGCGGCGTGGGCGGCTGCCGTCGGTGGCCGCGCGGCCGTCGGTGACGCGGAGCCCGGCAGCCGCGCAGGCGTAGGCGAGGTCGCGCGCGGTGTACGGGGTCCCTGGACCGTTCTGATAGAAGCGGAAGTGCCAGTACGCGGACGGGTCCGCGTCGCCGGGATCGGGGCCGATCTCCTCGTGCTCCACGCATCGGCCGTCCCTGGCGAGAGTGCCGTGCGTGCCGCCCTTGGGGTTGAAGTACACCCCGTACGCGGTGGTCCCCGGCGATATCGCCCGCAGCACGCCGTCGTCGCTCGGCATGTACCCGTCCTGCGTGACGACGCAGCCGCCCGGACTGCCGGGAAGGGAGGTCACCGCGACGTGGTGCAAGGACGCTTCGTAGTCCTCCTCGTCGAACGGGGTGTGCTCCAGCGGGACTTCGGGGCAGCGCGCCGGGTCCGCGCCCAGCCGCCGGACGACCTCGTCCTCGTCCAGATCGAGGACGAAGGCGATGCCGAGCCCTTCGGTCCACGCCTCCTCGTCGAACGCCTCGACGAGCGCGTCCGCGGCCCGGAAGGCGGCCAGCTCATCCGCCGGAAGCGGCACCGCACCCGGCGACTCCGCGACGATCGGCGCGAGCGGGGTCGTCAGCAGCAGCCGGCCCGGCGACCAGGGTCCGCTCTGCGGAGTCCACACGTCCGCTCCTGCCGCGACGAGCGCACGGACGCTCTCCTCATCACCTCGGCAGACGGCGTGCCACAGCGCGGTGTGTCCTTCTTCGTCGGCCAGGTCGACCTGGGCGACGTGGGGGAGCAGCACGGTCACCGCCGCCGCGTCGCCCCGCTCCGCGGCCAGATGCAGGGGAGTGGCGCCGGACCCGACGACGGCGTCGGCCGGTGCGCCGCCGTCCAACCGCGCCCGGAGCAGGGCCGCGTCGCCCCAGTCCTCGTACCGCATGCCCTCCCAGTCGGCCCGCGGTACATAGCGCACCCGTTCCTCTTCCTGCTCCTGACGCATTCTCTGCTCGTACGCGGACGCGGGACGGGCGAGGAATCCGGGCGGGCCGCCCCACTGGCCGACCATGATCAGCTCAGGACCCGTGTCCGTGTCCCGGGCCGGCAGATCGGGCCACACCTCCACGGCGCGCCCGGCCGCGGCGCGCAGGGCGTCGGCGTCGACCGGCGTGGACGTCTCGGGGACGTCCTCGTCGGGCCACTCCACGACCAGTCGGGCCCCGCCGGGCGGCGGCAGCTCCGGCAGATACAGGTCGACGGCCGTCTTGAAGAGCGCCCCGCGGGCGTCACTCCCGGCGGGGTCCAGCGGAATCAGCCCGGACCGCGCTCCCTGCGACGACATCGCGGCATACATCTGCGCAGGCCCGAGCACCCGCTCCCCCGACGTGTCGAGCGAGGTCACACGTCGGCCGTCCGCCAGCAGGAGCCCCACCCGGAGCCCCGACTGCCGCCCTCTGCGCTCGTCCTGCCGGAACACGGGCCGGTGCACGGAGAGGTGCAGCGTGACCGAGCCCGGCCACACGGACCAGCCGATCACCAGCACCTTGGCGGCCGGCCCGGCACCGGCCACCGCGAGTTGCGGCACCAGCGCCGGGGCGAACCAGTCGGCCGGTGGCCGGTCGCGGGGCGCGTCCTCTCCGGGAGGGCCAAGCCTGACCACTTCGCCTCGCGGCTCGGCCGGTTCCTCGGGAAGCACCAGGTCGTCAAAGAATCCCATGCGTTCATGCTGGCAGGAGGGTCTGACAACGGGCCGCGTGGCGAGGCTCGGACCACCCACCGTAATGGGTAGCAATTCTCCCATAACTGACCGGACTGGTCCCGAGTACGAACAGATATTGGACGTATTTCAAATGTCGTGACGATACTGACAGGGCGTCGCGCCCGGCGGGCTCTTGCCGGGTTTCCGTATTGCTGTGCACATCAAGGGGGTTGTGCCTCGCATGACGACGTCAGAACACCGTGAGTTCGGGGACGCGTTCGCTCCGGCCACAGACCGTTCCCCGGAGTCCGGGTGGAACGCGTCGATGGAGAGGACCGGACACCCGGCCTCGACCGCACCTCCCCCGAGAGGCGCCCCCTACAGAGCGATCCACTCCGTCGACGTCGTCACCTCTTCGAGGATTTCGGGCAGGGGCTCCGTTCCGAGGCCGGGCCCGGTCGGGACGTCGAGGTGGCCGTCCGCGAGGACGAACGGCGCGGTGATGTCCGTCGCGAAGTAGCGGTGGGAGCCGGAGGTGTCGCCCGGGAGGGTGAAGCCGGGCAGTGCCGCGAGGGCCACGTTGGCGGCGCGTCCGATGCCGGTCTCCAGCATGCCGCCGCACCAGACCGGGACGCCGTGCGCGCGGGCGATGTCGTGGATGCGGCGGGCCTCCAGATAGCCGCCGACCCGCGCCGGTTTGACGTTGATGACCGAGCAGGCGCCGAGAGAGATGGCCGCGGCCGCGTGGGCCGCCGACTCGATGGACTCGTCGAGACAGACCGGGGTGCGCAGCAGCTTGGCGAGCTGGGCGTGCTGGACCATGTCGTCGTTGGCGAGGGGCTGTTCGATCAGGAGCAGACCGAAGGCGTCGAGCTTGGCGAGGTGCTGGGCGTCGACGAGGGTGTAGGCGGCGTTGGCGTCGACCTGGAGCAGCAGGTCGTCCCCGAAGCGTTCGCGGACCGCGCGGACGGGCTCGACGTCCCAGCCCGGCTCGATCTTCAGCTTGATCCGGACGTACCCCTCGGCGACGTACTGCTCGACGGCGTCAAGGAGTTGGGGTATGGAGTCCATGATGCCCACCGACACGCCGCACGGAACGCGGTCGTGCGCGGCCCCGAGATAGGAGCCGAACGACTCGCCCGAGGCGCGGAGCTGGGCGTCGAGAACCGCACTCTCCAGGGCCGACTTCGCCATGTGGTGGCCGGTGAAGGGGGCCAGGGCCCGGCCCACCCCGGCGGCGTCCACGCCGTCCTTCGGCAGCGCGGGGATGAGGAACTTGCGCAGGACGTCCTGGGCGCCGTCGACGTACTCGCCGCAGTAGCGGGGCTCGGACATGGCGGCGCACTCGGCCCACCCCTCCCCGTCGGGGGTGACGACCCGGACGAGGAGGACGTCACGAGCGGTCTCGACGCCGAAGGAGGTGCGAAACGGCGCGACGAGCGGCATCGCGATCCGGCGCAGTTCGATGCCGGAGATCTTCGTCTTGGTCACTGGTTGCTCCCGGTGGGCAGGTCTGCGGGGGTGGCGGGGGCGCGGCGGACGACGTAGCTGCGCCGGTCGTGGAAGCCGACGACGCGGGCTCCCTCGGCGAGCAGACCGCCGAGGGTCTGCCGGACGGCGACGCGCCAGGCGCGGGCGGCCGCGGCGTCTGTGCGGCGCAGTGCTTCGATGTCGTCCGGCAGGTCGATGAGGATGAACTCCGCGTCGGTGGAGCGAAGTTCGGGACGCCCGCGGTCGTCGCGCACGGCGTGTGCGGCGTCGGCGGGCAGCGGTGTGTACGCGTTCCCGCTGACCGGCGGCGGGGCCGACAGGTCCCAGGCGGCCAGGACCCGGTCCGACTCGTCGCCGCCGTTGATGGCGTCGTCCATGGCGCCGTAGAAGGACTCCAGGTACTCCTCGGGACGGGCCCCGAGCTTGGTGAGGTTGAAGTGGGCGTTGCGGCGGATGAGCGGGTCGTACGTCCAGGTGATGCGCTTCAGCCCGCGGTCCATGGCCCACTGGCGCTGATGCAGCTTGAGGGCGAGGCCGATGCCCCGTCCCATGACGGCGCCCGTGATGTGGGAGTGCAGGGTGGCGCCCGCGGGTTCGCCGAAGAAGGCGACGGAGGCGCCCGTGAGGCGGCCGTCCTCGTACGCGCCGGCGACGTAGTTCCCGGCGTGGGCGAGCGCGCGCATGACCTCGGCGGAGACCGGCGCCGTGCTCGGCTCCGTGCCCCAGATGCCGGCGTACAGGTGCGAGACGGTCTCGAACTCCTCCACCGTGTGCAGCGCCCGGATGTCGAGGCGGCTCACCGGATCGCCTCGACGAGACCTGCGAGGAGCTGGACGCGGGGCGGCATGGCGGCCGTCACCACGTGCTCGTGGTCGGCGTGGGCTCCGTCGCCGACGGCACCGAGCCCGTCGAGCGTCGGACAGCCGACCCCTGCCGTGTAGTTGCCGTCGGACGCGCCGCCGACGGACGTCTGCCGCAGCGGGCCGAGCCCCGAGCGGATGGCCACCTCGTCGGCCAGTGCGAACAGCTGCTGCGACGAATCGGTGTCCAGGGGCGGCCGGTTGGGGCCGCCGCCGACCTCCAGGCGGGCGCCCGGGTGGTGCGGCGTGAGCCCGCGCAGGAGATCGTCGACCGCTTCCTGCGCGGCCCGGGTCGGGACCCGGACGTCGAGGCTCAGTTCGGCGCGGGCCGGGACGGTGTTGGTGGTCGTGCCCGCCGACATCACCGTCGGGGTGACCGTCGTGCCCGGCCCGGTCCGTGCGGTCACGGCGTCGGTGAGGTGCCGCAGGGCGAGGAGGTGGTGGGCGAGTTCCGTGGCCGCGTTGACGCCCTTCTCGGGCTCCAGGCCGGAGTGGGCGGCGCGGCCGTGGACCGCGAGGTCGTAGTGGGACACGCCCTTGCGGCCGGTCTTGAGGGCGCCGCCCGCCGCCGCGGCCTCCAGGACGAGGGCCGCCCGGCAGGCGCGTGCCGTGTCCTCGATGAGGGCGCGTGAGGTGTCCGAGCCGACCTCCTCGTCCCCGGTGACCAGGACGCAGATGCCGTCGAGGGAGGGCAGCAGGGCCAGCGCGTGGAACATCTGCACCAGACCGGCCTTCATGTCGAAGACGCCCGGTCCGCGGGCGACGCCGTCCCGCACCGAGAACGGATGGGTCTTGAGCGTGCCCATGGGCCAGACCGTGTCGTGGTGGCCGAGGAGCAGGACCCGCGGGGTCCCGAAACTCCACTGGAGGTGGGTCACCCCGCCCGTCACCAGCGTCCGGGGCGGCGCGCCGAGCAGCCGTCGGCCCTGCTCCGCCACGACGCGGGCACTGCGGGCCACGGCGGCGTGGTCGGCGGAGTAGGACTCGCAGGTCACGAGTTCCTCGAGGTCGTCGAGCATGGCGCCGAGCGGCGGCGGCGTGGCACGGGAAGGGGGATGAGCGGCCTGCACGGGGAAGTTCCTCCAGATGGTGGGGTGACTGCCACGCTAGGCAGGCGGCCGCATGCGGAGTTCGTACGTGGGTGACAACGTCCGGGCGCGGATTCGTACCGCGATCCGAAACCGCGCCCGGACGCGCCGTCGGCCCGTAGCGACCGCTCAGTCGCACAGCCCCATCAGACGCAGCTGCAGCATCGCGGCGAACCGCTCGGAGGGGTCCCGCAGGTCGATCTGCCCGACCTCCGCGACACGGCGGATCCGGTAGCGGAAGGTGTTGGGATGGACGAACACGCTCGCCGAGGCGGCGATCACGTCGCCGAACGCGTCGAGCCACGCCCGCAGCGTCTCGACCAGATGGGAGTTGTGGCTGCGGTCGTAGGCCGCCAACCGGGCGATGGGGCCCGACAGTTCATCGCGGTTGGCGACCGCTAGGTCCCGCATCTCGATCAGCAGCGCGTCGATGGACACGTCCCCGATGGCGGCGACCCGCCGGGCGACCCGGCCGCTGAAGAGAACGCGCAGCGCCCGGTCCGCATTGGTCCGTGACCGGGCGAGAGCCGCGGGCTCGGGGGCCACCGAGCCGATCCCGACGACCGCGCCCGTACGGTCCCCGGTGCGCTGCAGGAAGTCCGTCGCCACCTGCACGGCCCGCTCCCGCGCGAAAGCCGGGTCGTCCGGCACGGGGAGCAGCGCGTAGGCCACATCGCCGAGCAGCGCCACCGCCGACCGCGGCTGCACCGCCATCAGATGCACGGCAAGCGCACTGGTCAGCCGCTGGCGCTCCGCCGTGACGTGCGCGTGGTCCTCGCCCGCCGCGGGTTCGAGCCCCAGGGCCAGGACGAGGAGGGGCTCGTCGGCGAGACCGAGGCGGCCCAGCGCCGCGACCGCCCCCGAACCGCCCTCGAGCGCCGTCGTCACCAGATCGGCGCGCAGCCGGTTCTCGGCGTCGGCGCCCGCGCGGTGGCGCAGCATGTGCAGGGCGACCAGCTTGGCCGCCTCCTGGAAGGCCTCCTCCCGCTCCTGCGTGAGGGGTTCGCGCAGCGCCGCCCACACCGAGCCGAGGATCTCGTCCCCGGCGCGTACAGCGATGGCCACGCGCGGCAGCGCGGCCTCGTCGCCGAGCGTCGGCGGCGGAATGTGCACGGGCCGCTCACTGCGGTAGAGCTTCCTGAAGACCCCGTGCTCCTCGTGGACACGCAGATAGCGCTCGGGTACCCGCCGGGCCAGAATGCTCGCCACCCGCGCCGGATCCGCCTCGTCCTGGCGCCCGGAGAAGGCCAGGATGCGTGAGCGGCGGTCCTCGATGGTGACCGGCGCGTCCAGCAGTGTGGCGATCGCGTTCGCCAGGGCGAAAAGATCCCCGGAGGGCACTCCGCCAAGCGTCTGCCCACCCGCCTCGCCCACATCCCCTTCCGACAGCAACGTCCGCAGCATCGCGGCGAGTTGGGCCCAGGAGGCCCCGCGCGTGAGCGTCAGCAGAGCGATGCCGGTCTCGGCGGCCACGGCTTCGAGCGCCGCGGCGTCGACGGGCGCGCGCACGACCAGGGCCGCGGCGCCCGGCCCGGTGAGCCGCCGCATCAGCCGGGCCGTCTCCTCGGCTCCGTGCACCCCGACACCGAGCACGACGGCCCGCTCCGGATAGTGCTGCTCGTCGTGCGGATCGTGGATGCCGACGCCGCCGAGCTCCGCCGCCGCCGAGGGGTCGCCGTGGACCAGATCGAGGAGGGTGGGGCCGAAGTCCTCGAGGACCCGGCTCAGACCGCGGGCGGGGTGCGTCGACATGTGGCTGATCATCTCCGCAGGTTAGGACCGGTGCGGTCGTGCGCGTCCGTACGAGCGTACGAGGTTACGCGGCCGTTCTCGTACCAGGGAACGAACGCCCGCTGAGACGGTCGCCACAACCGGTCCGGAACGCGGTCGGCCGGTGCCGCGTCGATCCTCCGGCGCCGACGCCCGTACGGCATCGCCGCCGACTCCCAAAGGACGGACCCGACTTGGAGTCAACGGCCCGAGGGCAACTCCGCCCGAGGGGCGCGCCGGTCGTGAGATGCGGATACGGTGCTGACGTGCTGATCGAGAAGGAGGGGCCCATGCCTGGAACGGTGCTGCTCGTCGCGGCTGCCCCGGTGGGCAAGGGGCGACTGGTGGATGCGGCCTCCGTGCTCCCCGTCCTCGCGGCGGTGCCGCCCCAGACGCTCGCCGGAACGCCCACCGCGAGCATCGTGGAGCTGGCCGACCCCCTGGACCCGCAGACCGTCCTGACCCGGCTGCGCGCGGCGGCCATGGCCCCCGGGCCCCTGACGATCTACCTCATCGGTCAGGTCCATCTCGACCGGCGCCAGCGGCAGTTGCACGTCGCGCTCGCCAGAACCACCACGGCGACCGTGCGCTACACGGGGTTCCCCTGGCACTGGATCACGCAGGAGCTGCGGCTGCGCCCGGCGGGCACCACCACGGTCCTCGCCGATCTGCACACCGACCCCGAGAGCTGGCAGGCCCTCACCGCGCAGCCCCTCGACGCGGGCCCGGGTGTCGCGCTCTACGGCCGCATCGCGCCACCGGCCCGGCGCCGCACGCCCGCGACCCCCGCCTACATGAAGGCCCTCGCGACCATCCTGCGCAGCGGCCACCGCCCGCCGCTGCTCGAGCTCCACCAGCACGCCGCCGCCCAGAGCCTCGGCGACGACGCCCAGGACCTGCTGCCGGTCCACGACCCGGCCGCACCCGCGGCCGCCGCACCCGTCCCCGTACCGCACCCTCCGCGGCAGGACGACGCGGGCATGGACCCGCACGCCGCGATCACCGCGGCCGTCGAGGCCGGCCGGCACGGTGAGGCGTCGGCCCTGGCGGCCTCGTGGGAGCAGAGCGCCCTGCGGATGAACGGGCCGGGCTCGAAGGAAGCCATCCACTGGATGGAAGTACGGGCGGACCTGGCGAGGTTCGCCGGGGACCCGGCGCGCAGCTGCGAGACCTGGCTCGCGGTGGCCTCGGCCCGCCTCACGGCGGGGCAGGCCCCCGACTCCCCGGAGGTGGAGGCCGCCGCGGACCGCGCCCATCACCTGTGGGACCGCGTGCGCGACCCCGAGGCCGTCCGGGGCCTTGGGCCCGCCCTGGTCGCCCTGCGCCGCCGGGTGCCGGGCCGCCAGCGCGGCACGCTGCTGCTCGCGCAGCGCCGACTCGAACAGTTCCACACCCAGCAGGTCGGCTGAGGAGCCGCGGAACTGGTGCCACGTTCCACATTTCAGGAAAGGAGCGTTCCGTGTTCGAGGACTTCGCCGTCACGACGGTGAACACCGGCGAGGCTTCCGTCTTCGTCCGGTACGGCGGAGAGGGCCCGCCCCTCCTGTTGTTGCACGGCCACCCCCGCACCTCGGCGACCTGGCACCGGGTCGCACCCCTGCTGGTCCGGCGCGGATTCACTGTCGTCTGTCCCGACCTGCGCGGTTACGGGAGTTCTCGCGGCCCCGCGCCCGCCGCCGACCACGCACCGCACTGCAAGCGTGCCGTGGCCGGGGACCTGGTCGAGGTCATGGGGGCGCTCGGGCACCAGCGCTTCGGGCTCGTGGGCCACGACCGTGGAGCGGCCGTGGCGCTCCGGCTGGTGCTGGACCATCCGTCCGCGGTGACCCGGGTGGCGTTCTTGGACGGCCTGCCCCTGAGCGAGCACCTGGCCCGCGCCGACACCCGGTTCGCCACCGCGTGGTGGCACTGGTTCTTCTTCGCCCAGCCGGAGATCCCCGAGCGCGTCATCAACGCGGACCCCGACGCCTGGTACCGCGGCGACCCCTCGGCGATGGGGCAGGAGAATTACGCGGAGTGGCGGGCCGCCACAAGGAATCCGGACGTCGTGCGCGCCATGCTGGAGGACTACCGCGCCGGGCTCACTGTGGACCGCCGCCACGAGGAGGCGGACAGGGCCCGGGGCCGACGGATCGAGTGTCCCACTCTGGTTCTGTGGTCCCTGCGGGACGATCTGGAGGACCTGTACGGCGATCCGCGCGCCATCTGGCGCGACTGGGCCGACGACGTCCGGGGCCAGGGCATCGACGCCGGTCACCATGTGGCCGAGGAAGCCCCCGGTCCGCTCTCCGCCGCCCTGGGCGACTTCTTCACCGCCTGACCCGGCCCACCCCCGCAACGGCAGGCGTCCTCCCACAGCCGAGGCGCTCCCGCACGCCTGGAGCCACGCCCTCGGGGTACCCAAACGGCGTATTGCCCCCTGCAAGCACCGTTGTGACCCCCAGAACTGCGAGGCCAGATGACCGGCAAGCCTTCGAAGGACCAGGAGACGAAGACCACCGTCTGGGTGGCGCTCGCCGCGAACCTGGTCATCGCCGTGGCCAAGGTGGTGGGCGGACTGTTCGCGGGCTCACCCGCGCTCCTCTCCGAGGCGGCCCACTCGATCGCGGACAGCCTGAATGAGGTCTTTCTGCTGGCCGCGCTGCGCCGCAGCCGCAAACCGGCCGACTCCCAGCACCCCTTCGGCTACGGCAAGGAACGCTACTTCTGGTCGCTGCTCGCCGCCGTCGGCATCTTCGTCACCGGTGGCTGCTTCTCGATCTTCCAGGGCATCGAGGCGCTGCGCTCCGCAAGCTCGGAGACCACGACCGGATACCTTGTCGGCCTCGTCGTGCTCGGTCTCGCCTTCCTCGCCGAGGGCGGTTCCCTGGTCCGCGCGCTGTGGCAGGTGCGGCGGCAGGAGGGCGGCGTCGGCTCCGACCCGGCCTTGCGCACCGTCATCGCCGAGGACGGCACGGCCGTGCTCGGCGTGACCCTCGCCATGATCGGTATGGGCCTGCACATGGCGACCGGCGAGGTCGTCTACGAGGCGGCTGCCTCCATGGCGATCGGCCTGCTGCTCATCGCGGTGGCCTTCCGCTTGGGCAAGGAAACCAGGGAGCAGTTGATCGGCGAGGCCGTCGACCCCGAACTGCGCGAGGAAATAGCCCACTTCCTCGCCGAGCAGCCCGAGATCGACCGCGTCGCGAGCCTGCTCACGATGCGGCTCGGCATGGACTCGACGCTCGTCGCCGCCCGCATCGATCTCGCGCCCGGCCGGGACAGCGAGGTCGTGGAACTCGTCATGGAGCGCATCAAGGCCGACGCGGCCGCACGCTGGCCGCAGGCCGACCAGGTGTTCCTCGACGTCACCGAGGCACCGCCCGTACCGGGTGCCGCGGTCGACCCGGACCTCACGGTCTGACAGACGCCCCTGTTGGCTCGGTCCGGTCAGAGCGCGGTGCCGAAGGCCTGCGTCCACCAGGGGCCGCCGGAGCCGTTGTGGATGCCCACGCCCAGTTCCTTGAAGTCGCAGTTGAGGATGTTGGCGCGGTGACCGGCGCTGTTCATCCACGAGTCCATCACCGACGCCGGACTCTGCTGCCCGCGGGCGATGTTCTCCCCGTACGTGCTCCAGCGGTAACCGGCCGCGGTGATGCGGTCGCCGGGGTCCTTGCCGTCCGGGCTGGTGTGGTCGAAGTAGTCGCGGGCCGCCATGTCGGCGGAGTGCTTGGTGGCCGCCGTGGCGAGCTTGCCGTTGGACCGGACCGGGCCGCAGCCCGCCTTGGCACGCTCGGTGTTGACCAGCGCGACGACCTGCTCGGCGGTGCCGCTCGGCTTCGACGGCGCGGGTCCCGACGCCTCGGACGTGGGCTTCGGCTTCGGCTTGGGTCCGGGCTTGGCGGAGCTGTGGCTGGGGGAGGGCTTGGGCTTCTTCTTCGCCTTGCCGGACTTCGCCTTGCCGGACTTCGACTTGCTGGGCGACGGCTTGGCGCTGGGGGACGCGGAGCGCGAGGGGGAGGGCTTCTTCGACGCCGGGGTGAGTGTGGGGGAGGCGGGGGCGGCGGCGGTGGACGGCGCGCTCTCGTCCGTCTCCGGGCCGGTGAGGAGATGCACCGCGGTGCCGCCGATGCCGAGCGCGAGGACCGCGGCGGCCGCCCCCGCCGTACGGCGGCGGCGTCTGGCACGGTCGAGGCGGGCCTGCGTCCGCGCGGCGACCGGAGTCCCGTCGCCGGGTGCGGCGGCGGGTGCGGCGTATCCGACCTCGACGAGGTCGGGCGGGACGACCAGGGCGGTGAGCGCGGCGCCCACCGGGACGAGAGCGAGCCCGACCAGCAGGCCCTCGGCGGGGACCAGGTTCGACCAGTGGCCCTCGCAGGCCGCGCAGTCGCGGGCGTGACGGGCGAGCCGCTTGCGCCACAGGGCCGAGGGCACGCCGTCCCAGCCGGTTGTGATCTGCCGAAGCACCGCGCACGGCGGGCCGGCCGCGAGGGCGCGGACGACGACGCGGGCCGTCTCCAACTGCGCCTTCATCCGCTGCACCCGCACCGCCGCGTGCTGGGAGGACAGCTCGAGGGCCTCGGCGACCTCCGCCCGCGTGAGCTCGCCCGCGGACTCCAGCCACCACAGCGACAGCAGGGCCCTGTCGTCCTCGTCCAGCCACCGGGTGGCCTCCGCGGTCTCGCGGCGCTGACCCGAGAGCCCGAGCCGCGTGATGGTCAGATCCACGAAGTCCGCACCCGGGTCCACCACGTCGTACCCGTCGCCGTGCCCGTCCGCGAGGCCGGCGCCGGTGGGTATCGCGGACGACGCGCGCTCCCGCCAGTGGCCGCGTATCTGGTTCATGGTGATGGCGACCAGCCAGCTGCGGAAGTTCTCGGGACCGCGCAGCCCGTCCAGGCCGCCGAGGACGCGGAGCATGGTCTCCTGCACCACGTCGTCCACGTCCGCATGGCCGTTCAGGGCCCGTCCGACGATGTTGTAGACGAGGGGCAGGTACTCCGCGACCAGCGCGTCCTGCGCCCGCTGGTTCCCGTCCTGCGCTGCTCTGATCATCGCGATGTGGCGTTCGCTGCTCACGCTGTGACCACTTTCTGTGTGGGGGGCTGTCTCCTCCGACATAGAGGAGACGCCCCGCGCCCACCTCGATAACAGAAATCGATAGCAGAAATCGATAACAGAAACTGTCCGGTCTCCGTCAAAGCCGTTCGGGTGAAGTCTGACCCTGGACGTCAGGGTGAGGCCGGTACCTCAGAGCGAGGTGGGCAGGACGAACAGTCCCCAGGTGACGAGCGGCCCGGCCACGCTGATGCCGAGGCCCCAGGCCATGAGACGGCGGAAGACGGCGTCCCGGTGCTCCTCAGGAGTGTTCGCGGTCACCAGCGCGCCACTGGTGGAGAAGGGCGAGGCGTCCACCACGGACGAGGAGATGGCCAACGCTGTGATGAGTCCCACGGCCCCCACCTGGCCGTCCAGCAGGAACGGCACCGCCAGCGGGATCAGGGCGCCGAGCATGCCGGTGGTGGAGGCGAAGGCGGAGGCGATCGCGCCGATGAGGCAGATCAGCAGTGCGCCGATGAGGGGCGCGTGGAGGGACGCGACCTGCTTGCCGAGGTGGTGGATGGTGCCCATGCGTTCCAGCTGGCTCACATACGTGACGATGCCGCAGACAAGCAGCACGGTGGACCACGCGCACCGGTCCACCGCGCCCTTGGCCGACTCCGGGGAGACCAGCGAGAGGACGACGGTGACGGTGAGCGCCATCAGGCCCACGTCCAAATCGAAGAAGAGCGCGCCGACCACGAGGCCGAGCAGCCCGAGGAGCGTCAGCGCGCGCGGGCCGTCGAGACGCGGGGGCTCCGGCGCGGTGACGACGGCGGTGCCGGACGCGGCGACGGTGAGGGTGGGCGTCGCGCCGTCCGGTGTCCGGGCGGTGGCCGGTCCGCCGGGCGGCGCGATGTCGCCCGGGGGCCCGCCACGCGTTCCGCTGCTGCCGTCGCCTGCACCCTCGTATGTTTGCACGCGTCGCCCCAGCAACTGACGCCCCCCGAAGGCGAGGAAGGCGATGACGCAGAGGGCCGTGTTGAAGAGGAACGAGGCGGTGAACAGGAGTACCGGACTGCCCGGCAGATTGTTGCGTTCGACCACTCCGTTGGTGATGCCGCCGAACACCCCGATCGGCGAGAAGCCGCCCGCGCTGGCGCCGTTGGCGATGAGAAGGCCCATGAGGACCGGGTTGATGCCGTAGGCGGCGGCGAAGCCAAGACCGATGGGGGCGATGATCCCGACCGCCGCCGGAGTGACCGCGCCGACCGCGGTGAGCAGGGCGGTGACGAGGAACATCACCCAGGGGATGAGAGCGATCCGGCCACGTACGGCCTTGACCGCCGCGTTGACGAGCCAGTCCACGGTGCCGTTGTTCTTCGCCATGGCGAACAGCAACGTCACGCCGACGAGCACGACGAACAGGTCTCCGGGGAAGCCGGAGAAGATGTCGTCCGAGGATTCGTCCGCCACCGTGGAGCCGACGATGAATGCCGCCACGATGGCCAGCGCGCCCAGATGGGCGGAGGTGAAGGTGGCGACGGTGAAGATCAGTAACAGGGCGATGAGGGAGATGACTTGATCTGACACGGGGGCTCCCTTGCGGTCGGCCGATGGCCATGTCGCGGTGTGCCGTGGCGTGTGACGCGGGAGTGCGCGCGGCACCGGAGGGGGCGTGGTGCGAGGCGGCGCACGGACGTCCGCCCCTGGAGCCGAAGGGGCCAGGGGGGAGATGTTATTCCGTAGGGCGGAATGCAGCTTTCGCAGAGGGGAGTATTGGAGCGTTCCGTCGGAGACGTCAAGAGGTCCGTCGGAATCCGTCGTGACGGGGCGCCCCGTCGGAGTGCGCGCCTTGACGGCCGGACCGCGGGGACGGACCGCCACCGCCACCGCCACCGCCTCCGCCTCCGCCTCCGCCAAGACCGTCGTACCGCAGGCCCTCCAGCGCGGCGCCGACTTCCCTCGCCGTCTCGCCGACCAGGGCGCCGTGTGCTGCGCTCGCCTCCGGCGTCATCCGGCTCGTGGGCATGTTGACGCTGATGCTGGCGACCGGCAGCCCTGACGCGTCGAGGACGGCGGCCGCGACGGCGGACACGTCGGTGCGCCACTCCCCGCTGTTCGTCGCGTACCCCCGCTCGCGAATGAGCGCAAGCTCGGCGAGCAGCCGATCCCGGTCCGTGATGGTGGAGCCGGTGAACTCCTCCAGACCGTCCGCCAGTTGACGCTCCAGCGCTTCGGGCGGGCTCGCGGCGAGCACGGCCTTGCCGTTCGCGGAGGCGTGGAGGGGCAGGTGCGTGCCCAGGGCCAGGATGATCCGCACCGGCTTGGACGTCTCCAGGCGCTCGATGAGCACCACCTTGTCGCCGTTCGGGACGGTCAGGTGGACCGTCTCGTCGGTGCGCCGCCGCAGCTCCTCCATGAGTGGCACCGCCACGTCGCGCAGCCCCAACTCCCCGGTGGTGCGCCGTCCGACCTGCAGTGCCTTGGTGGTCAGGACCCAGCGCGTGACCTCACCGCCGGCCGGGCGCAGCCAGCCCGCGGTGTGCAGGGTGCGCAGCGCGCGCTGGGCGGAACTCTTGGGCAGATCCAGGGCGCGGGCCAGCTCGGCGACGCCGATCGGCTGCCGCGCGGAGACCTCTTCCAGTACCCGAAGTGCGTTGAGGACGCTCTGCATCCGTTGACTCCCCTGCGCTCGACTCCTATGCTCCGCGTGCCACCTTATGACACACCGTGCCACAATGCGGCACGCTTCTCAAGGGAGTCGGCCAGAGTGACCTCTCACGCCGGGCGCCACTTCTTACAGATCCCGGGCCCCACCAACATCCCCGACCAGGTGCTCCGCGCCATCTCGGCGCCGACCATCGACCACCGCGGCCCCGAATTCGCCGCGCTCACCCACGAGTTGCTCGCAGGGCTGCAGCCCGTCTTCGGCACCTCAGGTCCCGTCGTGATCTTCCCCGGTTCCGGCACCGGCGCCTGGGAAGCGGCCCTGGTGAACACGCTCAGCACGGGGGACCGGGTGCTGTGCGCCGAGACCGGCCACTTCGCGGCGCTCTGGCAGCGGATGGCCGTCGACCTCGGCCTCTACGTCGACGTCATCCCGGGGGACTGGCGCCACGGTGCCGCCCCCGAGGCCATCGCCGAACGGCTCGCCGCCGACACCGTCCGTACGATCAAAGCGGTCTGCGTGGTGCACAACGAGACGTCCACCGGCGTCACCAGCCGGGTGGCCGAGATCCGGCGGGCCATCGACGCGACGGGGCACCCCGCGCTGCTCCTCGTCGACACCGTCTCCTCGCTCGGATCCATCGACTACCGCCACGACGAGTGGGGCGTCGACGTCACGGTCGCAGGCTCTCAGAAGGGGCTGATGCTCCCGCCGGGGCTCGGCTTCAACGCGGTCAGCGCCAAGGCCCTCGCCGTCTCCCGCACCGCACGGCTGCGCAGGTCCTACTGGGACTGGCAGCCGGTCATCGAGGCGAACCGGCACGGCCACTTCCCGTACACCCCCGCCACCAACCTCCTGTACGGCCTCGCCGAGGCGCTGCGGATGCTGCGCACGGAGGGGCTCCCCGAGGTCTTCGCCCGCCACGCCCGGCACGCCGAGGCCACCCGAAAGGCCGTCCAGGGCTGGGGACTTGACGTGCTGTGCGCCGACGAGCGCGAGTACTCCTCGTCGCTCACCGCCGTCCTCGTGCCCGAGGGCCAGGACGCCGACAAGGTCCGCGAGATCATCCTCGAACGCTTCGACATGTCCCTGGGAGCGGGCCTCGGCAGACTCGCGGGGCGGATCTTCCGCATCGGCCACCTCGGGCACTTCAACGACCTCGCGCTCACGGGCACCCTCGCAGGCGTCCAGATGGGCCTCCAGCTGGCCGGCGTGCGCATCGACCCGAGCGGACTCACCGCCGCCCTGGACATCCTGCGAGAGCCCCATGGATGAGAGCAGCACGGACGGGAGCAGCACGGACGAGAGCCGTCGGGAGGCGTCCCGGGCGCTGCGGCGGAGCCTCGCCGACGACCTCGACGGCGAAGCCCGGTTCGACGACTACACCCGGCACTTGTTCGCCCGGGACGCCAGCATGTACGCGATCACCCCCCTGGGCGTCGTCTTCCCCCGGCACGCCGACGACGTCGCCGCCGCGCTCGCGGCAGCCGCGGCCCACCGGGTGCCCGTGGTGCCGCGCGGCGCCGGTACGAGCCTGGCGGGACAGACCGTAGGGCCCGGCCTGGTCCTCGACCTGTCACGCCACATGAACCGCATCGTCGAGCTCGACCCGAGCGGCGGCACCGCCCTGGTGGAGACCGGCGTCGTACAGGACCAGCTCAACCGCGCCGCGAGCCCGTGGGGGCTGATGTTCGGCCCGGACACGTCGACCAGCAACCGCGCCACCATCGGCGGGATGATCGGTAACAACTCGGCGGGCAGCGGGTCGGTGCGCCACGGCATGACCATCGACCACGTCCGCGAACTCGACGTGGTGCTCTCGGACGCGAGCCGGGCCCGCCTCGGCCGGGTCGACGAGGCCGAACGAGCCCGCAGAGCACGGCGCGGCACCCTGGAGGGCGCCCTCTACCGCGAGCTGCCCGGGATCGTACGGGCCAACGCCGCCGCCATCGCCGAGGGCTTCCCCGCCCACTGGCGGCGCGCCTGCGGCTACCGCCTGGACCGGCTCGCACGCGACGGTGCCCCCTTCGACCTGGCCACGTTCGTCGTCGGTTCGGAAGGCACTCTCGCCGTGGCGACCACGGCGCTCGTCGGCCTGGTGCGCAAACCGAGCCGCACCGTGATCGCCGTCGGCCACTTCACCTCCGTGGCGCACGCCATCGAGGCGACCGAGGACGCCCTCGACTGCGACCCGGCCGCCGTGGAGCTCATGGACCGCACGATCCTCGACCTGTCCCGCCGCAAGATCGAGTACGCGGCACTCGGCGACCTCCTGCACGGCAGCCCCGAAGCCCTCCTCTTCGTGTCCTTCACCGGAGACGAAGAAGGAGAACTCCTCGACCGGATGCGGCGCCTCACCGCACTCTGGTCCCGGCACGGCCACGGCTACCACACCCTCCAGGCGACCACCCCGGACGTACAGGCCTCTCTCCTGAAGGTCCGCAAGGCGGGCCTCGGCCTGCTGATGGCCGCCGGTGAGGGCACCCGGCGGCCGCTCGCCTTCGTCGAGGACACCGCGGTCGACCCCGCCCATCTCGCCGACTACACCCGCCGGTTCAGGAAAGTCCTGGACCGGCACGGCATGACAGCGGGCTTCTACGGCCACTGCTCCGTCGGCTGTCTGCACATCCGCCCCTACCTCGACCTCACCGACCCGGCGGACGTCGTCCGGATGCGCGCCGTCGCGGAGGAGATCAAGGACCTGGTCGCCGAGTACGGCGGGGTGAACTCCAGCGAGCACGGCGACGGCCTGGCCCGCAGCGAGTTCAACCGCGAGATCTTCGGCGACCAGCTGTACGAGGCGATGCGCCAGGTCAAGCGGCTCTTCGACCCCAACGACATCCTCAACCCCGGCAAGATCGTGGACGCCCGGCCCATGACGGACCACCTGCGTGACGCCGCGCTGACCCCCGCAGCGCCCCTGCGCACCCGCCTCTCCTTCGAGGTCGTGGGCGGCGGCATGCGCGCGGCGGCCGACCGGTGCATGAACATCGGCCTGTGCCGCAAGACCGGCAGCGGCGCCATGTGCCCCTCGTACATGGCCACCCGCAAGGAGGAGGACTCCACCCGCGGCCGCGCCGGCGCCCTCGTCAAAGCCCTCTCCGAGCCCGACCCGCGCACGGCGCTCGGCGACGAGCGGCTCCACGAGATCCTCGACCTCTGCCTGATGTGCAAGGCGTGCAAGAGCGAATGCCCCCTTGGCGTCGACATGGCCACCCTCAAGAGCGAGGCCCTCTCCCACCACCACGACCTCCACGGGGTGCCGCTGCGGAGCCGTTTGTTCGGCGCGATCCGGACCCTGAACCGCCTGGGCTCCGCGACGGCGCCCCTCTCCAACCTGCCGGGCCGCCTCGCCCCGGTACGGCGGCTGCTGGACCGCCTCACCGGCATCGCCCCGCAGCGCCCGCTGCCGGTCTTCGCACGCCACAACCTGCTGCGCTGGTCCCGCCGCCGCACACCCGCCCCGCACCCGGTGACCCAGGGGACGGTCACCTACCTCGCGGACTCCTTCACCACCTTCACCGAGCCCGGCATCGGCCGCGCCGCCATCGAACTCCTTGAGCACGCCGGGTGGCGCGTGCGGCTGGAGAGCCGCGGCTGCTGCGGCAGATCGAGTCTCTCCAAGGGCCTGGTCGACGACGCGAAGAACAAGGCGCGCCGACTCGCCCACCGACTGCACCGCTCGACGGGACCCGGCTCGCCGATCGTGGGCTGCGAGCCCTCCTGCCTGATGACACTGCGCGACGAGCACCGGGCGCTGCTGCCCGACGACACCGCGGTCGCGGACGTCGCCGGGCGGGTGCGCCAGGTCGAGGAACTCCTTGCGGAAGCCGTCGACGCGGGGCGCCTGCGACTGCGGGAGGACTCCTGGCTCGCCGGGCGCAGGCTCCTCTACCACGGCCACTGCCACCAGAAGGCCGAAGTCGGCACGGCCGCGACCCTCGAACTCCTGGGCCGCATCCCGGGAGCGACGGTCGTCGAACTCGACGCGGGCTGCTGCGGCATGGCCGGGTCCTTCGGGTTCGAGTCCGAGCACTACGAGACGTCGATGACGGTCGGCGAGGACCGGCTGTTCCCCGCGATCCAAGCGGAGCCCGCCGACACCGTCGTCGTCGCCACGGGAGTCTCCTGCCGCCAGCAGATCTTCCACGGCACCGAACGCGACGCCTGGCACCCGGTCCAGCTCCTGCGGGAGGCGGTCCTGACAGAGCCGCCCCCCACCGCCTGACCGGTCAGCGCCGCCGGAAGGTGACCTCCGGGTTCTGTGGCGTCGGTCCGTCGAGCAGCGGCTGCGGAACACCGCGCAGCTGCTGCTCGAAGAAGGCTCCGATGTATGCCCGGGTGATCCGCTCGGATCGCTCACCGGACAGCGGCACCTCCGGATCGTCCACACCGGCCTGCCCCGCCACAACGGGCACGTCGGTGAACGTGAAGTGCCCGGAACCCCTGACGGTGAGCCAGCGCTTCCAGCCGTCGAGCCCCTGCCACGTCTCGTCCCAGTTCTTGCCGTCCTCGACCCCCGGCGTATGTTGCACCTCCGTGCCCAGCATCAGGAAGGGCCGACCGCCGATCCCCTCGGGTCTGACGTGGAAATGGCCGTCCATGTTCATGCCCGCCCGCACCCGGGGATCGGCGGCCATGGTGGCGAGCGCGGCGGAGCCGCCTATCGAGTGCCCGCCCGCGCCGATCCGCCCGGGATCGATCATGCGGGAGAGCCGCCAGGACGCCTTCCGGCCGGTCAACCGGTCGATGACGAACGAGAGATCCTTGGCTCGCCCCTCGGCGGCGATCTCGCCGCCACCGGGCTCCTCGACGGGGGCGCACGCCCGGCAGGTGAGCATCCGGCCGCCGGGGAAGGCCGTGCCGACGGACTCGTAGGCGTGGTCGACGGTGGCCACCACGAAGCCACGGCTCGCCAGGTCCTCGGCGAGATGAGTCAACGTGGTGCGGGGAGCGGTGAAGCCGGGGGAGAGCACGATCAGCGGGAACCGTCCCTGCGCGGGCTTCGCCCCGGCGCGCGCGAAGGTGCGTGTGGAGCTGTACGCGGCCGCGGAGATCCGCTTGTCCACCTCCCACCACTCCAGCATGAGCCGGGCCTCCTCCTCGGAGGTGTACGAGGTGGGGCGCCCGCCGCCGTACCGCCCGGGGTAGTACATGGACACCATCAGCTCGCGCGCGTCCGCCGAGGGCACCCACGGGTCGCGGCGGCTCTTGTCGACGAGATGCAGGGTGTCGCGGCCGACCCCGAACGGGCCGGTGGGGCGCGGCAGATGGAAGGCCGTCGCCGCCGGATCACTCGCCGCGGCGCGGGCGCGCACGGTCCCGGTGCCGTCCGCGCCTGAGGCGTACGCCGCCGACCCGCCCGCGACCGGCAGGACGGCAGCGAGGGCGACGGCTGCGACAAGAGCGCGTCTCTGTACGGAAGTTCGGATGACTGTCATGTCAAAGGACGCTATGGCAAGGGGAGACGGCGTGACGTCACCCTGCGGTAGCACGCAGATCCAGACTTCAGAGGTACGTGAGGGCCGGGGCGTCAGCTTCTGGTACGACGGTGACCCGGCCGGGCCCCGGGCCGTCGCGTGCGTGTCCGTGACCGTCGGCCCCGACGTGGATCACCGGCGTGTTGTCGACCCGTGGTGTTGTCCACGGGTACGGCGATGGGCGAGTGTTCTGTGTCATGGACTGTGACCGGCACAACACCGTGCTGCCCCTGACCCGACGTCAACTGCTCGTCGCCGCAGGCGTTTCCGGGGCGGTCGCCGCCCTCGGGACCGCCCCCGCGCCCGCCAGGCCGCGCACCACGGTCCCCCTCTCCTTCACCCGGGTCACGAACGGCTCCGCCACCCTCTCGCCCGCCGCCGACCGGCTGATCGTCGAGGCGCAGGCCACCCTCTGGTCGCTGCCTCGGGGCGGCGGTGAGGCGGTACCGCTGACGCCCGCGGGCCTGGAGCCGAACCGGCCGGTGTACGCCCCGGACGGCACGTCGGTCGCGTTCTGCGCGTACCAGGACGGCGGATTCCACCTCTGGACGATGCACGCCGACGGCTCCCGGCTGCGGCAGCGCACCGAAGGCCCCTGGGACGACCGGGGCCCCGCCTGGTCACCCGACGGAACCCGCATCGCCTTCGCGTCCGAGCGCGGCGGCGACCCGGTGCGGGGCGGCTCGTACCGCATCCACGTCCTGCACCTCGAAAGCGGCGAACTCACCCGCGTGACCGGGCTGCCAGGACAGGACGGACCGCTCCAGGACGGGCCGTGGGAGGACTTCGACCCGACCTGGTCGCCCGACGGCGAGCGGATCCTGTTCGTCCGCGGAAAGCCCGTCACCACCCCGCAGGGCTCCTCGCTCGACGCCAGAACCATCGCGGCCGTCCCCGCCGAAGGGCCGGGCCCCGTCGCCCTCATCCACACCGAGACCGCGTCCGCGCAGGTCATGACGCCTGCCGTAGACCCGCACGCACACCGCATCGCCTATCTCAGGACCACCCCCTCACCCAGCGCCTCCTGCACGCTCGTCATCGACGGCGAGCCCGTCGACCTGACCGGCGACCTGGCTCCCGTGCCACCCCGCTGGACGGCGGCAGGGGAGCTCCTGCTCACCCTGGACGGCCGCATCACCCTCGTACGTCCCGGCGCGCGTCCCGACAGCCCCGGCGAGCCCGAGGTGATCCCCTTCGAGGCGACCCTGCCGGTGGACCGCCCCCGCTACCGGATCAAGGAGTACGACCTGGGCCTTGGCCGGGCCCGCCCCACGCGCGGCATCCACCTGCCCGCGCTGTCGCCGGACGGACGGCAGATCGCCTTCGCGGCCCTCAACTCGCTCTGGCTGGCGAACACGTCCGGCGGGCGCCCGCCCCGCAGGGCGCACCGGGCGGCGGCCACCGGCTATCTGCTCGGCCCGACCTGGGCGCGGGACGGCAAGTCCCTGGTGTACGCCGACGACCGCGACGGGCTGCTCGGCGTCTACCGCCGCGACCTCGCCACCGGCACCGAGACCGCCCTTGCGACCGGCGGCCGGGTCCACCCGGCCCTCTCGCCCGACGGCACGCGGCTCGCCTGCCTGGACATGACCGGCCGCCTCGTCGTACGCGACCTCGCCTCGGGCACCGAACGCGCCCTGGTGGAACCGCTCGGCGGCGGCGGCCTGCCGGGCAGACCGAGCTGGTCGCCGGACGGCCGCTACCTCGCGCTCTGCGACCGCAACCGCCTCAACCACCGCTTCCGGGAGGGCTACAACCTCATCCGGATCGTCGACACCACCACCGGAGCCGACCGTCTGCACGCCGTCGCCCCGCACGCCTCGCTCTCCGACCGGTACGACTCCGGCCCCGTCTGGTCTCCCGACGGCCACCGGCTCGCGGTGATCGTCGAATCCGCGCTGCACCTCCTGCCCGTCACCCCCGACGGCACACCGCGCGGCGCGCCGCGGATGCTCTCCGCCGAACCGGCCGACCACCCGTCGTGGTCGGGCGACTCGAAGACGCTCCTCTATCTGTCGAGCGGCCGACTGCGCCTGATCGGAGCCGACGGCAGCCGCCCCCGTACGGTGCGCATGCCCCTGGACCAGCGCAGGCCGGAGCCCGCCGACCTGGTGGTGCACGCGGGCCGGCTGTGGGACGGCACCGGGGACGAGGTGCGCGAGGACGTCGACCTCGTCGTCCGCGGCGGCCGCTTCGCCTCCGTGCGGCCGCACCGCCCCGCGGTCCTGACTCCCGCGGGCCGACGCGTCGACGCCTCCCGGCAGACGGTCGTCCCCGGGCTGTGGGACACGCACACCCACCCGTGGCAGACGACGTACGGCGGCCGCCAGACGGTGGGCCAGCTCACCTACGGGATCACCACGGCGGTGTCCCTCGGCGGCTTCGCGTACGAACAGGCCCGCGTCCGCGAAGCGGTGGCAGCGGGCGAACTGGCCGGACCCCGCCTGCTCACCACGGGCGAACTCCTCGACGGCGCCCGTGTCGCGTACAGCATGGGCCGCGCGCACCGGAGCAGGGCGGCGCTGAGGCGCTCCCTGGACCGCGGCGCGGCCCTCGACTGGGACTTCGTCAAGACCTATGTACGGGCGCCTGGCTGGGTCATGGAAGAAGCGGCGCGGTTCGCGCACGAGAAGCTCGGGGTACGGGCCGGGAGCCATCTGCTCTCGCCCGGCAGCCAGCTCGGCCAGGACCTGACGACCCATCTGCAGGCCACCCAGCGCGCGGAGTTCGGCCACGCCACCACCGCCACCGGCCGCGCCTGGGACGACGTCATCGAGATCTACAGCGCGCACGGCGCGGCCTTCTCGCTGATCGCCACGCCCTTCACCTCGTCGCCCCTGCTCGGCGCGGACCCGAGCCTCGCGGACGACCCACGCGTCACCGCGGTGATGCCGCCCTGGGACGCCGCCGCGGTGAAGGCCGGGGCAGGCGTGCCGCCCAGCGCGGAACAACTGGCCACGCTCCGTCGTGAAACCGACATCTACCGGCGAATCCTGGCCGCCGGCGGCCAGGTGGCCCTCGGCACCGACCAGCCCCTCGTCCCGGTGGGCCTCTCGCTCCACCTGGGACTGCGCGCCCTGCACCGGGGCGGCCTGTCCCCGGCGGCGGCCCTGCGCACCGCGACCGTCCTGCCCGCCAGGGTCTTCGGCCTCGACCGCCACCTGGGCACCGTCGAGCCCGGCAAGGTCGCCGACGTGACGATCGTGGACGGCGACCCGTTCACGGACTTCGACACGATGGTGCGGACGGTGTCGGTGCTCCGGGGAGGCACCCCGTACCGGACCGAGGAGCTGACGGCCGCGTTCGAGCCGCGGCTGAAGGACGGTGCGGGTGCGGCCGACAAGGACGCGGCGTACTGGCTGACGGCGGGGCGCCTGATGCGCAGGGACGGCTGCTGCGCGCCGCCGCTGACCTGATCAGGAGATCGCCGCGGGGGCGCCGCGGGGTCGCCGCGGGGGGAGGGGGGCTACTCGAAGCGCGAGGTGTCGCCCGCCCCCCGGCGGACGATCTCCGCCTCGCCACCGGAGAAGTCGATGACGGTGGTGGGCTCGGTGCCGCAGTCACCGGAGTCGATGACCGAGTCCACGAGGTGGTCGAGGCGCTCCTTGATGTCCCAGCCCTGGGTCAGCGGCTCCTCCTGATCGGGCAGGAGCAGCGTGCTGGAGAGCAGCGGCTCGCCGAGCTCGCCGAGCAGGGCCTGGGTGACGGTGTGATCGGGGATGCGCACACCGACGGTCCGCTTCTTCGGGTGCATCATCTGGCGCGGCACCTCTTTGGTGGCGGGCAGGATGAAGGTATAGCTGCCGGGCGTGGCCGCCTTGATCGCGCGGAACACGTCGTTGTCGAGGTGCACGAACTGCCCCATCTGCGCGAAGCTCTCGCACATGAGGGTGAAGTGGTGGCGGTCGTCGAGCTGACGGATCGACCGGATGCGGTCCATGCCGTCGCGGCTGCCGAGCTGACATCCCAGCGCGTAGCAGGAGTCCGTCGGATAGGCGACGAGCGCGCCGGATCGGATCCCGTCGACCACGCTGCTGATGCTGCGCCGCTGGGGGTTATCGGGGTGCACGTCGAAGTACTTGGCCATTCGGCGAGTCTAAAGCCTTGTGCAACAGGCTTTAGGCGACAGGCCCGGGCCTGTCGGGGCTCCCCGATACCTGTGTGGCGAGCGGCTGCGAACGGGGGCGAACGGAGTACGTGCGGGGGAAAAGCTCCGCTCTCGGGAAGGTAAAAGCCTCCCGCCGCGCGTTGTCGGCGAAATGCCCGGGTGGCAGAATCTCGGACCTGATCCTCGCGCCTGCTCAGAGAATGCAGTCAGCGCCTCAAGCGAGTAGCCCTCGGACTCGCCGCGCTCGGACCCCTCCTCTGCACCGCGGATGTCGTTCGGGCTCTCCAGCACTTCCAGTCGGAAAACCCGGAGAAGATCGATGTCCAGTCGACGCAGCTTGTCAGCGCTCGCCGTGGCCGTATTGACGATGGGGGCCATGGCCGTGGCCAGTGTGCCCGCGCGGGCCGCGAGCTTCACCCCGATCAACGTATGGAATTCCAGTCACTGTCTCGACAACGCCACCGAGAACGCCGCCAAGCTCCATATGTGGTCGTGCACCGGTGGCTCCGAGCAGAAGTGGCTCGAGGGATTCAACACACAGACCGGTCTGTTCACCTTCACCAACCAGCGCACGGGACGCTGCATCACCGCGCCGTCGTCGGGGTCGGGGACGGTCACGATGGCGTTCTGCAACGCGGCCGACCGCAGCCAGCAGTGGCGCGTCTTCTTCGCGGACAACCCCAATGGGCCGCCGTCCGGCTGGTACGACGTGTGGCAGAACGCGTCGAGCGGCTTCTGCCTGTCGACGCCCAGCGTACGGAACGGCACCCTCGTGCAGACCACGGTCTGCGACCCCTCCGACCCGTACGACAGGTGGCATCAGCAGTAGGAACCCGTTTCCAGCCGCGCGGGAACTCCGACTCCCTCACGTACGACTACTTGTGCGTCAACTGCTGTACGGCTGAAGGGCATTGGTGGGACATGAGCAAGGGTGTGGCCGGGCGGGAACCGAGCCGCCGTGGGGTGCTGCGGGGCGCTGTGTCGGGAGCGGTGGGGGCGGGGATCGCCGTGGCCGTCGGTGCGGGTGGCGCCGCGGAGGCGGCCACCGGGGACGGGCATCTGAGCGTGGCGGTGCTGCTCTACGACGGGTTCACGGCGCTGGACGCGGTCGGCCCGTTCGAGGTGCTGTGCCGTGTTCCGGGCGTGCGCGTGACGATGGTCGCCCGCGAGGCGGGTCCGGTGACCACGGACACCGGAGAGCTGAGCCTGGTGGCGGAACGGGCGATGCGGGACGTGCACCGCGCCGATGTCCTGCTCGTACCCGGCGGCGGGGACCGGGGAGTCATGGCCATGATGGACGACACCGGGGTGCACGAGTGGATCCGTCGTATCCACCGCCGCACGGTCTGGACGACGTCCGTGTGCACGGGCTCGCTGATCCTGGGGGCCGCCGGCTTGCTCCGCGGCCTGCCCGCCACGACGTACTGGGCGGCCCGGCCGTACCTGGCCGAGGTCGGTGCGACGTACACGCCCGGACGTTACGTCGAGGCCGGCAAGATCATTACGGCCGCGGGGGTCTCCGCCGGAATCGACATGGGACTGCACCTCGCCGCCCGCCTCTCCGACACCGAGGTGGCGAAGGCCATGCAGCTCGCCGTCGAGTACGACCCGGACCCGCCCTACGACACGGGGAGCCCCGAGAAGGCCGATGCCCGGACGGAGGCGCTCGCCCTGAAGCTGCTGGCCGACTCGGCGGTCTGAGAGCCGGGGCAGTACCGGGAGCGGTGCGGCAAAAAAGGAGCCCCGGCTGGACGGGGGAGACCTGCCGGGGCCGTGAGAGGTGGCAAGCGGAGGGCGGTCGCCTCTCGGCGAAAGGCTCCATGGGGCTTCAGCCGAACGATCGTCCCCATGGGCTATAGGTGAGGCCCGGGGACACTGTCCCCTCCGCAGCCACACTAGAAGGAACGACGCGCCACCTCGGGTTGTTCCGGACCCACCGCCTCATACGGGGTGATGTGGAACACACGGGACAGAAGTCGGTTCGGGGCAGGCCACAGGCCTCTTGGGCTTCGGGGTGCGGTCATGGTCAGAGGTAGGGGTCGTAGGGGCGGCTCTCGGGTGCGTACGGACCGTACGCGTGCGTTTCACCCAGATACTCGCCGGTGACGGCGTTCCGGAACTCCGTGGTGCCGTCGCTCCTGAGCGTCGAGAGCGACGTCCCGGACGCCTCGCGCTCCGCTGACGGGCCCGCCCCGCCGCGGCCGATGGTGACCTCGCCGCCCATCAGCTCGGCCAGCGGTGCCCGGAAGTCCCGCTGCCGCGCCCTGAGTGTCTGCCAGGCCTCATCGGACGCGGTGAGGAGCAGGTGGGCGCCCTGGAGCCGGGCGCGTCGGACCGCCAGCATGGCGCGGCCGGTCGTCGCGGGCACGGCAGGTGAGACGGCCGCTGCCCGCCAGGCCCGCAGTACGTTGTCCTCCTGCGGCCGGCGGTCCGCGGCCGCCCGACAGGCGGCCGAGCAGTAGCGGGGCGGCCGCCCGGGTGAGGTCGCCACCCCCAGGGCCTGGCGGCACTCCGGGCACACCGCAGGCCACCTCCGACGCGGAAGCGCCCAGCTCCCCAGCCGTGCAAGGCCCACGACCGCCCCCGCCGCCAGGAGCACGACGAGAACGACGGTGAGCGGCGCGGTGGACCATCTCGACGCAGCGTCAGCGTCGGGGCCCTGGCCCGGAGCACCGGCGGGCTCGGGCCGCCGCAGGACGCCCGCGACGAGGTGGACCACGCTCGTCAGTACGGTCGTCGTCGCCGCGGCGATCCCGGCCCGCAGTAGCTTCACGGCCCGTGAGACGTGCGCGGCGACCGTGCCCGGCCGTACGTCCATGAGCACGGCCACCTCGTCTCGGCTACAGTCCAGCGCCTTGGTCGCCCACACCGCGGTGCGCTGCTGAGCCGACAGACCCCGCACGGCTCGGTGCACCACGTCCCGGTTGTCCACGAGGGCACTGAAGTCGGCGGAGGCCGGGGCGTCGCAGCGCAGTGGGTCCGCGGCCCGTCTCTCCTCCAGGCGCCGGTGCTCGGCGCGTCGGCGGACCAGGTGCGCCACCTCAGTGCGGATCACCTCGAAGAGGTAGGCGCGGGGCTCCCGGATCGCGGCCGGATCCCGCAGCGCCCTGGTGAAGGCCGTGCTGACGACGTCGTCGGCGTCCGAGACGGACGGCGGCACCTCGGCCGCCGCGAGCAACTGCCGTGCTTTTCCCGTCATCTCGCTCCGGTGCCGCGCGAACACGGCGGCCAGCTCCTCCGCGGTCACCGCTTCCGAGTCAGCCATCGGCCTGCGCCTTCTTCTCGCGCCGTCGCGTCGACGGCACCCCGCCCCGTCCGCCCGTGCCCCCGCGCTCGTCCCCGGCACCTCTCTCGGCGCGGATGATCTCGGCCATGCCCCGAGCCCGGTTGCGATAGGCGACGCTGTCCAGCAGCGCCCTGACACCGGGTACCAGGAACATGACCGCTGCCGCCACGACGGCGAAGAGCTCCACGGCCGACCTCCCTTTCATTGTGCGGCCCTTGAGCGCTCCGGAGGGGCGCGACGGCCGTTCACGCAGGAGAGGCGCGAGCGGGCCGTTCTGATGACACCGGCCCCGAAATTCTTCGCCCACGACACATCGACCGGCTCGGACTCACCGCCGGCATGCGGTGCTGGGAGATCGGCGCCGGTGGTCCTTCCGACCTCGTCCACGCCCGGCTGGTCCTGGAGGACACCGATCCGGGGCTGCGGCCCCTGCTGTGCCCGGACGAGTCGGGTCCCGAGCAGCAACTCGCCAACCGGTTGCGCGCCGGTTTCCGCACCTTGATGGCAGCGCGCGGCGCGGACCTCGCCTACGGACGGACCCTGCCGAGACTGCTGCGGGAGGCCGGTCCCGACGACGTGCGGGCCGATGCGTACTTCCCCATCACCTCACCGGCCTGTGTCGTCCTCGAAGCCGCGACCGTGCGGCAGATCCGCCCGCTTCTGGTGGCGGAAGGACTCGCAACCGAGGAGGAGATCGACGCCACCTTTCGCACGTCAACACCGGCCGTCTCGACCTTGCCACCGCCCCGATCTCCGCGTGGGGCCGAAGGCCATGGCTCCCCACCCCTCGCCGACCGGTGCGGTGGTCGAAGGAAGATGGAGTCATGGCAGAGGAAGTGAGCGAGATCGCCCTGAGCAAGCAGGATCTCCGTGCGGTCACCGCGTTCGCCGCGGCGTGCGCGGAAGTCGTGCTCGACATCTTCGAGGCCGACCGGCCGGAGGACCGGCGGCCGCGGGACGCGATCGGCGCCGCTTGGGAGTTCGCCCGGGGCGGCGAGCGCGGGAAGGCGCTGCGCGACACGGCGTGGGCGGCGCTCAAGGCCGCCAAGAGCGCGGACTCGGCGGCCGCGTGCGAGGCGGCGCGGGCGGCGATGGCCGCGGCAGGCGCGGCGTACTTGCATCCGTTGGCGAAGGCCACTCAGGTCAAGCACATTCTCGGCGCGGGCGCTCACGCGGCCAGAGCGGCCGAACTGGTCGCCGGTGACGACCGGTCTGTCGGCGTCGAACGCGTAGAACGCGTAGAACGCGTCGGGCAGGCGGTGCGCGGTGCGAGCCCGGCCGTGATCGACGTGCTCAAGCGGTTCCCTGCGGCGCCCGCCGGCGGAGGACGGACCGGCGAGCTGATCCGGCTGCTTGACGACGACCTGCGCGGCCGATGACCACCCCACACCTCGGGCCGCGTACCGGTCGTCCCTCGCGTTCCGGCCGGGCCGGAAGGGGGCGGAATATCACGTGCCGTGTCGCCACCGGAGGCGCAGACTCGCTCCATGGCGGACATGAAGTCGTTCCGGGATGCTGTCGGCTGCTGGGCGCGCGGCGGCCGGGTCAACGGCGGTTGGGCGAACGGCGGTTCCGGCGGGACGGCGAGCGAACTGGCCGTGCGTCTCGGGGTGCGGACGGCGGTGCTGCTTGAGGGGCCGAGCGATTTCGAGGCCGTCGAGGCGCTGGCCGCGCGGCGCGGCCGGGACCTGGCCGCCGAGGGGGTGTGCGTCCTGGCGATGGGCGGGGCGATGAGCATCGGCCGCTACGCGGGTCTGCTCGGCCCGCCCGGCCTCGGCCTGCGCCTGGCAGGACTGTGCGACAAGGCCGAGCAGCGCTTCTACGACCAGGGACTGGAGCGGGCGGGAGCCTCGCGGAAGGGCTTCTACGTATGCGTGGCGGACCTGGAGGACGAGCTGATCCGCGCGCTGGGCACAGCACGGGTCGAGGAGATCGTCCGCGCCGAGGGCGACCTCCGCGCCTGGCAGACCTTTCTGCGCCAGCCCGCACAGCACGGCGGGCCCAGGGACCAGCAGTTGAGGCGCTTCCTCGGTACGAAGAAGGGCCGCAAGATCCGTTACGGCCGCCTCCTCGTCGAGTCCCTCGCCCCCGAACAGGTACCGGCTCCGCTCGACGACCTCCTCACGAGCCTGTGACCGAGACGGACGGCCACCCCTGCCGACCGGCCGTCATGAGAGGAGCGAGTGACCCGTGGGCGCCGGCCGGAGCAGCCGGGAGGCCGCCGCCCGTTCCCGCTCGATGCGCGGCAGGACCTCGTTCCGTACGAGGGCACGGGCCCGCACCGCGGTGACACGGCGGCGGTGCGCGTCCTCGTCGGGATACGAGGTGAAGACCGCGGCGACGATCTCGCCGGTGCGGGCCGGGCGACGAACTGTTCGACCGGCCGGAGGACTTCGACCTGGGCGCGTACTGCGCCACCTACCTCGACGGCTTCGAAGCGCGCCGCTACACCGGCACCGCCACCATCCGGCTCTCCCCGCGGGGCCGCATGCGACTGACTGACAACGTCCCCCGGAAGTGGTCCGGGCGGTGGAATCGACCGCCGGCCGTAGCCCCCCCCCGACACGTTCGGCCCTCACTCCGGCCGCAGGCTCAGGACGAGTTCGCTCGGCAGGCCGTGCGTGTCGTGGAGGTAGAACAAGTCCTCCTCGCCGAGCGGGCCCCGGAACCGGGGCCGGGACAGGACCCGCCGCCCGCGCTCCAGAAGCCGACGGAAGCGCTGCTCCTCCTCGAGCAGGATCTCGCGTACGACCGCGGCATCCATGTCCTGACGGAAGTGGTCCAGGGTGTGCACGATCAGCTCGCCCGGCAGATCACCGAGGCCGCGCGTGGGATCGTCACGCCACAGGACGGTGAGCAGGCGCCGCACCAGTCGGCGCAGTACGTACCCACGGCCGGTGTTGGCGGGCCGCACTCCGTCGCCGATCACCACCACGGCCGACCGCAGATGATCGCAGACCAGCCGCAGGGACTCCATGTCCAGCCGCCACAACCCCGGTACGAGCAGCCGCCACGGGGCGAAGACGTCGCACTCGAAGACCGACCGCTTGCCCTGCAACATCGAGACCAGGCGCTCCAGACCCATCCCGGTGTCGACATTGCGCTGAGGCAACGGCACGAGCGAACCGTCGTCGAGCCTGCGATAGCGCATCGTGACGTGGTTCCAGACCTCCACCCAACGGTCGTCCTGGGTGGGCGTCGACCGTGGCGGGGTGTCGCCCGTCCACAGGAACATCTCCGAATCGGGGCCGCACGGGCCGATCGGGCCGTTGTCCCACCAGTTGTCCTCGACGGTCAACTCCACCGGGACGCCGAGCTCGTCCCACACGTCCGAGGAGGAGGTGTCCGGGCCGGTCCGCTCGTCGCCGCCGAAGACCGTGGCATGCAGATGCCGCGGGTCGACCCCGAAGCCCTCGGTGAGCAGCTCGTATCCCCAGCGGAGACTCTGCGGCCCCTCGTAGTCGCCGAGCGACCAGCTGCCGAGCATCTCGAAGACAGTGAGATGGGTCGGATCGCCCACCTCCTCCAGGTCCGTGGTCCGCAGACAGCGCTGCACATTGACCAGCCGGTTGCCGAGGGGGTGCGGGCGTCCCTCCAGGAAGGGCGTGAGGGGGTGCATGCCGGAGGTGGTGAACAGAACGGAGTCGCCGGACGGCGGCACCAGGGTCGACCCGGTGATCCGCTGGTGCAGGCGCTCCTCGAAGTACTCGACGAACGTGCTGCGGACGCGGTCGCTGTTCAGGCGGTCCGTGTTCGTGCGGTCGGTGTTCATGGGGTGGCTCCTTCGCGGGCAAGCGGGGAGGCACCGGACAACGGGTCCGCACGGGGGGTGTGTGGGTCGTGGCGCGAAGCCACAGAGCCATCGGCGGGCCGTTTCCGGTCGCCGATGGGAAGAGGGAAAGACGTCAGGCGGCGGCAACCGGCGAGCTGGTCGCTCGCGCGGTTGCGGTGAGGCGTGGGCCGATGACGTTCATGCGGCCGACGATAACGCGCCCACCCCACCGCGTCACCCGCTTTTCCGCCGAGCCCGTTGCCGAGGCCATTGCCGGGGCCGTTGCCGGGGTCGCTTCAGTGGGCACGCGGTCGGCAACGCCGCAGCTCGGGGGCCGGTCTGCCGGTCGCGAGCTCGTCCGCCACGAGCCGTCCGACGGTGGGGGCGAGTCTGACGGCGGAGTGCATGACCGCGACGTAGACGGACCGGTCGCGCGTCGCGTAGCCGATGACCGGCCCGTGCGCGGGCATCGGGCGTCTGGCGGTGCGGCAGCCCGACAAGAGGCACTGGTCGCTTCCCCGGAAGGTCTTCCGCAGCTGCCGGAGCGCAACGTGCGCAGCTGCCTCGGGCGGCGCCGTCGCGCCTTCGACGTACGGCACGACCATCACGAGGTCGCCGTCCCGAACCTCTCGGACCTCGAAGTCGGGCCTGGCCACGATCGTCTTGACCAGGCCAGGAGGTGCGGTGATCCGCGCGAGGGTGGCCGGGGAGGCGGTGACGGCCAGGTCGACGCCGAGCGGCTCGCAGAGCGCGGTGACGTCGGTTCCCGCGGTGAGTACGACGGTTGCGGCCGGGTGGAATCCGGTCGACGACAGCACTCCGTCGACACGTCCGCCGGTCACCCGCACCGCGGAGACAGCGGTTCCGTGGAGCACGGTCGCTCCGTGGGCACGGGCGGCAGCCACCAGTGCGTGGGCCAGGCCGGCCGGATCGACGCCCGCATCGCTCGGGGTGTGGAGGGCCTGGCCGGGCGGCTCCCGCAGGTTGGGCTCCAGGGCCGCGATGTCGCTCCGCCCGACGATGAACTGGCCCGGCCTCGGCCGTAGGTCCCGAGCCGGTCCGTCGGCCCAGTGGAGCGAGCCGGTCCGGCGGACGGTGACGCCCGGCAGTTCGGCCTCCAGGCGCCGATGGTCCGCCAGGACGTACGGGCGAAGGTCCTCCGCGCCACCGGGCCAGTGGCCCCCCGCTTCGCCGATCCAGGCGAAGGAGTCCCGTGTGACCCCGGAGGCCGGTGCGGGTCCCTGTTCGAGCAGGGTGACCGGAACGCCCTGACGTGCCAAGTGGTACGCCACCGACGAACCGACGATCCCCGCACCGACGACAACAACGGCTGACATGAGGCCCTTTCGACGGGAAACCACCGTGCAGGGACACAGTCGGGCCCTCGCGGGGACGGCGCAACGGATTTTGCTGCGGCCCGCCTCCGGCCCTCGGCCCGTGCTCACCACCAGTACGCGGGATAGCGCGGTGCGCCGGGGCGGGCGCACGACGCGGCCCAGCCCGCGAGGACGAGCAGCGCGGTGGATCCCAGGAGCAGCGGGACGAAGGTCGTGGGCCGCGGGGAGTTCAGGACGATGACGACGGCGGTCGCGCACGCGGGGGAGTGCGGGGTCCGGGCCACCGTCATCACGGCCAGGCTGATCCCGGCGGCCAGCGCCGCCGCCCAGGGCGTAGGGCGTACTCCCCGCCGAGGCAGGGCCGACGGGAGACCCGGACGGCGAAGGCAGGAGGGCAGGAGTCGGCCCGGCTTCCCTCGCGGTCGGCAGGCAACGTGGGCACCGGCGGCGGTCCGGGGGTCGGGATATCCGCGCACTCTCCCCGCACTCAACGAGGCGCCGTCTCGTAGCCGCAGGTCAGGGTCCTGTCGACGTGAGCAGCGGTGGCGGATCCGCCAAACGGGCCGCGGTTGCGGGCCGGTCCGGCATGGCCTGCGGGGCGAGGGAGCCGTGCGCCTGGATGCTGGTCGCCCAGCCCCGGACCACACAGGAGGCGCTGTGGACCGTCCCACCCCGCGAGGAGCACAGAGCTCGACCCCGGCCTCGACCTCGACCCCGGCCTCGACCCCGGCCTCGACCGGAGCGAGCCCTGACGCCTCCAGTCAGGCAGGGGTCATCGGTATCGGCCTGGCCGCCGTGCTGACGGCCGCGTTCGCGCAGGGTTCGTGGCAGTGGTTCGCCACGTACATCGGGGTGACGCTGATCGCGGTGACCTCCAGCTTCTACCGGCTGCCGGTGTGGGCGCCCGGGCTCCGCGTCGCGTACGCACGGAATCTGGCGGCGTACTCCCTGGTGGTCGGCCTGTGCGCGGCGATCGCCCTGGCCCCCATGCTGCAGCGCTGGGCGTGGCTGTTCCCGATGCCGGGCACCCGTGCCCGATGCCCCGCGCTCGGCACCTACGCGAGCATCCGCACGGAGGCGGAGCTCGGAGACCTGGCAGGCCGCGGCGGGGCCGCCCTGGCTCAGGCGCGGCACGCCCAGAGCCATGACGCCGTCGCCGACTGCCTGTCCGCCACCACGACCTTGTGGCTGCCGGTCTACGCGGCCGGAGCGGCCGTGCTGGTGGGCCTCTGCGCGTGGTCCGTCGACCGGGTCCGATCGAGGAACGGGACGGGCGGCCCCGCACGGCCGCAGGCCCTTTCGCGGGACTAAGTGTGGCTTCCCGTCAGGAGCGAGGCCGCCGCGGATGGCGGGCGGTGCCGTCCGGGTCCGGGTCCACCCGGACGATGCGGGCGCGCCGCACGACCTTCGGGCCCACCTCGGCGGCCTCGCGGACCAGCGCGGGGCCGTCCCAGTCGGTGGGCCAGCCGTGCCAGAGGCGCAGCTTGCCGTCCACGACGACCGCGGTGATCTGGTCGCGGCCGGCCAGCCGGACCAGTTCCCACGACAGGTCGTAGGACGGGGTGAGTTCAGGCACCCGCAGGTCGACGAGCAGGAAATCGGCTGCCTTGCCGACGGCGATCTCGCCCGTCACCTTGCCGAGTCCCAGGGCGTCGGCGCTCAGCGCGGTGGCGTGGGTGAGCCAACCGGTGCCGGCGCCGCACGAGGAGTCGCCGGACAGCAGGCCGTAGGTCAGACGCTGGGCGCTCTCCGCGGCGTCCATCAGGCGGAAGCCGTCGCCGCGGGTGCCGTCGGTGCCGGTACCGAAGCGGATGCCCATGGCCTGCCACATCAGGGCGTGCGCGACGGCGTTGCCCTTCCAGGCGCTGGCCACCGGGTTGTAGCTGACGGCAGCGCCGGTGTCGGCGAGCATGCGCATCTCGTCGGGGGTGAGGAGGGTGGCGTGGGCGCCGAGGGTGTGCGCGTTGAGGGCGCCGATGTGGTGCAGGTAGGAGACCGGGCGGCGGCCCACGCTCTTGAGAGAGCGTTCCACGGCAGCCAGGTGCTCGTTCACGTGGATCTGGAAGACCGCGTCGGCGTCCGCGCACAGGTCGGCGGTCCTCTTCAGCACCTCGGCGGTCGCGTCCTCGGGGACGGGTATCGCCAGTGAGGGGTGGATCAGCCGGGAGTTCTGGAACCGCTCCAGGTGTTCCTTGCCGCCCTTGCCGTCGGAGACGACCTTCGACAACACGCAGCGCAGCCCGGCCTCCTCGGCGGCCTTGGCGATGACGCCCACGTCGACGGGCGCTCGGGTGCCGGCGTCGGCGGCCGTGGTGAACCCGCCGCGCAGCGCTTCCAGCGCCGCGAGCTTCGCCGAGAGGTGGGCGGTCTCCTCGTCCAGGGCGTGTTCCAGCGGCTCCCAGACGGTCTTGAAGATCTCCGACGGCTGCCCGAACGCCTGGGCCTTGCCGAAACTCTGCGTCAGATGGTGGTGGGAGTCCACGAAGCCCGGCATGAGCAGGTGGCCCTGCAGCCGCACCGTGCGGGCGTTCCGGTGCGCTTCGGCGAGCTTGCGGACCGGCCCGACGGCCCGGAAGGTGCCGCCCTGGACGAGCACCGCGCGGTCCTTGACCGGACCCTCGGGCAACAGGACGACGTCCGGTACGAGGAGCAGCCGCTCGGCGCGGAAGTCCTCGGGGCCGAATATCTCGCGGCAGCTGGGGCCGCTATGGCCGCCATGGCCGTCGTGATCCCCTTGGCCCCCGTGGTCCCCGTGGTCCCCGTGATCTCCGTGACCGTCGCGTCCGGCGGCGGTCGCCGGTGTCGCCCCGACGGCGCCGAGCAAGCCACCGGCCCCGGCAAGGCCGGCCCCGACGACGAAGCCACGGCGCCTCACCCCGCGCGGCCCACCGCCATCGCGTCCCTCCTCCGGCCGCACGTCCTGCCCCTCGCCCGACGACCCGTCCCGCCACGCCTGTTGCACCACCGCACACTCCTTCGTGTTCGCACAGGGAAGGCCCGGCCGCGCGGGGCGGTCGAGCCTGGGCGCCGACCTTAAGCGAGTCCGTAAGGCGGAACAAGGGTTTCGACAAACGGAAACGGAGCGCCGGGTTCGGGTCGGGCTCGCCAACCGACCTCGCTCTCCGGCCCCGTTGCGGCGGCTGGGTGGCGGAAGGGGTCCGCGCTCCCTGCCGCGCCGCACGTCACGGGCGTCGTAGCAGGTCAGGGTGGGTGGCGTAACGCGCCGGAAACGTCGAAAGCCTAGGTTCGACCGAACGGGCAACGGCGCACAGGCACCTCACACCTGGGGCCCCGGCGTGTGTTTCCCGCCCAACCCCGGCCTTGACCCTGCCCTGCCCCGCCCATGCCCTGCCCCGACTGTTCCTACTGCCCCGACCGTTCCTTCTGCCCCGACGCACAGCGGAGGTCCCATGAACGCCTCGCCCCGCGAGCCCGCGCTCCCGATCGCCGGGCGGGATCCGGCACCGGAGAGCCGACGGCGGACCCGGGCGGACCGGGCCCGGCAGGTCGCCGAGGTGCTGCGCCGTCAGATCGCATCCGGGGCCTTCCCCTCGGACGTGCTGCCGGACGAGCGGGTGCTGATCGCCGACTTCGCGGTGTCGCGGAACACCGTCCGCGAGGCGCTGGGCGTGCTGCGCGACGAAGGCGTGGTCGAGAGGCGCCAAGGAGTGGGGACGGTGATCGTACGGCGGCCCTACGAGCACACCTTGGACCGGCTGACCGGCCTGGCCGAAACGCTGCACACGCACGGTGAGGTGGTCAATCAGGTGCGGGTCGCGGACGTGGTGCGCCCGCCCGGCGAGGTGGCCCGCAAGCTGCACGTCCCCGACGGCGGACGCGTGGTCCATATCGAACGGCTCCGGCTGCTCGACGGTGTGCCGCTGTCCTTGGACCTGACCTACCTGCCCGAGGACATCGGGGCGCCGCTGCTCGCCGCCGACCTGGCGGGGCGGGACGTGTTCGGGCTCATCGAGCAGTCCACGGGCAGCCGGCTCGGCTCGGCGAGCGTCACCGTGCACGCGGTGGGCGGTGACCCGCACACCTGCGCGCTGCTGGACATCCCGGCAGGCTCGGCGCTGTTCACCGTCGAACGGCTGACCAGGATGCCCGACGGGCGCCCGGTGGACCTGGAGTTCCTGCGTATCCGCGGCGACCGGCTGGCTTTCAGCGCCGAACTCGTCCGCGCCACCCCGGAGCCGCACACCGCCCCGGCCCCGCGGCACGACGACGGCACGCGACGAACGGAAGGCGAACGGTGACCGGCTCTCAACGCCACGGCGACCAGGCCCCCGTATCAGAGGCCTCCGAAACACCGGCCGCCGCAGCATCATTGCCGGGGGCTTCGGCTGCGGAGGTCGAAGGCCCCGGCCCGCTGACCACCGCCGTGATGTGTCTGTGCGTCACCTTGGTGGTGGGCATGGTCTCCGCCGTGAACCTCGCCGTTCCCGCGCTATCGCGCAGCGCGCTGCGCCCGTCGGCGGAGTCGGTGCTGTGGGTGGTCGACGGCTATGTGGTGTTCTTCGCCTGCCTGCTCATTCCCGGCGGCGCGCTCGCCGACCGGCTCGGTCGCAAGCGGGTGCTGGCCGCGGGCATGGGCCTGTTCACCGCCGGATGCGTGCTGTGCGCCCTGGCGCCGGGCATCGGCGTGGTGATCGCGGGCCGCGTGGTCAGCGGGGTGGGCGCCGCCGCGGTGCTGCCGACGACGTTGGCTCTGCTGGTGAGCGGTGCGCCGGCCCACCGTCGGCCGCGGCTGGTGGCGGTGTGGGCGTCGATGACGGGCCTTGCGGCGGTGCTGGGAAACGTCGGCGGCGGCGCGGCACTGCAACTCGGTTCGTGGCGGGCGCTGTTCTGGTGTGTGGTGCCTCTCTCCCTGATAGCACTGGTCCTGGTGCTCGCGTTCTCCCCGGCGCCCCCGCGGCACGACCGCCCGCTGTCTTTGGTGTCCGCGGGCCTGCTGACGGCCGGGTTCCTCGCGCTCCTTTCGGGCATCGTCTCCGGTCCGCAGGCGGGGTGGGGCAGCGCGCGGGTCCTCGGCGGGTTCGGTGCGGCGGTGGTGCTGCTTGCGGCCTGGGCGGCATGGGAGCTGCGGCGTGCGCATCCGATGCTGGACCCCCGGCTGTTCACCGTGCCGGTGGTGCGGGCGGGGGCGGTCGGTATGACGCTGGTGTTCGTCGGCATGTTCGGCCTGTTCTACGTCAACGGGCAGTATCTGCAGTACGCCAAGGGCTACTCGCCGATGGGGGCCGGGGTGCGGCTGCTGCCCATGGCGGGTGCGCTGCTGCTCGCGCCGCGCTGCGCGGTGACGCTGGAGCGGCGCACGGGCCCGCGGGTCACGCTCGGGTGCGGCCTCGCGGTGCTTGCGGCCGGGCTGGGCACGGTCTCGCTGGTCGGCCCGAACACCCCGTATCCCCTGTACGCGTTCGGGGCGACGCTCACCGCGGCCGGGTGCGGCCTGGCCACACCGCTGCTGTCGCACGGCATGATGTCCGCGCTGCCGGCGCACCGGGCCGGAGTGGGCTCGGGGCTCCAGAGCCTGGCACGGGAGATGGGCAGCGCGCTGGGCGTGGCGGTCAGCGGCAGCGTGGTGGCCGGGGCGTTCACCGCGGGCCTCCCGGCGCCGCTGGGCGGGCCGGACGCGCCGACGACCGTCCCCGCCGCCGAACAGCGCCTGGCCGCCGAGGGGCTGACGTCCCCCGGCCTGCGGCACGCCGTCATCACGGACTTCACCGCATCCATCGACAGCGCGATGCGGGTGCTTGCCGTACTGGTGGTGGCGGTCGGCGTGCTGGTGGTCGCCTGGTACCCGCGCCGCGAGCCCAAGGCGGGGAGCGGGCAGCGTGGGTGACGGCAGGGAGGGTGACGGTGGAGTGGGCGCGCCCTCCAGCGTGCACTTCCGTCGACAGTGCACCTCCGTCGACAGTGCACCTCCGTTGACAGTGCACCTGACCGTCCTTACCGTATCCCCGCGTCATTACATCGTTGTAATGACGCCTGCGCGTCCACACGTTCTCGTCCTGGAACAAGACACTCCTGCCTTGAGGAGCCGTCCATGCGCGCCATCCCCGCACAGGGCCGAAGCCCGGTCCCGCACCGCACGGCCGTCGTGCTTGCCGTCCTCCTTGCCGTCCTGGCCGGTCTGTTGTCCGCGTCGTCGACCGTGGCGGCGGACAACACCGCCAACACCGCCTCACGCGCACGGGCCGCCGCGGCCGGTACCTTCCGCAACCCGTTGAACACCGGCCCCGACCCGTTCATGACGCACTGGAACGGGTCCTACTACCTGACGGCCACCCAGGGCGACAGCATCCGCATGTGGCGCTCGCCGTCGCTGAGCACCCTGCTCGCCGCCGACCCCGTGACGGTGTGGAAGGACTCCGACCCCTCTCGCAACCGCAACATCTGGGCGCCGGAGTTCTACCGCTTCGGCGATCGCTGGTACCTGTACTACACGGCCGACGACGGCATCGACGACCACCATCGCCTCTACGTCCTGGAGTCCGACCGCGACGACCCGGCAGGCCCGTACCACTTCAAGGCCAAGCTCACGCCGCCCAACCACGCCGACGACTTCGCCATCGACGCCGGCATCCTGCAGCACAACGGCCGCCTCTACCTGGCGTACAGCGGCATCAACCAGTACCAGCACAACGGCCTCAACATCGCCCCCATGTCCAACCCCTGGACCGTCTCCGGCAACGCGGTCGCCTTCAACCCCTCCGGTGGCTGCCCCGAAGTCAGGGAAGGTCCGGAGTTCCTGTACCGCAACGGTCGTACGTGGATGACGTACTCGACCTGTGACACCGGCAAACCGGACTACCAGCTGTGGATGATGTCCCTGCCCGCGACCGCCGACCCGTTGGTGCCCGGCAACTGGAAACAGCACCAGGGGCCGGTCTTCTCCCGAGCGGACGGCCACGGAGTGTACGGGCCCGGACACCACGCCTTCTTCCGCTCGCCCGACGGCACCGAGGACTGGATCGTCCACCACGCCAAGACGACGTCCGCCTCCACCTACTCCAACCGCACCACCCGTGCGCAGAAGTTCACGTGGAAACCCGACGGCACCCCCGACTTCGGCCGCCCCCTCGCCCTCGGCGCCACCCAGAACCTGCCCTCCGGCGATCCCGGCTCCGGCAACCACTGGATCAACGACGACGGCCGTTCCAGCGGCGACGGAACCGTCTCCTACACCGGAACCTGGAACACCGGAACCGGCTGCGCCACCCAGTGCTTCTGGAGCGACGACCACTGGAGCGACCGGGCGGGCAACACCGCGACCTTCACCTTCACGGGCACCCGCATAGCCCTGCTGTCCGTCCGTGACACCGGCAACGGCATCGCCGCCCTGAGCGTCGACGGGGGCCCCGAACAACGCGTCGACTTCTACGGATCCCCTCGTACCGGCGAGACGTTGCAGTACCTCAGCCCCCGGTTGCCCAGCGGCCGTCACACTCTCCGGATGCGGGTCACCGGCGAACACAACGCACAGTCGGGCGCGTCGTACGTCAGCGTGGACCGAGCGGAGGTCTACACCGACTGAACCGAGAGCGCGGCGACGCTCGCCCCGGTCACCCGGCGGCGCTCCGCAGGCGGACCGGCAGGGTCTGGTGGCCATTGCTCAGCAGGGAACCGAGCGGCTTCAACTCCGGAGCGGGCACCGCGAGTTCGAGCTGCGGGAACCGCTCGAAGAGCAGCTGCAGGGCCGTGCTCACCTCGAGACGGGCGAGCGGAGCCCCGAGGCAGAAGTGGACGCCGTGGCCGAAGGCCAGGTGCTCCTTGAGGGTGCGGGTGATGTCGAAGGCGTCCGCGCTCTCGCCGTGCCAGTCGGGGTGACGGTTGGCCGCCGCGTAGGAGGCGAGGATCGCCTCGCCCTGGGCGATGGTCTGCCCGTCGGGCAGTTCGATGTCGCTCACGGCGAACCGCAGCGGCAGGTGCCTGACGGCCGGTTCGAGCCGCAGGGTCTCCTCGACGGCGTCGCTCCAGTCGGCCTTCCCCGCCTGCAGGAGCGCGAGCTGGTCGGGATGGGCGAGCAGCTGAGTGATCGCCTGGTCGATGACGTTGACGGTGGTCTCGTATCCGGCGCTGATCATCAGCAGGAGGGTGTCGCGCAGCTCGTCCTCCGAAAGGCCGCCCTCCGCGTCCTGGTCGCGCGAGGTGATCAGGAGAGAGGTCATGTCGTCGCCGGGCTCGGCCCGTTTCGCGGCGATGAGCAGCTGGAGGGCCTCGTACAGGGCCTTGGTGTTGGCCTCGGACTGTTCGGCGGTCAGCGTGGTGTCGAAGACGCCGTCGACGACCCGGCGGAAGGAGTCCTGCTGCTCGGCCGGTACGCCCATGAGCCGGCTGATGACGGCGATCGGCAGCGGGTAGGCGAGGCGCTCACGCAGATCGACGACCTCGCCCGGCGGGAGGGCGTCGAGGTCGTCGAGGATGCCGGTGACCACCGCGTCTATGTTCTCCCGCAGCGCGGTCACGCGGCGGTGGCTGAACGCGGGGGCGACGATGCGCCGAAGGCGCCGGTGGTCCGACCCGTACGCGGTGAACATGTTCTCCACCGCGACCCACAGGGCGAGCGGCCACCGCTGGATCGCGTCGTTGAAGTCCGGCCAGTGCGCGCGGGCGTCCTTGGAGACGCTCGGACTGGTCAGCAGCTCCTTGAGCAGCGCGGGGTCGGTGACCGACCAGGCGGTCACACCGAGGATGTCGACGCGGGCCGCCTGGCCGTGGGCGCGCAACTGCTGGTGCTCGTCGTGTGCGCGGGCCCCGGTGGGGTCGAGGACGATCGGTTTCGTGGACAGGGTCATGATGTGGTCCCTTCAGACGGATGCGACGGCGGGGAACAGGACGGGCAGAGCGGCGAGCGCCCGGTGGAAGGGCCCGGGGCGCCAGACCAGCTCGCCGGGGGCGGTCGCGAGATCCATCTCGGGCAGCGCGTCGAGCAGGTGCGTGATGGCCGTCTCGGCGATGACATAGGCGTGCGGGCGCGCGGGGCAGGCGTGCGGGCCCGTGCTCCACGACAAGTGCGCGCGATTGCTGGCGATGCGCTGGTCACCGAGGGCGGGATCGTTGTTGCAGGCGGCCATCGAGATGACGACCGGCTGGTGTGCCGGCAGCAGGAACCCGTCCACGTCGACGGGGTGTGGCGGATAGCTGATGCAGTAGTTCGCCAGCGGCGGGTCCGTGTACAGCACCGTGTCGAGGGCTTCGCGTACCGAGGAGCCGCCGGCGTGCAGGTCCCCGGAGAACTGGTCGTCGGTGAGGATCCTGAGGACCGTGTTGGCGATGAGGTTGGTCAGCGGCTCGATGCCCGCGCCGTAGAGAGTGACGAGCTGGTGGGCCATCTCGACACCGTCGAGAGCCGCGGAGTGCGACAGGAGCCGGGAGGTGATGTCGTCGCCGGGCAGGCGCCGGCGCAGAGCCACCAGGTCGGCGACCGCCTCGGAGAGGATCTGATTGCCGCTCGCGGCGTCCACACCCTCGAAGATCTTGGCCATGCCGTCGGCGATGCGGCGGCCCATCTCGTCGGGGCAGCCGAGCAGCGCGCTGAGGACACGGAAGGCGATGGGCCAGGCGTACTGGCTCAGCAGATCGGCGCCTTCGGCGTCCCGGAACTCGGCGATCGTGGTGTCGGCGACCCGCTCGACCACCTTGCGCAGCTCGTGCTGGTCGACGGCGTTGATCGCGTCGCTGTTCGCCGACCGGTAGCGGGTGTGCGCGGCGCCGGTCGATCGCAGCGCGTTGGGACGGCTCTCCATCATCGGGCGGACCGGGCAGGTCTCGGGGATGGACTGCTCCCACACCCCCGGATCGGCAGGGAACCGCAGCGGGTCATTGAGGATGCGCCGGGCCTGGGCGTAGCCGATGACGAGGGTCGCGGGAACCTCGGGGATGAGATCGACCGGGACGAACGGCCCGAACTCGGCCCGCATCCGCGCGTAGGCACCGTGCGGGTCGTCCGCGAACTCGGCTCCATACAGGGCGATCCGGCGCTCCGGGGCCGCGTCGGTCGAAATCAGGCTGGTCACGGGCGGGGCTCCAAAACGGGTGCGTGCATGTCGGACAGGTACTCGCAGAGAGTGATCAGGGCCATCACGCTGGAAGTGCGGTCACGCGCGTCACACGTCGTCAGCGGCGTGTGGGCGTCCAACTGGAGTGCCTGACGGATCTCGTCCAGGTGGTAGAGCGGGGCACCGTCGAAGAGGTTGATCGCCACGGCGTACGGCGTGCCCTGCTCCTCGTGCAGCGCGAGGATCTCGAAAGAGGCCTCCAGATTGCGGGTGTCGACCAGCACAAGGGCGCCGAGAGCCCCCTCGGTGAGCCCCGCCCACATGGGACGGAACCGGCCCTGACCGGGAGTGCCGAACAGATACAGCACGAGGGCCTCGCTGAGATGCAGCCGCCCGAAGTCCATGCCGACGGTCGTGGTCGTCTTCCGCGGCGTCCGCGCCAGATCGTCCACCCCGGCGCTGGCCTGCGTGATCCGCTCCTCCATGCGCAGCGGCGGCACCTGGGAGACGCTGCCCACGAACGTCGTCTTGCCGACACCGAAACTCCCCGAGATCACGATCTTCGCTGACCTGGTCACACCGGGAGGTACGTAGATGAGGCCGTCAGACGAGGGCGCGGAGACCACGCAGTACCTCCTGGAGCAGATCGGTTTGGGGCTGGTCGTCGTCGGCGGCGACAGGACGGGTCAACAGGCCCTCGTCGATGAGGGAGGAGACCAGGATGCGCACCGTGGAGGGCGGAAACTCCAGGGCGGCCGCGATGTCCGCGACCGCCAGGCCGCCGCCCCCGGCATGCGTGAACAGGCCCATCACCCGGCGGGCGTCCGCGCTCAGGGCCTCGCGCGAGCCGCTCGCGGCGAGCAACACGGTCTCCAGGCGCACAGCCGGATCGGCACGGACCCGTCCGTCGGTACGGACATAGGGTCTGACCAGGTCCGGGTCTCGCCGCGGCCCGCTCACGTCGTCGGCAGGCCTTCGACGGAAGGCCCCCGCGGGGCGACCTTCATCTCGTGGCCGACACGCTGCGCCAGCTCCAGCATGTGATGGGTGATCAGGCCGATGTCGGCGTCCGGCCCGGTCGTCTGCACCGACAGCATGGTGTTGCCCCCGGCCTGGGTGATCAGGCCCACGTGGTTGGTGAGCTCGATCAGGGCCTGCCGGGTGCCCCCGCCGCCCGTCTCCTCGTCGTACGCGAGCGCGGCGGCGCGCACGGCCGCCGTGATCGCGGCGAACTTCTCCGCGTCGTCCTGCTCGATGCCGGCCGTCTTGGAGTGCAGCAACCCGTCGGAACTCATCAGAACCGCGTACCTGACACCCTCGAGGGACCCCAGCGACCGGTCGAGGAGCCAGCCGAGTTCATTGCCGGTGGTCACGATCAGGCTCCTTCATGCGTGGTGGTCGAGTCTTCCGTGCGCGCGCTGCGCGTCCCCTTCGCCCAGGCGGCGGCGACGGCGGGCCGGCCCGGCGCCGCCTGACCGTCGGACGGCGCCGTCCGACCGCCAGCGGGAGCGGTCGCCCGCGAGCGGACGGTCAGCCCACTGGCAGTGGTGCGCTTGGCGGGGGCCGGTTCGGCGCGCGGCAGCGGAGCGGGCGGGGGAGCGGTGGCCGTGGTCAACAGGCTCTTGGGGATGAACATGTAGACGCGCGTACCCCCGAAGGGGTTCGGGGCCTCCAGGTCGACACGGAACCCGTAGTCACCGGCGAGGGCCGCCGCGGCCCGCAGGCCGGTCTGCGGGTGGGCGCCGAGCTGGTTGATGTCGTCCCGCCGAGCGCCCGTCAGGATCGCCCTGGCCCACGACAACTGCTCGTCGTTCATGCGCAGTCCGGCGTCGTCCACGATGACCGACACCCCGTGGTGCCCCTCCTGGAAGGACACGTGGACCCGCGCGGAGGAGGGGGAGTAGCGGACCGCGTTGTCGAGCAGCACCGCCAACGCGTGCACGACGGGACCGACCGCCCGGCTGGTCACCGTGACGGCGAGCTCCTGATGCTCGACGCGCTCGTACTCCTCGATGCTGCCCATGGCCGCCCGCACCACATCGGTCATCGGGGTGGCCGGCCACCGGCGGGACAACTTGCCCCCGGACAGCACCACATAGTTCTGGGCCACGAGCAGCATCTGCTGCGTGGGATGGTCGATGCCCACCAGCGTCTCGTACGCCTCGTCGCCCTCGTGCCGCCGCACACCGTGGCTGACGCGCTGACTCAGCTTCGACGCCATGCCCACCATCGCGGACGACACGGCTCGCACCGCCGCCCGGCTGGACTCCTCGGCACGCTCCCGCGCCCGGGTCACCTCGTCCTGCGCGCTCTTCTGCGCCTCGGTTATCTGCACACTCGTGCTGGTCTGGGCGTCGTACTGCACCTTGCGCACCGTGTGGGCCGCGGAGTCGGCCAGCCCCGTCAGCCGCTGCGCCAGCGTGGTGTTCACGAGCGCCGGAGGCAGTTCGATGTCGACACCGTGGCCGGTGCCGAGTCGCTCCGCCTCGGTCCCCAGCCTGGGAATCACACCGTCGGCGAGCTGCGCAAGCACCTCTTCGGTGGCGCGCTGCCGTCCGGCGGCCTCCTCGGCCCGGCCACGGAGGCGCTCGCTCGTACGGCGCTCACCTCGGTACTGGTCCCAGAACCGCCAGGCCGCACTACCGGCGGCCAGGGCCAGAACCGAGGGCACCACAGTGGTGGCCTGCATCAGGTCTGTCATCACGTCCTCTACAGGTGTCAAAGGGGGCGAGGAAACGGTTCGTCCGCGCCGAAGCGGAACCCATCGCACACATTCGGCCACGACACCCATCGGCGACCCGTCGGCCGTACGGTCCGGCCCCGGCGGCCCGAGCGAGCGCGCCGCCGGGCGGCGACTCGAAGCGGAGGCCGGTCACGAGTGTCCTGAGGCTGTCGGGACCCGGCACGCGCCGGGGCGGAAGCGGCCGACCCGCAGGGATCGGCGAGCCGGAACGGATTCCAACTACGCAAGGGACAGCGCGGGTTGACGCGTGCACCTGAAAACCGGCCGGAGGGGAGGCACGGTGACCGGGCAGAGCCGGTGGTCACATCGAGGTTCTCTCGAGGACCCGGCCTGTCTCACCGTACTCATCAGCACTTCCTGGCTTCCCCTCGGTCACAGCAGACTTACGACAGCACACATTTCAGCCAACTAGCGCACAAAAAAAGCCAGTTGGTCGGCAGCTGCAAACAATATCCTGTCGTATCTACCAACCGTTTGGCCAGATGAGCCAGCAGATCATGCGACGAGCCGGACAGTGGCAGGCGCGCCGGTTTGACCGCTGTCCCTGGCATCGCTAGACGTACTGCGGCATCGCTAGGCGTACTGCGGCATCGCTGGGCGTACTGCGCCATTGCGTGCCGATGTCTGGCCTCGCACGGCCACCACTGCCTCGTCGGCTTCCCCCCCCCGGGGGCCTCAGCGCGTGTCTGACAGGTGCGGGGCCAGGAGGTCCGCAACGGTCTTGAGGTGGTCGGGTGCGGCGATGGCGTGGTGGGTGCAGTCGAGGTTGTGGTGCGTGATGCGGCCGGTGACCCAGGGCCGCCACGTCTCGCTCGTAGGGGCGTTCGGCGGCCGGTTCCGGGAGGCCTGGAAGTAGAGCAGGTCGCCGTCGAAGGGCTGGGGAGTGTGAGTGGGGAGGAGAGCGGCGTAGTGCGCCAGGAGCGCCTTGGCGGCGGCGATCTGCTCTTCGTGCAGCACGCCCGAGAGCTCTTCGGGCAGATCCTCGCGGGCGGAGGAGAGACCGGTGGAGGAGAGACCGGCGGAGGAGGGCTCGCTGCCCCCGGCGAGGGGCGTCAGCGGCAGACCGAGGGCCTCGTGCAACAGCTGGCGGATGAGGGCGTCGTCGGGGTGTTCCGGCAGCGGCGGCGTGTGCTGGATCGGGGCCGAGTCGAGCATGGCGAGCAGCTGCACGTCCTCCCCGTCGGCCGTGAGCCGCGCGGCGATGGCCTGGGCCAGCGCACCGCCCAGGGACCAGCCGAGCAGCCGGTAGGGACCGCTGGGCTGCACGGTACGTAGGGTATGTACGTAGCGAGCGATCAGCTCATCGAAGGTGGTCACCGGAACGCCGTCATGGCGCGGGTCGGGGGCCTGCAGCGCATAGACGGGAAGATTGGCCGGCAGGTGACGCGGCAACGGGGCGTAGCACCAGCCGAGGCCGCCCGCCGGGTGGACGCAGAACAGGGGCGGCTGGTCGCCGGTGGGGCGCAGCGGAAGGAGCATCTCCTGGGCGGGCGTCGACGGCGCGTCGAGGGTGAGGAGTTCACTCAGGGCGGCGACGGTCGGCGCCTGGTAGAGCGCGCCCAGGGACACGGTGGCACCCAGCTGCTCGCGGATGTGCGTGATGAGCTTGGCGGCAGGCAAGGAGTGGCCGCCCAGGTCGAAGAAGTCGTCGTCGATACCGACCTCGTCCACGCCCAGGACCAGTGCGAACAGGGCACACAACTCCTTCTCCGGGCCGGTCCGCGCGCCCCGGCCCGATCGCGGGGCGGCGGTGGGGGCGGGAAGAGCCGCGTAATCGAGCTTTCCGTGCGCGGTCACGGGCAGCGTCTCGTGGAAGCTGAAGCTGGCGGGCACGAAGGCCGCCGGAAGCCTGCCGGCGATGAAGGAACGCAGTTCGCCCGAGCTCGGCAACGCGCCGCTCACGGACCGCTGCGCGGGCAGCATATGGGCGGCCAGCTGAGGTCCTTCGGCGCCGTGGTGGACGGTGACGACGCAGCGGCTCACGGCCGGATGCCTGGCCAGCGCGGCCTCGATCTCACCCCGCTCGATGCGCACGCCGTGCAGGTTGAGCTGGTCGTCGACCCGGCCCAGGTACTCCAGGTCGCCGGTGCTGGTCCAGCGGACCAGGTCGCCGGTGCGGTACATGCGTGCCCCCGGCGGCCCGAAGGGGTCCGGCAGGAAGGCGCGCGCCGTCTGCTCCGGCTGGTTCAGGTAGCCGCGGGCGATCTGCGCGCCGCCGAGGAAGAGCTCGCCGGTGGCCTGGGCGGGCAGGAGCTGACCCGCCGGGTCCAGGACATACGCGTTCACGTTGTACCCGGGGCGGCCGAGGACCGGACGCTTCCCGCGTTGGTCCAGACGGCAGTAGATGGCGTCCACGGCGGATTCGGTGGGGCCGTAGTAGTTGTAGAACGTGGTGCCCCGCCGGCGGCGCAACTGCTGCCAGAGGTCGCCGTCCAGGGCCTCCCCGCCGACCATCACCGTCGACGGCCGGTGAGGGAGTCCGGCGTCGAAGAGGCCGACGGTCATGAGCCGCCGCAGAAGGGTGGGGGTGAGGTCGAGGAAGTCCAGGCGCTCGGCGACAATATGGGTCACCAGGGCTGCCGGGTCATGGCGGACCTGGTCGTCGATCACGTGCACCTCCTGACCGGCGGCCATGAAAAGCGGGCCTTCCCAGAAGGTGTCGAAGCTGAAGGACGCGGTCAGCGCCGCGCGCAGCCGGTGCCCGATCCGCTGGGCGGCAGGCAGGATCAGCTCCTGGAGATGGTCGGCGAAGAGGTTGGCCAGCTGGCTGTGTTCGATCACCACCGCTTTGGGCCGACCGGTGGTGCCGGAGGTGAAGGCCAGATAGGCCGCGTCCTGCGCGCGCACCGGACGCACCCGGTCCTGATCCTCCACATTCTCGGCCGACTGGGCCGCCAACTCCCCCGTGACGGCGGGGTCGTCCAGGCGCAGCACCGGGATGCCGTCAGGCACGTGCGCGGCCGTCTCGCCGACCGCCACTGCCACCAGCGGCCTGGCGTCCTCCAACAGGGCGTGATTGCGCGCGGTGGGGGAGCCGGTGTCCAGCGGCACGCAGGCCGCACCCGACTTGAGCACCGCCAGCAGGGCGATCATGAAGTCGGTGCCACGAGGCAGGGCGAGAGCGACGTGCCGGTCGGGTCCGGTGCCCGCTGCCGCCAGCAACCGGGCCAACTGGTTGGCCCGCCCGTTGACCTCCCCGCGGGAAAGACGCTCTCCGCCACAGACCAGGGCAGTCACCTGCGGCGCCCGGCGCGCCTGCTGCTCGAAGCGCGTGTGCAGCCAATCGGCAGCAGTCACCGCGCAGGTACGGCCCCGGCCGGACGCAAGCAGCTGCGCCCTCTCCGTGTCGGCCAGCAGATCGATGTCGGACAGCCGCTGCTCGGGCCCTGTCCCGGACAGGAGCTGCAGCAGATGCGTGAACCGGCGGTGGTGGGCGGCGATCTCCTCGCGCGGATAGAGAGCCGGGTCGGCCTGGAGGTCGATGCGCAGCGAGCCGTCGGCGGGGCGGTCGTAGAGGTTCACACTCATGCCGGTGACCGGGCCGTTGGACAGATTGTGGACGACGGCCGGGTGCGGGCCGAAGGACAGCTGCGGATCGTGGGTCATGACGTTGATGCCCCAGTCGTCCAGGCACCCCTCGAGCCGCCGCCCGGCCCCGAGTTCCCGTAGCAGATACCAGAACGGGTAACGCTGATGCCGCACCAGCCCCTTGGCCGCCCCCGACGTGGCACCCATCAGATCGGCCACCGTCTCGGCGCCGTCCAGGGGCACGCGCAGGGGGAGTACGTTGGCGAGCATGCTCGGCACCCGACGCGTCGCGGGACCGCGCCCGGTCACCGTCACATCCAGGACCGCTTCCTGTCGACGGCCCAGCCGCTGCACATAGAGTGCCAGGGCGGCCATGGCCGCACCGGCCAGATTCGTACGGCAGCTACGCGCCAGCGCCCGCAACCCCAGCGCTGCCTCCGGGTCCACATACCCGGTCACCCGCTCGAAGGTCTGCGCCGGCATGAGCCACCGCTGGGAGGAGTGCGCGGCGCGCGGCCAGTCGGCCAACTGACCTGCCCAGTAGTCCCGGTCACGGGCAAGGAGGGGCGAAGCGTGGTACTCCGCGTTGTCCGCCACGGCGCGCGCCAACGGTTCCAGACCGGACTCCGGCACCGGCGTTCGCGCGTCCAGGGCACTGTAGATCTGCGCAAGTCGGCCCAGGAACAGGCTCATGCTCCAGCCGTCCATCATGATGTGATGGACGGCCAGGTAGAGCAGGAACCGGTCCGTACCGGTGCGCAGCACCGCGAAGGAGAAGGACGGACAGCGCCGCAGATCCACTGTCCGGCGCAGATCGGTCCACATCCACTGCTGCGCGGCCGCCTCCGGGTCCGCCTCCCCCCGCAGGTCCACCACCGGCAGAGGCCACTGCGAGCACGGTTCGATCACCTGCCACACGCGCTGCTCGCCATCGGTCTCGAACCGGACCCGCAGCATCTGTGTCTCGGCGACCACTTGGCGCAGCGCCCGCTCCAACAACTCTGGCTGGATCCGGCCACGGATCTCGACGAACTCAGCCGCCCGGAAGGCAGGGTTGTGCGGCTCCATCTCCTGCGCGAACCACATGCCGAGCTGTGCGGCAGTCAAGGCCAGCCGCCCCTCGGAGGGCCGCCAGTCGCCCGAGCGTGTCTTCGGCACAGTGACTTGTGGGGCAGCAGTGGCTTGGCGCGTAGTCATATCGGGTCAACGGCCCACTTGGCGTCACGGTCACGGGTGGTCGCTACTCCTACTGATGAGCGGCAACGGGCGGCAGCCGCAGGACGCGCCGTCCATCCCCTTGAACGACAGCGGTTCGTCCGGCCTGTCCGCGTCGGGCAGTTGCCGCTGAGGCCCGCCGTCCAGTCACCCGATACGGCCTTCCTCTTCGTCCGGCTCGGGCGGAAGGGCGGGCCGGGAGCTCTCGTCGGGCAGCGCCACCAGACGTACGGCCATCTGTCGAGAGCCGGGCGGGTGGTCGCCGGGTTCGGTCGCGTACTTCCGTAGCAGCGCCTGGTACTCCTCGACGAACGAGGCGACCTGCTCGTGCGTCATCCGCAGCCCCGAGCGGTGAATGTGGTTCCAGCCCGCGGAGGTGTCGTATCCGGCGTACGCGCGCACGACCAGGTTCAGGTCATGGGCCATCTTGAGGGCGCCGAGCTTCACCGCGGCCTCGCGTTCGTCCGCCGTCATCTCCAGACCCGGCGGCGTGAAGATGTCCGTCATCAGCGACTTCCACCAGCGTTCCCGGCCGGTGGACCGCTCCTCGATCTCGGCGATCAGCTTGAGGTCGGCGAGTTTGCGCAAGTGGTAGCTGGTGGTTCCGGTGCTCTCGCCGAGCGCTCTGGCGACGCTGGTGGAGTTCGCTTCGCCGTGCTCCCCGAGGTAGCTCAGGATGTCGCGGCGCACCGGGTTGGAAAGTGCCTTGTAGAAGGCCTTGATGTCCTGACCGGTGAGGACTCTCGTCTCGGGGCGCTCAGCCATACCGGCCAGCGTACTGCAGAGACTCTCTGCAGTAACTGCAGAGGATGTTTGCAGAATATCTCTGCAGTCACTACCGTGGCTCGGGACGGCGCCAACGGGTGCCAGAACACACGGGGGTTGAGATGCGCAGAAACCTGACCGGAAAGCTCCTGCCAAGGGCAGGAAGGGCAGGAAGGGCAGGAGGGTCGATGCTGCACCCTGTTGCCGTCCTGCGCCCGCCGACGGCGATCTCTGCTCGCGCAACTGCGGGTGCGGGTGCGGGGCGGCGGGTGGCCGGTCATGTCTGATGTGCTGGACGCCCGGACGCGGGACGAGATCGACGACCAGGTCGCGGAGGCGTTCGACGCCTACCTGGCGGACCGCCTGACCGAACGGGGCCCGCTGCGCACAGCACTCGCATCGAGGCGCAGCGCGGCGGTGGTGCTGGGCACGATCGGCACGGGCGCGCTGGCCACGGCGCTGGCACCGGCCGGAGCCGCCGTCGCCTGCTACTGGATCTGGGGTGCGATCGCGGCAGTCGATCTCACCTGGCTGCTGACTGCCGGTCGCCGTTGAGGTCTTGGGGCACGGATACGGGTGTATTGCCCCGGTAGCACCCCGGTACGTTTCCGGGGTGACTGATCACCGCGCTGCCGATGTTCACACGTAGTCGCTGCAGCTCATGCGCGACGGTGTGCCCGGCTTTCTGGATGAGTTGGGTCTGGGTCGCCGGGTGGATCTGCTGGAGGCACTCGGCGGGAGGGGCCGTCGCCTACCTGTTCGCCGAGGACCATGGCCGACCGAGCCGATGGAGTTCACGGCCGCGATTGTGACGTTCTTGCAGGCTGCGGGGTGCCTCCGCCCTGATTCGGCTCTGCTGACGGCGCCGCCGGGTCAGTCGTCAGCAGACAGCACACCACTCGTGGTTGTCGTCCTTCATTTCTGCGTGGTGGCGGTGATGTGGGTGGTGAAGGCGACTTGGTTGTTCTGGCGGCCGGTGACCTGGACGGTGTGGGTGTCGGGGTCGGCGGTGGGCTGGGGGACGGCGGTGATGTAGCAGGGGGTGGCGAGTTCGACGTAGCGGTGCCACTCGGTGTGGGAGTGGGTGGGGAGGGCGTGAGGAGGGAGGTGGGGGTGGGCGCTCTGGCGGGCGGCTTCGATGAGGACCATGCCGGGGATGTGGTCGCCGTTGTGGTCGAAGAGCACAGGGTGGCGGGGGTCGGGGTTGAGGAGCCAGGTGTGGGGCTGGTGGGTAGGGGCGAGGACGAGGTCGTGGGAGTGCGTTCGGCCGAAGACGGTGGGGTCTTGGTTGGTGGGGCTGTAATGAAGGTCGTTGAGGGTGGGGGCGAGGTGGGGGTTGGTGCGTATGCGTCGATAGGCAGCGGGAGTGACGCAGGTGAAGTCCCCGCGACCGGTGGCGATGACGCGGTGGTCATTGATGACGGTGAAGCTGGCGGTGAAGTTGGGGCCGCGCCGGACGAAGGTGGTGTTGATGGTGAGGTCGGTGGGGGTGTACTGGATGGCGAGGCGTTCGGGGTGAGTGGAGACGGTCATGCCCTGCATGACGAAGTGGTGGTCGAGGGGGACGCCGTGTTCGGTGTGGGCGAGGTAGATACCGGTCTGGCGGAAGGTCTCGCACACCTGTAGGTGGTCGTGGCTGCGACCGTCGGCGGTGGTGAAATAGGTGTGGGCGCGGGGCCATTGACCGCCGACGGCATAGGTGTTCTCGCCGGTCTTCTCATGTCCGGTGAGGAAGACCTCGGCGTGGGCGGCGCGGTGGACGTACTGGCGTGGCACGGTGCTGGTGAACGGGGACGGCGGGGCGGGCTGGCATCCGACGCGGGGTATGTCCTGAGGTGTGGGTGCGCTGGGTGCGTCGAGGGCGGTCTGCGGGTGCTGGGTGGCGGGCGCAGTGGCGGTCTGCGCGGCCTGCCTGTGTTGAGTGGCGGTGGCGACCTGCGCATACTGCGACTGCTGTGGCGCGGGCGGGGCCTGTGAGTTCCGCGGGCTCTGCACTGGCTGCGTGTTCTGGGTGGCTTGCGGGTTCCGGGGGTTCCGGGTGTTCCGCAGGTTTCGCTGGTTGTTCGGGTTCCGGTTGTTCTGGGTGTCTTGTGACTGTGTCAGGACCAGAGTGCTCATGAACCTCTCCCCCCGGAGGTGAATGAAAGTGAGTCCATAACATACATACCCACCGGTTTCCTTTTCAAGGATCGGTGCGGATTGCATGCGGGCGGCCTGGGGGAATGAGAAGGGTGACGGGAATCGAGCTTTAGTGACGCTGGGTAGTTGATTTCCTGGTGGTGCCGCGTCAAGTTTTGGGGATCAAGGGGAATTATTCCTTCCGTTTAACGGGGAAAACCGGGCGGCCGGTCTCTTGTTATGTTTTTTTCGCGCCGCTGGGCTCGACGTTGTCGATCCTGGTGGTGACCACGTCGTGGAGTGCGCGCTGTTTTCGCACGCGGCGTGAATTGCCGGTTCCGGTTTCTGCTGCAGTGTGGTGTTCTGTCGACGCTGGTGGGGCGCTGCGTGGCGGGGCGGGGCCGGCTCGGCGTCGGGCGCCATCCGTGGTGGCTCCGGAGAGTCAGGGGGTTGTTGTGGTGGTTCGGCCGGGTTCGGGCGGTGCAGGTGTGGACAGTGGGGGAGCAGTGGCTGATGGTGGGCCAGCGGGAGAGGGCCTGTTCGGTGGCGACTTGGTGGGTTCCTCGGAAGGGCGCGGGCAGGGGTTGGAGCACCTGGGCCTGGTGGCGGTGAATATTGACGGGGTGTTGCTCAGTGACAGTTTCGGCCCAGTGATCCGGCGGCTGGTCGAGTCGCGGGGCGGGGTGTACGGGGCGGAGTTGGAGCAGGCGTTGTTGTCGCAACCGCAAATGGTGGCGGCGCAGGCAGCGGCGGATGTTTTGGGGGGCAGTGCGCGGGACCTGCTTGCGGCGTATTTCGAGGAGCGGGACCGATATGTGCGCGAGCACCCGGTGCGGATCCTCGCCGGAGCGCGGGAACTGCTGGAAAGGCTGCGTTCATTGGGCGTGCGTACTGTGTGTTACGGAGGGCTTGAACGTGCGCACTTCGATAAGTATCTGGGCTCATTTACTGAGTATTTCGCCGCACCGGCGTACGTATGCACCAATGATTTCCGTCCCGGTATTCGGGAGATCACGGAGATGTTCGGTTTGCGGCTCGACCAGGTGCTCTTCATCGACGATGTGGCGCGGGTGGCGGAGGCCGCCAGGGAGTTGGGGGTGGCCTTCGTCGGGCGGCCCAGTGATTACGAGAACGGGTTCCAGCGGCCGTTGATGGAACAGGCCGGGGCCCGGCATGTGGTGCGCTCGCTCGGCGCGATCGATGAGGAGCTGTTGCGGACGGTGGATGCGGAGGCGGCAGCCGGAGGCAGCTGGCCTGCGCACGGTGCCCGGGCCTGAGGAGCCGCGGGCCGGGCCCTTCCGTGATGAGGGGGCGGACGGGAGGGACCTGTCGCCGGTGCCCATGCGTCCTACGTGTCAGGGCCCGTCGCCCGGGTGTCTCCGTTTCCCCTTCTTGCCGCTATTGCGGGGCTGGGGTGGCTGGTTTCGGCGTGCCGCTCTTGAGTGCCCGTGAGATCTGGGCCAGCGTTTGGCTCTTGATGCCGTATCAGGTGGGGCCTGCGGAGGCAGGGTTGGTGTGGGCGGGATCAGCGTCCCGGTCTGAGTGGGTATGGGAGTCCCGGGCAGTCGGCTCTGTCTCAGTGCACCCGGGCTGCGTCACCGCGAATCACCCTTCGGTGCGCTGCCCCTTGGTATCCCTCGAGCCTTGTGCCTTGTGCCATCTGCCGGGGCGGGGGAGCCTGGCAGGGCAGTCCGGGGTGGCGCGCGGAGGGCCGTAGGGGGTGGGGGACTGGGGTGTGGAGGGTGATGGGTGGGGATTTGTCGGGTGGGCGGGTGCCAAGGCGGGGATTTGTCAAGATCTTCGGCAGGGTCCTTACGAGCCGTTGTGGGTAAGGTACGTCCACGACGGTTTCTTTTTCGGGTCCGCTGCATACCCGATACGGGCACGGAGTGCAGGGGAGGTCACATGGCGCAGCAAGAGCGTGGGGTTCGAACCCGCCGCGCGGTGTTGGAAGCGGCCGCAGTGGTTTTTGCCGAGAATGGGTATTCGGCGGCCACGGTGTCGGAAATCCTTCAGATCGCCGGGGTGACCAAGGGAGCTCTGTACTTCCACTTTGATTCCAAGGAAGCCTTGGCGCGGGGGGTATTGCAGGCGCAGGTCGCCTATGTGGCACCGCCTCACGAGCTGAAGCTCCAGGAGTGGGTGGACGGGGGGCTGCTGCTGGCGCATGTGCTGCCGCGGGATCCCGTGGTGCGGGCGGGGGCAGTGCTCTCCTCCGATCCGCAAGGCAGGGAGCATTACGGCAGCGCGTGGCCGGCGTGGGTCGACGTGTCCGCGCAGACGCTCACCGAGGCCAAGGAGCGCGGTGAGATCCTCGCGCACGTGGTGCCGCGTCAGACCGCGGAGCTGATCGTGGGCGCTTTCCACGGAGTGCAGCTGTATTCGCAGCTGGAGTGCGGGCTGGCCGATGTCGAGCGGCGGATCGCGGTGCTTTACGAGCACCTGATACCGGCGATCACAGTGCCGGCCGTGCTGGTGCGTCTGGACCTGGCTCCGGACCGGGGAGCGCGCTTGTATTCGCAGGCGGTGTCTATCCCCTCCGCTCTGGTGGACAGCGCCCGCTGACCCCGCCCGAGGGCTGCCTCTGGGCGGCCCTCGGGCTGAACGCCCCGCTGATGGCTTGCGCTTGCCCGCCCGTACCCCGGGCCTGCCATCGGCTGGCCTACTGCCGCTGCACGCGCCGGACTTCACGATCGGCGGCCTTGGCCGATCAACGGCGCGTGAGCGCGTCGGCCCGCCCCTGTACATGCCCGGCGTTGCGCGCTTGCGGTTGGACGCGGCCGCGCGGCGCGCTCGCGGTCGGGCGCAGATCTTGTGGCTACCAGGTGGTGGCGCCGCCGTCGATGGGAACGGTGGCGCCGGTGATGAAGGTGGTGCGGTCGCTGCAGAGCCAGGCGGCTGTTTCGGCGACTTCTTCGGGCTCGGCCATGCGGTTTTGGGGCGAGGAGGCTTTGCTCTTGGCTTCCTGGGCGGGGTAGCGGGTGAACCAGGCGTCGGTCATATCGCTGCGGGTGAGGCCGGGGGCGATGGCGTTGACGCGGATGTGGTGGGGCGCGTACTCGACGGCGGCCACCTTGGTGAGTCCGATGACGGCATGCTTGGCGGCGATGTAGGGGGCGGCGACGGAGGTGGCGACTAGGCCGGCGACGCTGCTGGTGTTGACGATGGCTCCGCCGCCGCTTTCGAGCATGGCGCTGATTTCGGGGCGGAGGCTGTTCCAGACGCCGCGGACATTGGTGTCCATGACGAGGTCGTAGGCGGCGTCGTCCATGAGGTGGAGGGGGGCCTTCTCCAGGGCGGCACCGGCGTTGTTGAAGGCGACGTCGAGGCGGCCGTAGGTGTCGACGGTGTGGGTGACGGCGCGGCGCATGTCGGCGGCGCTCTGTACATCGGCGGCGCAGTAGGAGGCTTGCGCGCCGTCGGCGCGCAGTTCTTTGACCAGCTGTGCCAGGCGGTCCTCGCGTCGGGCGACCAGAACCACCGTGGCCCCTTCGCGGGTGAAGACGCGGGCCGCTGCGGCGCCGATGCCGCTGCTGGCGCCGGTGATAAGGGCGGTCTTTCCCGCGAGTGAGCCGTGAGGCTGGGTCATTGTGCCTGTTCTCCCCGTTGTCCTGGGCGGCGTGTGCCGTAGGTGGTCCGTTACTGCCCGGCGGGCGCCGACCGCCTCAGTAGCCTAGCGTGCGCGTTCGATAACAGAGGCCGCATTCCCGGTCCTTGCGTCATCCTCGGCCCTTCGCGTGCCTCACTCCGCCTCGCCGCACCACGCCCCGCTCCACCCGCGCTGCGCCGCGGAATCGGGTGATCTCTCCGGACGTCACTGCACTGCGAGACACACTCCTGCCCGCCCCTCCGAGTAGTGCCCAACTTCCGCACCATGTGGTGTTCTTGTTGTTCTCGGGTGTGTCCTGGGTGTCTGCTGGGGTGAGGGCCTGATGTGTCCGGTCCTGTCCCGTCTTCTTGCTGCGGGGTGTGGCCGGTGTCGCTGGTGTCGCTGGTGTTGGGGTGTCCGGTGTTCCTCCCTGGTGTTCCGTCCTGTCCGTTCGGGC
>NZ_JBEYZK010000035.1:0-69729 GCF_040646035.1 Streptomyces sp. NPDC046465
GGTCCGTGCCCCCCGTGTCCCCCGTGTCCCCTGTGTCCCCTGTGTCCCCTGTGTCCTCCGTGCCGCCTGTATCTCCCGATGGGGTGGACGCCGGGGTCAGGCGTCCGTCGAGCTGTTGGCGTACGGTGACTCGGCCGCGGAGACCGGGGCCGGGGCCTGCGACGGCTCGGGGGCCTTTTCGCTGAGGCCGAAGCGGGCGTGGAAGCGGCGCAGGAAGCCGGGGGCGTACCAGGCGGAGCGGCCGAGCAGGCGCATCGCGGCGGGCAGGAGGATGCCGCGTACGGCGAGGGCGTCGATGAGGATGGCGAGGCCGCTGCCGAGACCGAACAGCTGCAGGAAGCTGATCTTCGCCGTGCCGAAGGCGAAGAAGCTCACCGCGAGCAGGACGGCCGCCGCGCTGACGATGCGTCCGGTGTGTCCGAGGCCGTTGGCCACGGCGGACTCGTTGGTCTCGCCCTGCTCGTGCAGTTCCTTGATCCGGCTGGTGACGAACACCTCGTAGTCCATGGAGAGGCCGAAGGCGACGCAGAACATCAGCACGGTCATCGATGTCTCCATCGGCTGCGCGGTGAAGCCGAGCAGGGAGGAGAGGTGGCCGTCCTGGAAGATCCAGGTCATGGCGCCGAGGGTCGCACCGAGGCTGATCATGTTGAGGACCAGGGCGCGCAGCGGCTGCACGACGCTGCCGGTGAAGAGGAAGAGCAGCAGGAAGGTGGTGACGGCGATCAGGCCGATGGCGAGCGGGAGTTCGGCGCCGATGGAGTCGTTGGAGTCGACGAGTTCGGCGTCGGCGCCGCCCACGAGCGGCTGTGTCCCGGTGGGCGGAGCCGCCGCCCTGACCTCGTCGACCAGGTTCTGGGCGGCGTCCGACTTGGGCGTCAGGGTGCTCACCACGTTGAGCTGCTGTGCGGCGGGGCGGCCGAGCGCCGCGTTGCCGGGTGTTTTCGCCTTGGGCCGTCCGTCGGTGTAGACGCCCGTGGCGGCCTCGACGCGGGCGACCCCGTCGAGTTCGGACAGCCCGGCCGCATACTGGGCCAGCGGGGCCTTGCCCACGGCCTTGTCGATGACGACGTGCAGGGCCGCGGCGTCGTTGCCGTTGAAGTTCTCCCGCAGCGACACCGAGACCTGGCGGCTCGCGGCGCCCTCGGGCAGTACGCGCTCGTCCGCCGTGCCGAAGGTGATGCCGAGGAGCGGGCTCGCCGCCACCAGGAGTACCGCGAGTACGGGCAGCGCGGTGAGCGCGGGCCGCCGCATGACGGTGCGGGCGAGCCGGCCCCACGCGGAGGTTCCGGCCGCGGCGGCGCGCCCCGGCTTCACCCACGGCATCCGCCCGCTGTTGACCCGGTGCCCCAGGACGTTGAGCAGGGCGGGCATCACGAAGAGGGTGCCGAGGGCCGCGATGACGACGACCCCGACGCCGGAGTAGCCGAACGAGCGGAGGAAGTACTGCGGGAACACCATGAGCGCCGCGAGTGCGGCCGCCACGGTCGCGGCGGAGTACGCGACCGTACGGCCCGCGGTGCTCATCGTCGTCCGTACGGCGTCCTCCACGAGCGCCCCGGCCGCGAGCTGCTCGCGGAACCGGCTGATCATCAACAGGCCGTAGTCGACGCCGAGTCCGAGGCCGAGGGCCGTGGTCAGGTTGACCGCGAAGATGGAGACGTCGGTGACGCTGCCGAGCAGGAAGAGCTGGGCGAACACCCCCACGATGGCGAGGAGCGCGATGGCCAGGGGCAGCAGCGCGGCGACCGCACTGCCGAAGACGACCAGGAGCAGCAGGAGGATCAGTGGCACGGCGATGCTCTCCGCCAGGACGAGGTCCTCCCCCGTCTGCGGGCCCATCTCGTAGCTCACGCCGGTGCTGCCACCGGCCTTGACGGTGAGGTCGCCCCGGTACGTTCCCGCGTAGTCGTCGATGACGCTCCTGGCGTGGTCCTTCCGCTCCGCGTCGTCGCCCCGCACCCGGGCGAGCACCACGGCTTCGCGGCCGTCCTCAGAACGCAGGTCTGGGTTGTCGGTGTCCCAGTACGAGACGACGTTCCGCAGGCCCCGCTCCCTCTTGAGGTCGGACACCAGCGCCCGCCCCGTCCGTTCGGCGGCCGGGGCGTCGACGCGGCCCTCGGCGGCACGGACAAGGAGCACCAGGTTCGTCTCTCCGCCGAACTTCTCGTCGATGACGTCCCGTGCGCGGGCGGACTGGGAGGCCGGGTCCTCGAAGCCGCCGTCCTGCAGCTTCCCGAACGCACCGGCGCCCAGGGCACCCATGAGGGCCACCACCACGGCGGCGGCGACAAGTACCAGCCGTGACCGGCGAATCGCCATGTCAGCTATGCGTTCAAACACGCCCGATCTCCTTCGGTTTCCATACGAAAACGGCGCGAAACGCACGCTGCGTCGCCGTGCACGACGTTAGTGAGACCACAGAAGATTTGGCAGTGTTAGATTTTCCGAACACTCTGACTTCCGCATGGGGAGGAACCCGCGATGTCCCAGCCCTCGCTGCGCGAACGACGCCGGGCCACCGCCACCCGGGAGATCGTCGAGGCCGCCGAGCAGCAGATCGCCGAAGTCGGGCCCGCCACCCTGTCGTTGCGCGCCGTCGCCCGCGCCCTCGGCATGACCGTGCAGGCGCTCTACCACTACTTCCCGAACCGGGACGCCCTGCTCACGGTGCTCGTCACCAAGGCGTACGACGACCTGGCCGACGCCGTGCAGGCCGCCGTCGACACCGCGGCCGACGACCCGGCGGACCCGGACCTGCCGCGTCTGGTGATCGCCGCCGAGGGGTACCGCAGTTGGGCGATCGCCCATCCCGAGCGCTTCCAACTCCTGTACGGCACACCGCTGCGGGGCTACGAAGCGCCCGCCGAGGGCCCGACCACCCGGGCGACGCGCCGGATGGGCACGCTCTTCGAGCGCGAGCTGTTCGGCGGGTTCACCAAGGCGCAGCTCGCCGCGGCCGACACTCCCCCGCTCTCCGCGCCGCTGCGGGCGTATCTGGAGCAGTTGCCGCCGTCCGGCCTCGGCGCGCTGCCGCCGCCCGCGACCGCGCTGTTCATGAGCGCGTGGGGCCGTCTGCACGGCCTCGTGGTCCTGGAGGTGTTCGGGCACACCTCGTTCCTCGGCGACCACCAGGCCGAGATCTTCCGCCTTTCGGTGCGGAGCCTGCTGGACGACATCCGCGGCAGGATTCCCGCCGCCTGAGGGTCAGTCGGCGGCGGCGGCCCGGTCCCGGTGCCGGTGCCGGTCCACGATCCCCTCGACGATGCGCAGCAGCCGCTCCCCCGTCCGGTCGATGCTTCCGTTCTGCCTGCTGACCTGGGCCCCTTCGAGTACGAAGGTGATCTCGGCGGCGACCTGCTCGGGGTCGGGCAGCCCGGCGGCGGCGCACATGCCGACGAGCCTGCGGGCCTGGCGGGCCTTGTGCTCTTCGATCACCTGCCGTGCGGGGTGGGCGCGGTCGGGCAGTTCGGCGAGGGAGTTGATGAACGGGCAGCCGCGGTGCGAGATCGCAGGCAGGCCCTCGGCGATGAAGCGGGCCAGGCCCATGATCTGTTCCTCGGGGCGGCCGGGGTGCTCGGCCTCGACCCGGTCGAAAGCGGCCTGGTAGTCGGCGGCGACGATCCGCAGCCACTCCGCGACCAGCGCGTCCTTGGTGTCGAAGTGCCGGTAGATCGCCATCTTGGTGGTCCTGGCCCGCTCGGCGATCGCCTGGACGCCCACCCGCCGGATGCCCTCGCTCTGGAAGAGCTCCTCCGCCGCGTCGAGGATGCGCTCGCGGGGCGGCAGTTGGGCCACCCGGTCCGGCCTGCTCACGGTCGATGCCATGCCTGCTACGGTACCAGTCCGTTCCACACGATACCGATCGGTATCGCGTGGACCCGCTAGGTATCGTTTGCTGTGTTCAGCTGGGAGTGACAGTGCGCATTACCGAGTACGTGACGTACGACGCGGTCGGGCTCGCGGAGCTGGTGGCCGATGGCGAGGTGACCCCCGCCGAACTGACGGCGGCCGCACGCGAGGCCGCACAGGCGGTCAACCCGCGCGTCAACGCCGTAGTGGAGACGTGGCAGACCGACGACGAGCCGCGCCCCGGCAGTTCACCGCTGGCCGGTGTGCCCTTCCTGATCAAGGACATCGCGGTCGCCATGGCCGGCCGCCGAATGGAACTGGGCAGCCGCCTCGCGGCCGGCAACGTCTCCGCCGTCGACTCCTTCCTGATGGGGCGCCTGCGCCGGGCGGGCCTCGTGACGTTCGGCAGGACCAGCACGCCGGAGATGGCCTACAGCACCACGACGGAACCGGTGCTGTACGGCGCGACCCGCAACCCGTGGGACCTCAAGCGCAGCGCGGGCGGATCCAGCGGAGGCGCGGGCGCGGCCGTCGCCTCCGGGGTCGTCCCGATAGCCCACGCCACCGACGCCGCGGGCTCGATCCGCGTCCCCGCGTCCTGCAACGGCCTCTTCGGGCTGAAGCCCACCCGTGGCCGGGTCTCCGTCGGGCCCGCCTTCGACGAGGTCTTCAACGGCCTGGCCGTGCACGGCAGCGTCAGCCGCACCGTGCGCGACAGCGCGGCACTGCTCGACCTGATCAGCGGCCCGGAGCCGGGCGACCCCTACTTCGCCCAGGAGCCGCCCCGGCCGTACGCGGAAGAGGTCACCCGTCACCCCGGCACCCTGCGGATCGGCGTCCTCACCCACGCGTGGGGCGGCCACCGCACCACCGCACCCGTGGCCGACGCCCTCTCGCGCACGGTGCGGCTGCTCGAATCCCTCGGTCACCGCGTCGAGGCGACCGAGGTCGAACTCGGCGTCGACTGGGAGGAGTTCCTGCTGTCCAACGCCCGGCAGTGGACGGCGAACCTGACGGCCCAGGTCGACGAGCTGGCCGCCGCGACCGGACGCCCCGTCGACTCCTCGACCCTGGAGCCGCCCGTGCTGGCCAGCTACCACTACGGGCAGCGCGTCAGCGGCACCGAGTTCGTCAGCGCCCTCGCGGTCCGCAACCGGGTGGCCCGAAGCCTGGCACAGTACTTCGACGCCCACGACGTGCTGCTCACCCCGACACTGCCTGAGCTGCCCGTGCCGCTGGGTACGCACGCCGAGGGCACGGCGGCGATGGACGGTCTGGACTGGCTCCGCCGCCTCTTCGATCTGTCGCCGTTCACGGCGGTGTCCAACGTCACCGGTACGCCCGCGATGTCCGTCCCGGTGACGGCCGACGCCGCTACGGGGCTCCCGGTCGGCATGCAGTTCGCCGCCGGGTACGGGAAGGAGGGGCTGCTCTTCCGGCTCGCGGGCCAGCTCGAGCAGGCGAGCCCGTGGTCGGGCCGGACCCCCGGAGTGTGGGCGGGGAACCACCCGGGCCACTGAGAGACAGGCGGCGCGGCGGGTCAGCCGCCGAGCGGTACGGAGCCCTCGGGGGCGGGCACCGGGCGCGGCGCGGGACCTGCGGTCTCCTCCGCGGCCAGGTCCCGCCCCCTCGTCTCCCTGGCGAAGTGCACGGTCACGGCGGTGACGAGGGCGGCCAGGCACATGTAGAGGGCGACGGGCACCGCGGAGTCGTAGTCCTTGAGGAGCTCCACGGCGATGATCGGCGCGAGCGCCCCGCCGATGATCGAGGCCAGCTGGGAGCCCATCGAGGCGCCCGAGTAGCGGACCTCGGTGTCGAAGAGCTCGGAGATGAACGCGGCCTGCGGCCCGTACATCGCGCCGTGGAAGAGCAGTCCGACGGTGACGGCGAGCGCGATGACCGGGAAGGACCGGGTGTCGAGCAGCGCGAAGAAGGCGAACGCCCAGCCGGCCACCCCCAGGGCGCCGATCATCGTGACCGGGCGCCGCCCGATGCGGTCGGAGAGCGCGCCCCACAGCGGGATGGTCACGAAGTGGACAGCGGACCCGATGAGCACCGCGTTGAGCGCGTCGCTCCTCGGCAGGTCCAGGTGCACGGTGACGTAGACGAGGACGAAGGCGGTGAGGATGTAGTAGGAGATGTTCTCGCCGAAGCGGGTGCCGATCGCGGTGAGCACCTCGCGCCGGCTCTTGCGGAACACCTCGACCACGGGCGGCTTCGACTCGGCCCCCGTGGCGGCCGCCGCCTCCGCCTTCCGCTGCGCCTGGAGGAAGACCGGCGACTCGGTGACCGAGATGCGGATCCACAGGCCGATCATCACGAGCACCCCGGAGAGCAGGAAGGGCACCCGCCATCCCCACGCGAGGAAGGCCTCCTCGGACTGGACGGCGGCGAGCAGTGCGAGCACGCCGGTGGCCAGCAGATTGCCGCCGGGCGCGCCGGCCTGCGGCCAGGAGGCCCAGAAGCCGCGGCTCTTGTCGCCGCCATGCTCCGACACGAGGAGCACGGCCCCGCCCCACTCGCCGCCGAGGGCGAAGCCCTGCACGAGGCGCAACACGGTGAGCAGGACCGGCGCGCCCACGCCGACGCTCGCATGGGTGGGGAGCAGGCCCATGGCGAAGGTGGCGCCGCCCATCATCAGCAGGCTGATGACGAGCAGTTTCTTGCGGCCCATCCGGTCGCCGTAGTGGCCGAAGACGACGCCGCCCAGGGGGCGTGCCGCGAAGCCCACCGCGTAGGTGAGGAAGGAGAGCAGCGTGCCGACGAGAGGGTCGCTCGACGGGAAGAAGAGGCTGTTGAAGACCAGCGCGGCCGCCGAGCCGTAGAGGAAGAAGTCGTACCACTCGATGGTGGTGCCGACGACGCTCGCCGCCACGATGCGGATGAGGCCGGCGCGGGCGGGCGGAGCGGTTCCTTGCGAGGCCATGTGCACCACTTCCAGGTGTTCTGCGGGGACGCTTCCGTACCGGCACAAGGTAGGAAACCGCAGATCAGTGGCGTATATGGCGGAGCCCCATGGTTCGGCGCCCGGCCGTGTGCACGGCCGACATGCGCGGCCGGGCGCGATGGGCGGCGAGCCGTTCCCGGGGTGCGCGGGGCGGCTCGAAATTACTCACAGGTATGGCGTGACTTCACACACGCTCCGCAGTAGAACTCGTTTCGATTCAGCCAAACGTGAGGAAGATCACATGAGTGCATCTGCCGCGCGTGACACCGGGATTGACGGTGTGTCACGCCGAAGATTCATCGCAGGAACGAGTTCTATTCTTGGGGCGGTCGCGCTGGCCGGTCAGACCACCCCGGCCCGCGCCGGGACCCTCGCCGCCGCACCGGTAGCAGACGGGGCCGACGTGCCGGTCCTGGTGATCGGCACCGGGTACGGCGGCTCGGTCGCCGCCCTGCGGCTCGCCGAGGCGGGCGTCGACGTGCACATGATCGAGATGGGGAAGTCCTGGGACACCCCGGGCTCCGACGGCAAGATCTTCGCCAACACCACGGCGCCGGACCTGCGCTCCTTCTGGCTCCGCACCAGGACCAAGCAGCCGATCAGCAACTTCCTCGGCTTCCCGATCGACAAGAACGTCCCGCGGCACACCGGCATCCTGGACGCCGAGGAGTTCGGCGGCATCATCGTCTACCAGGGCCGCGGCGTCGGCGGCGGCTCACTGGTCAACGGCGGCATGGCGGTCACGCCGAAGCGCGAGAACTTCGGTGCCGTCCTGCCGACGGTCGACGCGGGAGAGATGTACGGCACCTACTACCCGCGCGCCAACGCGGGCCTCGGCGTGAACACCATCGACCCCGAATGGTTCGAGACGGCCGAGTGCTACCAGTACGCCCGGGTCGGCCGCAAGCACGCCCAGCGCTCCGGCTTCCAGTTCACCTTCGTGCCCGACGTGTACGACTGGGAGTACATGAAGAAGGAGCAGGCGGGCACCGTCCCGAAGTCGGCGCTCGCGGGCGAGATCCTGTACGGCAACAACTACGGCAAGAAGTCCCTGCAGCAGACCTATCTCGCCCGCATCAAGGCGTCGGGGCGGGTCACCATCTCCCCGCTGCACCGGGTCACTTCGGTCGTTCCGGCAGCGGGTGGCGGCTATACGGTCACCATGGAGCAGCTCGACACCAGCGGCGACACCACCGCCACCAAGTCCGTGACGGCCGGCAAGGTGTTCTTCGCCGCGGGCAGCGTCGGCACCAGCAAGCTCCTGGTCAAGCTGAAGGCCACCGGCGCGCTGCCCCGCCTCAACGGCGAGGTCGGCAAGGGCTGGGGCGACAACGGCAACGTCATGTGCGGCCGCGCCAACCACCTGTGGGACCCGACCGGCAAGCTCCAGTCGTCCATCCCCACGGCGGGCATCGACAACTGGGCTGCGGGCGGCGCCTTCGCCGAGGTCGCGCCGCTGCCCACCGGCATCGAGACGTACGCCTCGTTCTACCTGTCGATCACCAAGACCCCGCACCGCGCCGAGTTCACCTGGAACGCGGCGGCCGGCCGGGCCGAGCTGAACTGGCAGACCGCCTGGAAGCAGGCGTCGATCGACGCCGCCAAGACGATCTTCGACAAGATCAACGCCAAGGAGGGCACGATCTACCGGACCGACCTCTTCGGGACGTACAAGGTCTGGGGCGACCACCTCACGTACCACCCGCTCGGCGGCGCGGTGCTCGGCAAGGCCACCGACAACTACGGGCGCCTGCACGGCTATCCGGGGCTGTACGTCATCGACGGCGCCCTGATCCCCGGCAACACCAGCGTCAACCCGTTCGTCACCATCACGGCGCTCGCCGAACGGAACATCGAGAAGATCATCGCGACGGATCTGTGATCCCGCCGCGGGCCGTCAGGGCTGTCAGGGCCGTCAGGGCCGTCAGGGCTTGGGCAGCGCGCACACGGTGTCGAGCCCGAGCACGTGATTGAGCCGGCCGAAGGCGAGCCACGATCCGATGCTCATGCTCAGCTCCACGATCTCGGCCTGGCTGTAGTGCTTGGCCATCCGCGTCCAGAACGCGTCGTCGAGGTTGTGGTGGTCCAGGGCGTACCGCTCTGCGTACTCCGCGGCCAGCCTCGTGCGGTCGTCGAAGGCGTCGGTGGTACGCCACTGGGTGACCGCGTCGGCGAACGCGTCGTCGACCTTCTCCCCGTTCCGCTCGGTGCGCCAGTCCTGGCAGAACACACAGCCGTTGATCTGCGCGACGCGCAGCCGCGCCGCCTCGAACTCGCGCAGACCGAGCGTCGTATGGGCGTACACCGCGAGCGAGAAGTTCGACGCGGCCGTCCCGATCTCGGGCACCATGTCACCCCACACGTACGGGATCGCCTCCTCCCCCTCGGGGATGTCGATGCGCAGCGGTCCGGTCATGGGTCACTTCCTTCCCAGTCGGCCCGCCGCCGGGCGCAGCGGGACGTCGAGCGCGTCGTAGAGGCCCGGCTCGGCCTCCGCCAGCCAGTCGACGGCGTTCACCAGGCGACCCACCGCCGTGGCGTTGCCGCCCGCTGAACGGTTCTCGCCCTCGTCGGTGGCCGCGACCGTGACCTCGATGCGCGGCCTGCCGTCGATGATCACCCGGTGGGCGCCGTCGCCGCCGTCCGGAGGCGAGGGCCAGTGGGGCGCGCAGGAGGGGTGGATGCGAGTGATGTGCTCGATGACGATGCGGGGTTCGCCCCCGACGATGCCCTGCACCTCGAAGCGCACCGCGCCCTGGGTACCCGCCGCGAACTCGCCCATCGTGCGCGTGTGCACCGCGGCGTCCAGCGGGTGGCGCTCGAACGTCTCGCGTATCGCGTCGAGTTCGACGCCGAGCGACCGCGCCATCAGCCGTATCTGCCCGCCCCACACCATGGTCGGGACCGAGGGCGCGAGCATGAGCGGCTCGTACTCCATCGGGTGGCCCATGCCGATCAGGTGCCGGACCGAGTCCTCCTGGTCGTACGTGGAGTAGTCGAAGATCTCCTGGCAGCGGATCGCGTCGAGAGTGGAACCGAGCCCGCTGATCAGCAGCGGCAGGACGTCGTTGCCCCAGCCGGGGTCCACGCCGGAGACGAACAGCGAGCCGCCGCCCGCCGCGACGGCCGCGAGCACCGGGTCCCTGAACTCCGCCGGGGCGCTGCGCTGGTCGTAGAGCGGGTACAGCGCGGGCGTGACGACCACGGCGCCGGCCCGCACCGCCCGCACGACGTCGGCGAGCGCCTCGTCGGGGCGCAGATCACCGGAGGCCGCGTAGACCACCGCGCCCGGCCCGGCGGCCAGGACCGCGTCGACGTCGGCGGTCGCGGCAACCCCCAACCGCGTCCCCATGCCCGCCAGTTCACCCGCGTCGCGGCCGACTTTGGCGGGGTCGTGCACGAGCACCGCCGCGAGGACCAGACCGGGATGGGCCTCGACGGCACGCACCGCCGCGCGGCCGACGTTGCCGGTGCCCCAGACCACCGTGGAAATCATGCGCGGAGGGTAGCGAGGGGCGGCAGCGGTTGACAGAGGCGCGGCCCGAGAAGAAAAGATACGTCCATTTCCCTCCCTCTCCGAAGTCACCTACCGCCGGTACGCTTTACGTATGCTCCTTGGGCGTTCCGCGGAATGCGCTCGTCTTCTCGCTCTCATCGACAAGGCACGCGGGGGCGAGAGCGGCGCCCTGCTCATTCGCGGCGAGGCCGGGATCGGCAAGACCAGCCTGGTCAGTCATGTCGCCGCGCAGGCCGCCGATCTGCTGCTGCTCTCCACGCGCGGCGTCGAGGTCGAGTCCGACCTGCCGTACGTGGGCCTCGCCGATCTGCTCCGCCCCGTCCTGACCTTCCTCGACCGCATCCCGGAGCGCCAGGCGGACGCCCTCACCGGCGCGCTGGCCCTTGGCCCCGCCGTCGCCCAGGACCGCTTCGCGGTGGCCGCGGGCACGCTCAGCCTGCTCGGCGCGCTCGCCGAGGAGAATCCGGTCCTTGTCACCGTCGACGACGCGCAGTGGCTCGACCCGTACTCCCTGGACGCGCTCGCCTTCGCCACCCGCAGGCTCGGCCGCGAGGGCGTCGTCGTCCTGTTCACCGCCCGCGACGAGCAGGAGGAGGCCGCCTCCCGGCTGGCCTCCATCGAGACGTTCACCCTCACCGGCCTCGACCCCGAGTCGGCGCACCGGCTGATCGCCGAGGAGGGCACCGCCGAGCTCACCGAGCGGGAGGCCGCCCGGCTGCTCACGGAGGCGCGCGGCAACCCCCTGGCCCTGATCGAGCTGCCCGCGCTCCTCGCCGGCAGCGCCGACGACGAAGACTCCGGAGCGCCCCTGCCCATCGGCGAGATGCTGGCCCACACGTTCGGCAGCGCCGTGGCCAGGCTGCCCTCGGAGGCGCAGGACGCGATGCTGCTGCTCGCGGTCCTCGGCACACGGCCCCTGGCGGGCACCGAGGCGGCGCTGCGGGCGCACGGGCTCAGTTACGAATCGCTGGAGGCCGCGGAGGCGGCGGGCCTGGTCGTCGAGGAGCGGGACGGGTACGCCTTCCGGCACCCGTTGGTGCGCTCGGCGGTCTACCACAGCGCGACGGCCGTCCGCAGGCGGCGGGCCCACCACGCCATCGCCCGTTCCCTGCAGGGCGCCACCGCCCCCGCGCTCGAACAGTACGCATGGCACCTGGCCGCCTCGGGCGCCGAGCCCGACGAGCACGTGGCGTCCCTCCTGGAGAACGCCGCCGCCGGTGCGCCGGAAACCCTCGCCTACCCCTTGGCCTCCCGGCTGTACGAGCGGGCCGCGCGCTTCACCCCCGAGGGGCAGCGCAAGGCCGAACGGCTGCTCGGCGCGGCCCGCGCCTCGCAGGCCGCGGGGGCCCTGAACGAGGCGGCCGCGATCCTGGACCGTGCCCTGGAGCACGCCGAACAGCTCGCCACCCAGCTCGACATACGCCAGCTCCGCTGCTATCTGGACGTGCAGCGCGGCCGGCCGACGCGCTCGCGCGAGCTGCTCAGGTCGGCCGTCGACGAGGCGGAGAAGGTCGACCCGGCGCTCGCCGCGGTGATGCTCGGCGGCATCGCGCTGACCGAGCTGGCGATCGGCGACCTCACGGCGGCCCACCGCACCTCCGCCACGGCGGTGGAGCTGGCCGACTCCGCGCACGAACCGCTGGTTCCCGTACGGCTGTTGCGCACCCTGGTGCTGCTGCTCGGCGGGGACGCCGAGGCGGGCCGTGCGCTCCTGCGCGAACTGGCGGGACCGCTCGCCTCCCCCGACCCCACCTTCCCCTATCCGGTCGCCGGGGTGGGCGGCCTGTGCCACCTCGCGGCGGAGGAACTCGACGAGGCGCACGGCCTGTTGGACCGCGCCGCGTACACGGCGCGCGGGTCCAGTGCGGTGGGGCTGCTCTCGCACCTGCTCGGCACGCTGTCGGTCGTCGAGTTCTGGCGGGGCCGCTGGACGCCGTCGCTCGCCAGCGCCGACGAGGCGGTGCGGCTCGCCGAGGCCACCGGGCAGGTCATCGAGGTCTCGCGCGGCCTCGCCGCCCTGGTCAGGACCGAGGCCGCGCTCAACCGCGAGGAGGACTGCAGGCGGCACGCGGCGCAGGCCATGGAGTGGGCCGCCTCCACCGAGCTGCAATTGGACGCGGCACGGGCGCTCGGCGGCCTCGGCCTGCTCGAACTGGGCCTCGGGCGCTTCGAGGAGGCGGTGCACCACCTGGAGGAGGTGCGGGCCTTCTCGCAGCGGCACGGCCGGGGCGACGGCCTGTATCTGACGTGGGCGGCCGACCTGGCCGACGCGTACGTCCATCTGCACCGGACCGCCGAGGCCCGCGAGGTCCTCGACGTCCTGGAGTACGAGGCGGGGCGCGGCCACCGGCCCGTCACGGCGGGCGCGGCGGCCCGGTGCCGCGGGCTGCTCGAACCGGGGGACCCGGAGGCCGCCTCGCACCACATGAGGCGCTCCCTCGCGCTGCTCTCCGAGCGTCCGGTGCCCTTCGAGCGGGGCCGCACCGAGTTCGCCTGGGGCGAGCAGTTGCGCAGGCAGGGCAGGCGCAGCGAGGCCCGGCGCCTCCTGGAGCGGGCGCTCGCCACGTTCGAGCGGCTCGGGGCGACGGGGTGGGCGGCACGGGTGGCGGCGGAACTGCACGCGGCGGGCGGCACCGAAGTGCAGCCCGAACGCGGCCCGTTGGAGCGGCTGACCCCGCAGGAGCTGCAGGTCGCCCTTGTGGTCGGCAGGGGGCTCACCAACCACGAGGTGGCGGAGCGGCTCTTCCTCAGCGTGAAGACCGTCGAGTTCCACCTGAGCAACATCTACCGCAAGCTCGAAGGGGTGCACCGCAGGGCGCAGCTGGTCCGCCTGCTCGCCCAGGCCGCGGAAGCCCCCGAGGTGTCGGAGGTCTGAGCCCGGTACGGGCGCCGGGTGCGGGATCCGGAGAGAGGGCTGGGCGGGGCAGTCCGGGTCTCGGCCGGACCGTCGGGCCGGAGAGCCCTGGCCCCGGGCCCGCTCGCACCTCGTCCGGCTCCCACAGCCGTACGAGCAGCAACAGCGCGCGTCCCGGTCCCGGCTACGTCCGGCACCCGAACGGGGGTGCCTCCGGGCACCCCCGTCCCCCGCCCTCGCGACGGTCGCTCCCCCGATCCACGACAGACCCTCCGTGCGTACACCCCCGTAGTACGTCCGGATCACCGGTCCAGCTCCCCCATTCCGGTGTTCAGGTCCGCCGCGTCTCCGCGACCGTGGGTACACCTTGGCCCCGTACGCGGGCGGGGGCGACCGTGAAAACCCTGGGGTCCGGGGGCGGGTGCCGGGGTGGGCGACCGGGGTCGGCGGGACGGGCGGGGCGTACGGGACGTACGGCCTCGAACGCCAGGTCGGTGAGCCGGTGGTTCCGGGGTTCAACCATCGCGCGCGGCCCCCGAACCCAGGGTTTTCCTCGGGGACCCCGGGGAGGGTTCAGCCGGCCCCCCAGCCGCCGTCCACGGGCAGCGAGGCGCCGGTGATGTACGCGGTGTGCGCCGAGCAGAGCCAGCGGGCGACGGCGGCGACCTCGGCGGGTTCGATGAGGCGTTTGATCGCGGAGCGGTCAAGCAGGACGTCCGTGACGACGTCCCGCGGGGCGATGCCGTGCAGGACCGCCTGATCGGCGATCTGCCCCTCGACCAACGGGGTACGGACGTAGCCGGGGTTGACGCAGTTGCTGGTCACGCCGTGCGCGGCGCCTTCGAGCGCGGCGACCTTGCTGAGCCCTTCCAGACCGTGCTTCGCGGCGACGTACGCGGACTTGAAGGGGCTGGCCCGCAGCCCGTGCACGCTGGAGATGTGCACCGCCCGGCCCCAGCCCTGCCGGTACATGTGCGGCAGGCAGTGCCGCAGCAGCAGGAAGGGCGCGGTGACCATCAGGCGCTGGATCAGTTCGAAGCGGGCCGGGTCGAACTCCTCGATGGGGGCGACGTGTTGGGTGCCCGCGCTGTTGACCAGGATGTCGACGTCGGCGGGCAGCCCGGGGATCGCGTCCGCGTCGGTGAGGTCCACGGCGTGCGCGTCGCCACCGACGGCGTCGGCCACCGCCTTGGCCGACTCCGCGTCGATGTCGACGACGTGGACATGCGCTCCGGCCGCGGCGAACGCCTCGGCGCAGGCCTGCCCGATGCCGCTCCCGGCGCCGGTCACCAGGGCGGTGCGGCCGGTGAGGTCGACGCCGTCGGCGCGCTGCGGGCCTGCGGGTGCGGGGGTTTCGCTCGTCATGCCCGTCACGCTAGAGAGTGGGTGGCGGGTCCTCCCATGGTTGAGGGCACCACAGTGCGCGTGATCCGGGTGTGGCCGAGCCCTGTAGCCCCGTCATGCTTCGACCACAGCGGCCCGCTCGGCGCGGGCGGCGTGCACCTCGTCCACGGCCTGCCGGTGACCGCCCGCGCGGGCACAGCGTTCCGCGCGGTCAAGGAGCGCATCGGCCGCCTCCGGCTCCACCGCCATGCGGACCCTGGCCAGGGCGGTGAGCGCGAAGGCCAGGACGGTGCCGCCGAAGGGTTCGGCCAGCTCCACGGCGGCGCGGGCGAGCCGGTCGGCCTCGTCGGTGTCCCCGAGCAGAAGCCGGAGCTCGGCGAGGTTGGCGCGCTCGAAGGCGGTGGCGGTGGGGCGGCCCTGCTGCTCGGCAAGGGCGAGCGCGCGCCGTCCGTGGGCCACGGCCTGCCGGTACCGTCCGGCGCGGCGGTCGTTCTCGCGGAGCACGGAGAGGACGGTCGCCAGCAGGGCGGGGTCGTCGCTGCGCTCGGCGGCGGCGAGGGCCCGCTCGGCCGGTTCCACGGCGTCGTCGAACCTCCCCAACAGGCCGTTGCAGGTGGCCTGCTGGGCCAGTGCCCGCGCCAGCAACCCGGCAAGACGTGCCCCGTGCCCGCCACCGTCGGAGTCCCCCGGCACGGCGCCCTCCGCGCCCTCCGCGCCCTCGATCAGCTCCTGTGCCTCGCGGGCCGACCCCAGTCCCGCCTCGTAGTCGCCCTCGTGGAACAGCGCCATCGCGCGGGCCATCCGGCACGCCGCCCGCACCTCTGCCGGAGCGTGCGGAGTGGGCTGGTGGGTGTCCAGGATCGCGTGCGCCTCGCGGGAGGTCCGGTGCCGGGCCAGGACCTCCGCGAGGCGGGCAGCCGCCGTCGCGCAGGCGTCCGCGCGGCCCTGTTGCCCGTACGAGGCCAGCGCGTCGCGCAGCACGCGGATCGCCTCGTCGTAGCGGCCCGAGCGCTCCAGGGAGCGGGCCCAGTCGAGCCTTACGTGCGCCGCGTCCGCCTCGGCCGGGTCCGGTCCGGGCGGCGCCGGGCGGCCGCCCAGTGCCACGCGGTGCAGCCGCACCGTCTCCGGCGCGGGACGCGTGCCGTGTTCCGCGGCGAGCGCCGCCGCGCACTCCTCGTACTGCCGCGCCGCCGCGGTGTGCCGCCCCTGCCGCAGGTGGGCCTCGATGAGGACGCGGTGGGCGCGCTCGTCCGCGGGGGCCTGCTCGACGAGCCGTCGCGCCGTGGCGGCCGCCTCCTCGGGGCACCCCTCGGCGAGCCGCGCCGTGGCGAGCGCGAGGCCCACCCGGTCGCGGAGGTCGGCGAGGCGGGCGCGGCGGGGCTCGGCCCAGGCGGCGTACCGGTCCTCGGGCAGCAGTTCACCGGTGAACTCGGCCCAGGCTCGGGCGAGTTCAGGTGCGGCGCCGACGCTCAGGGCTCGTTCGGCGAGTTCCTCGGCCCGGTCGGCGTCGATGCGGACGGTGTCCGGCACCAGGCGGAGCAGGGACCCGTCGGCGACCAGGTAGGAGGACGGGGCCCTGGCGGCGAGTTCGGGCTCCAGGGCGTGCCGGGCCGTGTGCAGGGCGACCCGCAGATTGCGCTGCGCGGCGCCGAGTTCGGCGTACGGCCAGCACACCGCCATGACGCGCTCGCGGTGCAACTGGTGCCCGGGGGTGACCGCGAGCAGTTTCACCAGGGTGCGGGCGCCCGGCCGCGTCCACCGCGCGGCGGGCGGCAGGCCCTGGACACGCTCGGTCCGGAAGCCGCCGAGCAGTCGGATGTGAAGTACGCCCATGAGCGCAGCACTCTAACTCTCGCCGCCGGGCGGCCTGTTACTGGCGTGTTACTGGCCGGATCTCGCCCCTCATAGCCCCACGTCACGGGCGTGCGGCAGCGCTGATCGCGTCGATGTCACGCGGGGCGCCGACCCAGCGGCGCACACGCGTTGATCTGCGGCGACGGCCTCCCGAGGATGAGTCCGTGCACCCTGCACCGGCACGTCGGACCCCACACCCCGTCAGACCCCACACCCCGGAGGAATCGTGAAGCGTTCCCACGCCATCGTCGCGAGCGTCACCCTGCTGCTCTCGGCGGGCGGCGCGGCGGCAGGCGCCGCCGACAGCCCCACCGCCGCACAGTCCGCGGGACACCGGTCGGCCGCCGCCTCCTGGTGCGCCAAGGAGGGCGGAAAGGCGCAGGTCCAGGTGCCGTACTACACGAAGACCGGCACACAGATCGTCCAGCTCGGCGGCGAGCGGGAGATGTGCACCTTCACCGCGAAGGACGGCACGAAGATCATGATCGGCGCGGACACCCTGGCCGCCCGCAAGCCGACGCTCGCGGCGCTGGCCTACATCCACAAGCCGGCCGACCCGGGCGGCCACCCCGGCAACCCGTCCATCGGCTACTGCCAGTCGCTCAACGGCACCGCGATGTACGGCCCGAAGGCGACGGACGGGGGCGGCTGGGCGCCCAAGGGGGAGACGTCCCCGTCGAAGGCCGTTGCCGCCTGCATGTTCGGCGACGGTTCGGTGATCGACGCGTGGGGGCTGAAGTACCACTCCGCCGACGTGATCCGTGGCGCCGATCTCACGAAGAAGTTCCGGGCGGACATCCCCTGATCCGCAGTCCCTGACGCGCACCAGCTCTCCGACGCGGTCGTCGCCGCCGACCACCTGGGCGAAGTGGCCGATCACCTCATCGGCCACTTCGTCGACCAGGCGCGGCGCTGACGAGACCTCCGGTCTCGACCCCAGCCAGGGCTTCAGCCGCTTCACCCCGCGGGCCAGGAACGTCGCGCTGGCCCCGCACAACGAGGCCAAATCCGCCCACCACGACGAGGTCCGCACGGAACACCTGGTCCTAAGACTCCTCAGCGAGCCCGACGCGCCGGCCGCCAAGGCCCTCGTCCGCGCAGGGCATCGCCTCCCCCCTGGACGACGTGCGCCGGGCGGCCCTCGACGCGCTGCCCGCGGCGGCCGCCGACGTGCCCTAGCTCATCCCGTACGACGCGGCGGCCCCATAACTCATCTGCCCCGCCGGAACCACCAGCCCCGCCAGCCCCACCCCCACCGGCCCACGTGTGCCTTCGCGGGTCGCAGGAGACGTGTTTCCGCCTCTTGACGGCCGAACAGGCATATGCGCTCCGGGTGTGCACAGCCGCCCGCCCCCACGGCCCCGTCGCCCCGGAGCCCGCCGCGCTCCACCTGCGAGACAGGCGGCCACCGAAGAGGTCCGGTACGGGCCTGAACACCGGGCGCGGAGCCGCCCCCGGCTACCACGGCGGACGGACTTTCCAACAGACCGGGGTGCTTGATTCCGCCATCAACTACCCGGTTGTCTAGACCCATTGACAGCACTTCTGGCGCTCCCTAGCGTTGCCAATAACCGCATTACGCTCGAACAACGTCACCGCACATCGACCATGCGTGGGGGGTTCGTGAACAGCACACCAGGTGTAGGCGAAATCGGGATGGCAGCCCCCCAAAATCGCGAAGGTCTGCCAATTGTCAGCCTCGACCAGGCGCACTCGCCCCAGAAGGTCCTCGCCCACGGCGAATTGCTGCGGCGTTTCGTGGCGGACCAGGAGATCAAACCGGTCCATATGCGGATCGGCATCATGGGCGCCTGCAACATGCGGTGCAATTTCTGCAACTTCCACTCCCCCAACGAAGAGCAGTTCTACGACCTGTTCTCGTTCAAGGATTCGATCGCCACCGACAAAGCGGTCACACTCCTCCGTGAATTCGCCGCGAACGACGGCCGCGCGGTCACTTTCTGCGGCAGCGGCGAGTGCACCATCCACCCCGGGTACGCGGACATCTGCCGGGCCGGGCACACGGCCGGGCTGCGGATCGGGCTGATCACCAACGGCTCGCGCCTCGGCCGCCCGAAGGTCGCCGACTGCGTCGCCGAAACGCACACCTGGGTCCGCATCGGCCTGAACGCCGGCACGGAAGCCACCTTCGACGACATCACGCGGGACCGCGAGCAGACGTTCTCGAAGTTCATCGGGTCCGTCGGCAAGCTCAGGGAGCGGGCCGTCGACCCCGACTTCCGCATCGGCTTCAACTACGTGATCACCCTGCAGAACTACCGGGAGATCGCGGAGGCGGCCCGTATCGCCCACGAGTCCGGAGCACATTACGTGCGCTTCGAACCCGAGTTCTACAGCGCACTCGGGCACGAGACCATCGAAACCGTGATGCCGGAGATCTCCGAGTCCCTCATCCGCGCTGCCGAATACTCCACCGACGCCTTCGAGGTGTCGGTGCCGAAACTCGACCGCGGCCCGATGGACCAGGTCGAAGAGGTCGAGGGCGACTTCGAGCGCTGCCACTACAGCCGTTTCGTCACGGCCGTCGGGGCCGACGGAAATCTCTATCCGTGCCCGCAGGTGCATCTCAACAGCCGCTATCTGATCGGCAACGTCATCGAACAGGGATATGCGGAAGTCCTCGAAGGCGGACCGCGCGCCGAGTGGGAGGCGTCCAACCCGCGCAGGACCGACCTCTGCAAATCCTGCTTCTACCGTCCGCAGAACGAACTCCTGGAACTCCTCAAACGCGGCCAGATCAAACTGGACGAGGCCCTGGACGCCTACGCGCTGGAAGTGCCGAGCACTTTGCACGGCGAGTTCGTCTGAACGCGCATGCAGCTACGTCACCTCCAGAGACTCCTCGCCGCCGAGCCCGCCCTGCGGCACGCCAAGAGCGCCGACGAGCACGCGGCCCGGTCCCGCCGGGTCCGTGCCGTCGTCGAGCGCCTTGCCCGCGTGGAGCGGGCCCCGCTCGTCATCGCCGAGTCGACCGTCTCGGCGCGCGACGGCCTCCACCACGAGCGGCTCCTGTTCGAATCCCCCGTACGCGGCTCCTTCCACGGCACCCTCCTCGCACCGCCGGACACCGCGCCCGGCCCGCCCGGCCCCGCCGTCCTCGTACTCGGCGGCAAGAACGCGCGGCTCGACCAGCTCACCGGGGACGTCCCGCCCGACCACCCCGACCGCAATGTCGCCGAGCACCTGGCGCGGGCCGGCTTCGTCACGCTCTCCTTCGACCACGGCATCGGCGGCGCCATGGACGCCGCCCGCAGGGCGGGCCGGGACGAAGGGGCGCTGCTCGCCCACGCGTTCGCCCTCACCGGCCGCTCCCTGCTCGGCGCCCTCACCGGCGACGCCCTGGGCGCCCTTGACGTCCTCGCCGCACACCCGCTCGTCGACGCGCGCCGCGTCGGCCTCTTCGGCCACAGCCTGGGCGCGGCGGTCGCCCTGCACACGGCGCTGCTCACCGAGCGCCGGGGCATCCCGCTCTGCGCGGCGAGCCACGTGGGCAGCTATCCGGCCCTGTACGAACGGCTGTTGACCGGGTACGAGGGGGCGGTGCTCCCGGGCATCCTAGAGTACGCGGACCTGCCCGACCTGTACGGCGCCCTCGCCCCGGCCCCGCTCCAGCTCCAGTACGGCACGGCCGACTCCTACCTGGAACCGGCCGACGCGCGGGCGGCCGCCGACAGCGTGCGCGAGACGTACGCGGCCGTCGGTGCCGAGGCGGAGATCCACGGGCTCCCCATGGGGCACGGGACCCACGTCGGCCACGCGGCGGACTTCTTCACCCGCACGCTGCCCGAACCGACCCTCTCCGCTGCCCCGCCACCTGCCGCCGGGGCCGAAGTACCCGCCCAGCGCATCCACTTCGAGGTCTCCGACCGGCGCGCCGTGCTCGACCGCGTCGACGCCGCGCTCGCCTCCGGCATCCTGACGCAGGGCCCGCAGGTGGCCCGCTTCGAGGAGCTCGCCCGGCCCTGGACCGGCGCGGACACGGCGGCGGTCGCCTCCGGCTCGGCCGCACTGGAGATCGCGCTGCGCATCATCGGCGTGGCCGAGCGCACGGTGCTCGTACCGGTCAACACGTTCTTCGCCACGGCGGCCGCCGCCGTCCGCGCCGGGGCGGCCGTACGCTTCGTCGACATCGAGCTCGACGGTCTCGGCATGGACCCGGACGCCCTGCGCGCCGCCCTCGACCGGCACCCCGACACCGCCGCCGTCCTCCCGGTGCACATCGGCGGCATCGTCTCGCCCGCACTGGAAGAGGTGCTCGCACACTGCCGCGACCGTGGCGTCCCCGTGGTGGAGGACGCCGCGCACGCCCTCGGCGCCACCCTCGACGGGCGCCCGGCCGGGAGCTTCGGCCGGTTCGGCGCCTTCTCCTTCTTCCCCACCAAGGTCGCCGTCAGCGGCGAGGGCGGACTGGTCTGCGCCCCGTCGGCGGACGATCTGGAGCAGGTGCGGCGCTGGCGCGACCACGGCAAGAGCGCCCAGGGCTCCACGCTGCACGACCGGCCCGGCGGCAACTGGCGCCTGAGTGAACTGCACGCCGCCGTCGGCACGGTCGACCTGGAGCGCTTCTCCGGCACGCTCGCGGCACGCCGTGCGCTGGCCGCCCGGTACGACGCGCTGCTCGCGGAGGTGCCGGGCGTCCGGCCGCACACCGTGCCCGAGGCAGCGGGCAGCAACTTCTACAAGTACCTCGTCTACCTCGACCCGGACGGGCCCCTCGACCGGCCACTCCTCAAGAAGCGGCTGCGGGAGCGGCACGGCGTGTCCCTGGCCGGTGAGGTCTACGACCATCTGCTGTGCGACCATCCCCACTTCGCCTCGCAGCGCCAACAGGGCGCCGGGGAGGGCCCGTTCGAGCGGGCCCGCTGGTTCGCACGGCACCACGTCGCCCTGCCGCTGTACCCGTCCCTCACCGAGGCCGAGCAGATACGGGTGGCCGCCGCGCTCCGCAGCGAGCTGCCGTGACCGCGCTGCTCCGTGCGTTCCGCAGGGGTGAGTGGCGGTCGTCCCTTGACCGGGCTCCCCTGCCCGGACCGCGGGGCCGGGAACTCTCCCTGGTGCCGGAGATCGTCGCCGACGCGGACCGCCGCTGGTGGGACAGCACGCTCTCCGGCCTGCCGCCGCTCCCCGGCCGCCGCGAACTCCTGCTCACCGCCGTGGAGTTGTTCGACCGCGCGACCCTCACCGTGGGCGGTGTCGGCGAGCAGAGTGCCGAGGAGTTCCGCGCGGTGCTGTGGGAGAGCGCGGGGCTGCCGCGCCCGCTGGTCGACCGGTGGTGCGCGATGCTCCGTGACGGCCTGCTCGAACGGGCCGAACCCCCCGAAGCCGACGGTCGCCTCGCCCTGGTCGCGCTGCCGGGCAATACCTTCACCTGCCTGGAGTCGGTCTGCGACCAGGCGGAGCGCTCGGCCGGCGTCTGGGTGCGCCCGAGCCGACGCGAACCCCTCTCGGCCGCCCGCCTCGTCGCCGCCCTGCTCGCCGCGGGCTGGCCCCCGGCCCGCCTCGGCCTGTACCCCGCGGCCCAGGAGGCCTTGAAAGGACTGCTGCGGCTCACGGACCGGCAGGTCGTGTACGGCGGCGCGGGGCTCGCCGCGTCGGTCCGCGACTCCCCCGGGCTCACGCTGCACGGTCCCGGCCGGGGCTGCGCCCTGGTGCCCCCGGGCATGCCGGTCGACGACGCCGTGTCGTGGCTCCTTCCGCTGGTCGCGGCGGACTCCGGGCGGTTCTGCAGCAACGTACGCACCGTCCTCTGCGAGGAACCCGGCGCGGCCGAACCCCTGGCACTGGCCCTGGCCGCCGCCCTCGACGCGCTCCCGCCCGACGGGGAGTGGCCGCTGACCGCCTTCCGCGAGCCCGGCGCGGCCGAGCGCGCGGCGCGCACCGTCAGCGACGGCCTGCGCCCCGGCGACCGCGTCCTCACCCGCCTGCCGCCCGTCGCGCACAGCGCCGCGAGCGACGCGTACGCCAGGCCACAACTGGCCCTCCTGAACAGCCACACCACGGACACCTCCCACCCCCTGATCGGACACGAGGTCCCCTTCCCCTTCGCCGCCGTCCTGAGCGCGTCCCCCGAAGCCACGCGGGCCATCACCGCCGAGTCCCTGTTCGTGTACCGCCCAGCGAAGTGAGGCCCGCATGACCACCGCCCTCGGCATGCTGCACGACACGCTGCGCGCACACGTCCCGGAACTCGGCGTCGACCTCGACACCTGGACGCGCCGCATGATGCGCTGGCACTTCGACCCGGAGACCGGCAGCCGCTTCTGGCTGGATCGCCGCGACAAGCTCGGCTTCGACCCGGTACGGGACATCGACGGCTTCGCCTCCCTCGACCGCTTCGGCCTCTTCGACAAGGCCGAACTGCGCGCCGCGAAGGCCCGCGACCTGTACCCGCGCGGCTACCGCGACAGGCCCTTCCGGGTCTTCGAGACCGGCGGCACGACGGGCGCGCCGTGCCGCATCGTCAACGTCACGCGCCTCGCGTACGACGTGGAGATCTACCGCACGGTGCTTGCGGCGCGCGGAGTGGCGAACGGCGACGTGCTCGCGATGACGCCGGGCGGCCCGCACGCGTACGGGCACTTCGTGGAGGGGCTCGCGGACAGCTGGCGCGGCGCCGTGCACGCCATCGACTTCGATCCGCGCTGGGTGAAGGCCGCGCTGCGCTCGGGCGGCGCCGCCGACGCGTACACCGGGCACCTGATCGACCAGACGCTCGCGCTGCTCGCGGCCGAGCGGCCCACGCTGCTCTTCACCACCTCGCGGCTGCTCGTGGAACTCGCGATGCGGCTGCCGCGCCCCCTGCACACCTACGGCATCCGGGCGGTCTGCACCGGGGGCACCTCGTGCACCGCCGCCGAGGCGGAGTTCCTGCACGAGGAACACCTGCCTGGCGTGCAGTGGATCGACACGTACGGCAATACCCTCGTCGGCCACGCCCTGCAGGCCGACTCCGTGCCGGGCGCGCCCGTCGTGCCCGACGGGAACGGCGGGACCGGCCACTCCTACCATCTGCCGCCGCCCTTCGCGGTGTTGAAGGTCGTCGACCCGGCGGACCCGTGGCGCGAGGTCGAGGTAGGGCAGCGGGGCCGCATTCGGGCCACGACTCTCCTCGAAGACCTCTTTTTGCCCAATCTCCTGGAGCGGGACAGCGCGGTGAGGACCGGGCCGCACCCGTGGTTCCCCTGGGACGGAGTCGCCGCGGTGCGGCCCTTCCAGGAGGCCTCGGACGCCGAGGAGGCAGTGGAAGGCGTCTACTGACCGAAGGATCGAGGGACACCCATCGTGAATCTGTCATCGAACGGCTTACCCATACCCTTCACGCCGGAGCTCTTCGGCCCCCTGCGCCCCAGCGCGCACCTGCTGTCACGGGGAGATCCCGGCGCGCTGCGGGAGCGGCTGCACGAGGACGGCCATCTCTATCTGCCGGGGCTGCTCGACCGTGCGGAGGTGCTGCGGCTGCGCGGGCGGTACTTCTCGCTCTTTCCGCCGGACCTGCTGGCCCCCGGCACAGGACCGGAGGACGGCGTCTTCTCGGGACAGGTGCCCGCGGACGTGCCCGAGCACGGCGTGGCGGGGCATCCGGCCTACGCGTTCGTGCGCTCGGCCCCCTTCGCCCACTTCGTGAGCAATCCCGTCCTTGCCGATCTCGCCTGCCAACTCCTGGACGGCAAGGCGGGGATGCTGCCGCGCCGCATCCTGCGCCACTTCCACCGGGGCACCCGGCGCGCCTCCCGCGCGCATGTCGACCACGACTACATGGACGAGGGCTCACCACGCGTCGTCACGTTCTGGATCCCCGTCGGCGACTGCCCGCCGCAGACCGGCGCCCTGGTCTACCTGGAGGGCTCCCACCGGCTGTCGCCCGAGGAGTACGCGCCGCTGCGCGACGTCACCGACCGCCCCGGCGACCGCCGCCAGATCTGCCACGATCTGGAGCTGACCGCCCGCACGCTCGGCCGCCGCTGGCTGTACGCGGACTTCTCCGCGGGCGACGTGCTGGTGCACGTGCCCCACGTCATCCACGCGTCCCTGGACACGACGACGGACGCCATGCGGCTGTCCGTCGACGCCCGCTTCGTCCGTTCGGGAGACACCCCCGACCCTCGCTGGCTGCGGCCGTGGTCGGCAGACGACGGGGCCTGAGCGCGCCGTCACGGTCGGGCCCGGTGTCTCGTTGGGAACACCATGGTGGATGAGCAGATGATGATGCCGGACAGCACTGCCGTACGGACCGCGCTGTGGCGGGCGATGCACCTCCAGGTCGACCCGCCGCCGCATGTGTTCGAGGACGAGATCGGGCTGCGGCTCGCGGACCCGGACGACGCCTGGCGGGAGCGCCCGGACATGGACCCGCGGGCCACCAGCACGTTCCGGGCGGCGATCCTGGCCCGCGCCCGTTTCGTGGAGGACCTGGTCGCCGAGCAGGCCGCCCGTGGCGTCTCCCAGTACGTCATCCTCGGCGCGGGCCTTGACACCTTCGTCCAGCGCGAGCCGGAACTGGCGTCCCGTCTGCGGGTCTTCGAGGTCGACCGCCCGGGACCGCAGGCCTGGAAGCGCCGGCGCCTGGCCGCACTCGGCTACGGCATCCCCGACGGCCTGCACCTGGTGCCCGTCGACTTCGAGGCCGACGCGCCCTGGACCGAGCAGTTGGCCGCCGCCTCCTTCGATCCGGCCCGCCCCGCCGTGGTCGTCTCCACCGGCGTCAGCATGTACGTCAGCGAGGGCGCCACCGCGGCCACCCTCCGCCAGGTCGCGAGTTTCGCCCCCGGCTCCACGCTCGCCATGACCTTCCTGCTGCCGACGGACCTCATCGACGCGGCCGAGCGCCCTGCGCTCTCGGCGTGCGCGGACAGCGCACGGCTGTCCGGCACGCCCTTCGTCAGCTCCTACACGCCGCAGGCGATGCTGACACTCGCCCGCGCAGCGGGCTTCGCCGACCCACGGCATGTGTCGGGGCCCTCGCTCGCCGAGCGCTGTTTCGCCGGTCGCACCGATGGCCTCCACCCGTCGAGCGGAGAGGACCTCCTTCTCGCCGCCACCTGACCGCTCAGCCCCGGAGCCACGCAGCCCCGGAGCCACTCAGCCCCAGGGCCGCACCGCCCGCCCGCCTGCGGCATCCGAGCGCTCCGCCGCGACGATCACGTCGTCGACCAGCAGGGCCTCGGCCACCGGACAGACCGGGTCGGCGCCGGTCGCGACGGCGGCCACGAAGTCGGCGAGCAGCGGCTGGTGCGGGTTGGCGGCGGGCGGCAGGAAGAGCGGCGCCGGTGATCCCGCGTCGCCCGCCACCCTTGATCCAGCATCGCCCGCCACCCGTGATCCAGCATCCCCCGCCACCCGTGATCCCGCAGCGCCCGCCACCCGTGATCCCGCGGCGCCTTCCACGCGCCCCGAGTCGAGCGGGTCCAGCGTCACGGTCCGGCCGCCGCCCGTGAGCCGCATCCGGTCCACGGGCGGCCCGTCCCCCCACTCCACGAGGCAGTGCGCCCGCAGCCCCGACCGCCAGCGCAGGGCCAGTTCGGCCTGCCGCTCGGCTCCGCGGGGGAAGCGCCCGCCGAGCCGGGCCGTGATCTCGTACGGCCGTCCGAACAGATGGAGCAGCAGGTCGATCCGGTGGCTTCCGGCGTCGGCGAGGACTCCGCCGCCCGATACGGCGGGGTCGGTGCGCCAGCGCATCGGGTCGTAGGGCCCCGGCGCGAAGGCGCACCGGAAGCGCACCTCCACCCGTTCGGGCGTCCAGCCCTCCAGCTCCTGGCGCAGCCGCCGCACGGCGGGGGCGAGCCTGCGGTAGTAGGCGACACCCGCGCACGGTCCCGCCGTGTCGAGCGCCCCGCCGGTCCCCAGGCCGCCCGCGAGCGGCTTCTCGATCAGGACGGGCAGACCGGCCGCCAACACGGCCTGGGCGAGCGGCACATGGCCCACGACGGGGGTGGCGACGTACACGGCATCCACGTCGGCCAGGAGCACGTCGGGGTCGCCCCCGGAGCGCGCGACGGCGTACCGCTCGGCGGTGCGCGCGGCGCGGCGCGGGTCACGGCCCCAGAGGGCCACCGGCTCCTCGCCGAGCGCGTGCAGGGCGGGCAGCACGCGACGGGTCACGATGTCGCCGTATCCGGCGATGCTCCACCTCAGGGGACGATCGCCACCTTCAGGGTCTCGGGCGGCGGGCCGTCGTAGGGGGCCTGCTCGGCGTCCGGGTAGAGGGAGCGGCTGGCGGAGAGCTGTTCCATGGCCTTGGGGAGTTCGTCGAGAGGATAGGTGTGCGTGAGCAGGTCGGGCAGGCGCAGGGCGTCGGTGCGGCGGTGGGCGAGGCGTTCGGCGACGGCGAGCGCCTCCGCACGCGCGGTGTCCAGGGGTTCGGCGGAGCTGTGCACCCGCAGGCCCTTGCGCTCCCAGGTGACCAGGTCGAGGGTGACGTGCGTGTCCACGTGGTGCGTGCCGAGGAGGACGACGAGGCCGTTCTGCCGGACGAGCCCGACGCAGGCATTGAGGGTCGTGGGAGTGCCGACGGCGTCCACGGCCACGTCGAAGTCCGCGCCGACGGCGGCCAGTTGTTCCGCGCTGCCGTCCACCCGGCGCACCGCGTCCGCGCCCGCGGCGGTGGACCGCTCCAGACGCCAGTCGTCGAGGTCGACGGCGACGGCCTCGGCGGCGCCGCGCGCCACGGCGACCCGCAGCGCCAGCTGCCCCACGGGTCCCTGCCCGACGATCGCGACCCGGTCGCCGAGGCGGATGCCCCGGGTGGCGTGCACGGCGAGCGGCAGGAGCTGCAGGATCGCGCCCTGTTCGTAGGGCACGGAGTCGGGCAGGGCGCCCACGGCCACCTCGCGGGCGAGCGCGAAGTCGGCGTACCCGGTGGTGAGCGGCGTCCGTACGAAGACTCGCTGGCCGGGCACGACACGGCGCACACCCGCCCCGGTCGCCTCGACGACCCCGGCGACCTCATGGCCGAAACAGCCCTGGGAGCAGTGCTCCCGCAGCCCGTGATAGTGGAAGTAGGCAAGGTCGCTCCGGTTGCAGACCGTGCAGGCCCGCACCCTGACGAGTACCTCCAACGGTCCTGGTTCCGGCACCGCGACGTCGGTCACCAGCCTGATGTCGCGTCTGCCGACGAGCTCGTACCTGCGCATGAGCCTCTCCCCTTCACCGGATGCGACCAGCGGAAGTCCCAAGGATTCCCCAACTCGCGCCCCGTCATGGCGGAATCGCCCGGCTCGACCGGTTCGGACGCCTTGACAGCCCTGTTCGGTACGAGCCAATATCCACTATCCGATTGGCCTGGACCAATGGGCAGGAGTCTCACCCCATACTCCGTGCACCGTACGCCCCACGCACCGTCTGCCGCTCCATGCACCGCCTGCCGCTCCACGCACCGCTGCCGCTCCACCACGAGCCACGCACCCGCATTCAGCCCGTACCCGCAACTTCGGAGGTCGCGCCATGGCACCGAGCAGTGACCCGACTCTGGAGCACCTCGCCAACTCCGTGCTACAGCCAGGCTTCGAGGGCACCACGGCCCCCGGCTGGCTGCTCCGCAGGATCGCCGAGGGCCTGGGCTCCGTCGTGCTGTTCTCGCGGAACATCGAGACGCCCGAGCAGGTCGCCCGGCTCACCACGTCCCTGCGCGCGGAGAACCCGGACCTGATCGTCGCCATCGACGAGGAGGCGGGCGACGTGACCCGCCTGGAGGCCTGGACCGGCTCGTCCCGGCCCGGCAACCTGGCCCTCGGCGCCGTCGACGACATCGACCTGACCGAGCGTGTCGCCCACGACATCGGCCGCGACCTGCACGCCGCCGGCATCTCCCTCAACTTCGCGCCCAGCGCCGACGTCAACTCCAACCCGCTCAACCCGGTGATCGGCGTGCGCTCCTTCGGTTCCCGTACCGACGTCGTCTCCCGGCACACCGCCGCCTGGATCCGCGGTCTGCAGCAGGCCGGAGTCGCCGCCTGCGCCAAGCACTTCCCCGGCCACGGCGACACGGTCGTCGACTCGCACTACGGCCTGCCGCAGGTCCAGGGCTCCGCCGAGGAGATCGCGCTCACCGCGCTGCCGCCGTTCATCGCGGCGATGGAGGCGGGCGTCCGTGCCGTCATGACCGCACATCTGCTCGCCCCCGCCTACGACCCGGACCTGCCCGCGACCCTCAGCCATCGCATCCTGGTGGAACTCCTGCGCGGGGAGCTCGACTTCGACGGCCTACTGGTCACCGACGGCATCGAGATGGGCGCGGTCACCGACCGCTACGGCATCGACGGGGCGACGGTGAAGGCGGTCGCCGGGGGCGTGGACGCGGTCTGCGTGGGCGGCGAGAGCGCCGACGAAGCGACGTTCGAGCTGCTCTCCACGGCCCTGGTGAAGGCGGTGCTCGACGGCTCGCTCCCCGAGGGCCGGCTCGTCGAGGCCAGCAGACGCGTGGAAGAGTTCGCCGCCTGGTCCGGCGCACGGTCCCGGGCCGTGGCCCGTGACGCGGGGCCCTCCGACATCGGCCTGGTCGCGGCGCGCCGCGCCGTGCGGGTGCGCCACCGCTCCGGCACCGCGAACGCCGCGCTCCCGCTCGCCGGGACACCGCACGTCGTGGAGCTGTCCCCCACGATGAACCTCGCCGTCGACGGCCACACCCCCTGGGGCGTCGCCGTCCCCCTGCGCGACCTGCGCCCGGGCACCACGTCCGTCCGTCTGACGGAGCCCGAACTCGACCGCGCCGAGGACCTCCTGGACCGGGAGGTCCTGACCCCGGCGACGGGCCGGGCCCTGGTCGTCGTGGTCCGCGACGCGGCCCGGCACCGCTGGATGACCGACACCCTCAACCGGATCCTGCGCTGCCGCCCGGATGCCCTGGTCGTGGAGATGGGCGTGCCCGTGGGCAATGCGTTCGGCGCCACCCATCTCGTCACGCACGGCGCCACCCGGGTGTCGGGCATCGCGGCGGCGGAGCTGCTCGCGGGCGCCGCGGGCTGACCGCGGCCTGACCGCGCCCCGCCACGGGGGGCCTCCGGAGCCCTCGTCTGCCCGACGACGGACGGTCCGGAGGCCCGCTCCCTCACCCCTTCGGCTGCCCCTTGAGCTGTCCCTTGAGCTGTCCCTTGAGCGGCCCGTCACAGCTGAAGTCCGCGCTGCCCGCGCGGCCGTCGGACCAGATCTCCACCGTGCCGAACGAGCAGTTCATGTCGGCCAGGTTGTTGTCACCCGACGCGGACCGGTCGAGAACGAAGTAGTCGACCGTCTCCGACATGTCCTCGAACACGGCGTCCGGGTCCCCGGACGCGCCGAGGTTCGCGGTGATCCGTCCCGTGCAGGTGTACCGCGGCCGCTCCGGCGCGCCGTTCGAGCGGCAGGCGGGCGCGATGCCCGTGGTGGCCGCGAAGGAGGCCCGCACCTGCTCGGCGGTGGTGTCGCGCAACTCGCCGACCGGCACGTACGTCGTGTCCGGCACGAAGAGGTCGTCGACGTGCGCGATCTGCTTGTCGAGGAAGGCGTCGTACCGGCTCTGCAGCCCGCCGTCCCTGCCGAGCCGGGCGCGCCAGCCGTCGAAGCCCGCCGGGTCGTCGGCCCGCAGCAGGCGGTACATCTCCTGGAGCAGCGCGGGGCGTTCGGTCCACAGGAACTCGAAGAACGTCCCCGCGTAGTCGTAGAAGCGGAAGCCGTCGCCGTCGTACGTGGCGTGCAGCAGCTGGTCCACGGTCATCCGCGGGCCGCCGTTCGCCGTATCGTCGATGATGCCCTGGACCAGCGACTTACGGACCTTGATCCCGTCGTCGCGGGTGGCGCCGTCGAAGAACTCGGCCGTCCCCTCGTCCATCGCGGTGGTCCGGTCACCCTGGTACCACGGTCCCTCGCCGAAGAAGCCGGGTACCGCCCAGCGGCCGTTGAGGTAGTGCGTGTACTCGTGGCGGAAGAGCTCCTCCAGCGTCAGCGTGGAGTCCTGCGGCACGCGCCGCTGATAGGTGTAGAAGGTCGCGCCGCGCTCGATGTAGACGCCGCCGTTGTTCGTGTCCATCCCGGTGAGGAGCGGGTGGTAGTTCTCGTAGTCGGCGCGCGAGGCGTAAAGCACTGTCGTGAGACCGGTGTTGGGGTCACCGGCGAGCGGCTCCTCGGTGCCGACGACCCGGTGGAAGTGCGCCTTGACCTGCTTGCTCGCGTAGTAGAGCTGGTCGACGGTGCCCCGGTCGAGGGACGTGCGCACCTTCATGCCGCCCTTGTCGTACGTATAGGTCTGCGGGAAGAGGCGGCGCTCGATGTCGGCCTTGCACACCTTGTACGGCGCACAGGCGTCGAACTCGTTCAGCCAGGTGGCGACCTTGGCCCAAGGGGCGCTGCCCTCACCGAAGTTGCGGGCGGTGACGGCCACGAGGCCGCCGAGTCCGGGGACGATCTCGCCGGTGAGCCCGTCGATCTGGCCGAACCGCCCGTACTCGCTCAGCGCGTCCCGCACCACCCAGGCGTTGCCGGTGCCCTTGAGGAGGGTGTAGGTGGCGAAGGCCTTGAAGGCGGCACGGTACGAGGGGTCGGCCTTGACCGCCGCGTGGAAGGCGGCGTCCTGATTGCCGGGGTAGACGCCGAGGTAGCTCAGGGAGAGCGCGGCGAGCGCGGACCCGCCCCAGGCGGCATCCTTCGCGGTCTCCGCGTGAGCGGCGTCCATGGTCGACAACACCCGCTTGATCAGTGGCAGTTGGTGTTGCCGCAACCCCGGGGCGCTCGCCGCGTAGAGCGCCTCCCGCAGCGAGTCGGCGTTGGTCCGGGTCACGTCGAAGGTGCGGCCCGCCGAGCCGAAGGCCGCGACGGCGCGGCGCATCGCGTCCACGGTCGGGCCGTCGGTCACGTCGATCTCGTCGTGCGAGAAGTCCTGGTAGGCGACGGCGTGCAGATAGGTGAGCAGCTCCAGGAGGTTGCTGCCGTTCTTGCCGTCGTGGGCGGGGGCAAGGCGGGCGATGCGGCTGGAGACGGCCTGGACGTGTGCGTCCGACATGACGGGGGCGAGCCGCGGGTCCCAGGTCCACACGAGGGTGCGCAGACAGCCGTCGGCGGTGACGGCCGGGTCGGCCAGGAAGTCGGCGAACCGCTCCGGCGAGAGTCCGGTCACGCCGTCGAGGGTGCACGGCGCGACGTCGGCCCGCGCCGTGCGCTTCTTCTTCGGTTCGGGCGTGCGGGCGCCCGGCGTGCGGTTGTCCTTGAGCCCGCCGGGCGCCGGGATCTCGTGGGCGCCCGGCTTGGGCGCCTTCGCTCTGCGGTCGACGACGTCCAAGGGGTTCGGGGCGGCGGGCGCGGACGGCGCCGCGGCGGCGCGGGACTTCGCCGCCGCGGGGGGAGGCTCGGCCGCGTAGGCGAACTGGGCGGCCGAGACGCAGAGGGTCACCGCGGTCGCGCCGGCGAGCACGGATCTGCGCAGGGTGCGCAGAGTGCGCAGGGTGCGTAGACGTATCTGGGACACCGAATGCTCCTGTGTGGGAGGTGGGGGCGTGAGGTGCTGTCCATGCGGTGCGGTCAGCATCAACTGACGTTCACGCAGCGGAGTTTGAGCAGGTGCCTCGTGGCCACCGCTGCGTCATGTGATGCGTAACGTAGTAATGTGATATTGCACTGACAACCCCTCAGACGCCGCCAACTGTGCGGGACTTCGGGGCTCAGGAGTGCGACTCGGGCGCTGACCCCGGCTCGCGCAGCGTGCGCAGCAGAAGCCAGCCGAGTGCGGGCAGCGCGATGAGGGGCGCGAGAGCGACCCGCAGCGAAGCGGCATCGGCGACTACACCGATCAGCGGACTCGCGAGGCCGCCGATGCTCACGGTGAGGCCCAGAGTGACGCCGCTCGCCGTCCCCATGCGCCGGGGCAGATAGTCCTGGCCGAGGGTGATGTGCAGGGAGAACGGCACGTACAGCCCGGCCGAGGTGAGCGCGACGGAGACGTACAGGAGCGGACCCGGTACGAGTACGACGCCCGCCACCGCGAGGACCGACAGCGCGTACGACCACCGGACGACCGGGAGGCGGCCGTGCCGGGCGGCGAGCCGCCCGCCCGCGACGGTGCCGACCGCGCCACCCACGTAGAGCACGAACAGCCCTACCGTGCCGGAGACTTCGCCTCCGCCGGTGCGCTCGCGCACGTACAGCGCGAGGAACGTGCTCAGTCCGGTGAAGACGACCGCGCGGCAGACGACGGCGCCGGACAGTATGAGGAAGGACGGCCAGTCGTCCTCGGCGGCAGCGGTCCCCACCGGGGCCTCCCCCGCGGGCGCCGCCGCCTCCCGCGCCCTGACGCTCCGCAGCGCGGCCACGCACAGCACCGCACCGACGAGGGCGGGCACGACGAGCAGCGGTGACGCGCGCAGTCCGCCCGTGGCGACGACGGCGGAGACCAGCAGGGGCGCGGTCGCGAAGCCGACGTTGCCGCCCAGCGAGAACCAGCTCATGGCGGTGTGGCTGCCCCGGCTCGCCTGCCGCGCCACCCGCGCGGCCTCCGGGTGGTACGCGGCGACACCGATGCCGGACACGGCGACGACCAGCAGGGTCAGCCCATGGCTCCCGCCCACCCCGGCGAGGGCGACCCCGGCCCCGCCTACCAACGTGCTCACCGGAAGCAGCCACGGCATCGCCCACTTGTCGGTGAGCGCGCCGAACAGCGGCTGCACCACGGAGGAGAGCAGCGAGGCGGCGAGCACGATGCCGGATGCGGCGGCATAGGTGTAGGCGCGCTCCGACACGAAGAACGGCACCAGGGCCGCGACGGACCCCTGGTAGACGTCGACGCAGGCGTGGGCGAGTGCGAGGGCGAGCAGGGTGATGGGGCGGGTACGGGAGGGGGCGCGCCCGGCGCGGCAAGCGTCCGCAGCCCGGTCCGCGGCCCGGTTCGCAGCCTGGTCCGCGGCCCGGTTCGCAGCCCGGTTCGCAGCCTGGTCCGCGGCCCGGTTCGGGGCACTCTCCGCCGTGTCCGGCGTCCGGTTCGTCGACATCTGCTCATCGTCGTCACGGTCCGCCCTGGCCCGCTTCCGATAAAGTGCCAATCTGTGCCGAACATCCGCCACACCCCCGCAGCGCCCACCGCCACCCGCACGCTGGCCCCCGGCGAGCACATCGACGCGCACCGCCACGACGACCACCAGATCGTCTACGCGGGCTCCGGCGTGGTGACCGTCACCACCGACGCGGGCACCTGGTTCGCGCCCGGCACCCGGGCCATCTGGGTCCCCGCCGGATGCACCCACGCGCACCGCGCCCACGGCCACCTCGCCCTGCACCTGGTCGGTCTGCCCGCCACCACGAACCCGCTCGGCCTCGCCGCCCCGACCGTCCTGGCCGTCGGCCCCCTGCTGCGCGAACTGATCCTGACCTGCACCCGGACCCCGCACGACGAGTCCCCGGAACGCCGCCGCCTGCGCGCCGTACTCCTCGACCAGCTGCGTGCGTCGCCGCAGGAGCCCGTGCAGTTGCCCACCCCGTCGGACCCCCGCCTCACGGCCGTCTGCGATCTGCTGCGCCGCGACCCCGCCGACCCGCGCGGACTGGCCGATCTCGCGACCGCGGCAGGCGCGGGCGAGCGCACCCTCAGCAGGCTCTTCCGGCGCGAGCTCGGCATGACGTTCCCCCAGTGGCGCACCCAACTGCGCCTCTATTACGCGCTGCGCATGCTGGCCGACGGCACGCCGGTCACCACGGTCGCGCACCGCTGCGGATGGTCCTCCACCAGCGCGTTCATCGACGTGTTCCGCCGGGCCCACGGGTACACTCCCGGCGCCCATCACCGGCGCGTCTGATCTTCGACACCCGGTGCCTCAACTGCGGTGTTCGTACGGCCCCTTGGCAGCACCAGTGCCATGTGAAATATTACTGCCGTGCTCACGGGACACCCGTCCGGACCGCCGGACCCCTCGGCCCTTTCACCCGACTCGTACCGCACAGACCGTTCCGACCTCGTCATCGTCGGGGCGGGTGTGGTCGGCGCGGCCTGCGCCTACTACGCCGCCCGCGCCGGCCTCCGCGTCACCGTCATCGACCGCGGCCCCGTCGCCGGCGGCACCACCGGAGCGGGCGAAGGCAACCTCCTCGTCTCCGACAAAGAGCCGGGCCCTGAACTCGAACTCGCCCTCTTCTCCGCCCAGTTGTGGCAAGAGCTCGCCACCGAACTCCCCGCGCGCATCGAGTACGAGACGAAGGGCGGCCTGGTCGTCGCATCCACCGAGCCGGGTCTTGCCGCACTGCGCGACTTCGCCGCGCGTCAGACGGGCGCGGGCGTCGTCGCCGTCGACGTCCCGGCCGACCGCCTCACCGACCTCGAACCGCACCTCGCGCCCGGTCTCGCGGGCGGCTTCCACTACCCGCAGGACGCGCAGGTGCAGCCCGCCCTCGCCGCCGCCCACCTGCTGCGGGCGGCCGCCGACGCCGGACGCCTCACGCTGCGGCTCGGCGAGGAGGTCACCGGGTTCCTCATCGGCGCGCGCGGCGAGGTGCGGGGCGTACGGACACACCGGGGCGAGGTGCGGGCCCCGCACGTCCTCAACGCGGCAGGTACCTGGGGCGGTCAACTCGCCCGCCTGGCAGGCGTGGAGCTGCCCGTGCTCCCCCGGCGCGGCTTCGTCCTCGTCACCGAACCGCTGCCGCGCGTGGTGCGCCACAAGGTGTACTCCGCCGAGTACGTCGCCGACGTCGCGAGCGGCTCCGCGGCGCTGCAGACCTCCGCCGTGGTGGAGGGCACTCCGGCGGGCCCGGTACTGATCGGGGCCAGCCGGGAGCGGGTGGGCTTCGACCGCACGCTGTCGGTCGAGGTCCTGCGGCGCCTCGGGGCCCAGGCCCTCCGGCTGTTCCCCGTACTCGCCGAGGTGCGGGCGATCCGCACGTACGCCGGGTTCCGCCCCTACCTTCCCGACCACCTCCCGGCGATCGGACCCGATCCGCGGGTCCCCGGCCTGCTGCACGCCTGCGGCCACGAGGGCGCGGGCATCGGTCTCGCTCCGGCGACGGGGGCACTGGTCGCCGCGCTGCTCACGGGCCACGAACCGCCGTTGCCCATGGGCCCGTTCGCCCCCGACCGCTTCGCGCGGGAGGGCGCCGCACGATGAGACGCCGCCGATCCTTCGCCGCACGCCCGCCCGCACGACCACGACATCCTTCGAGAGGAGCCGACCTCATGGCACGTGCCGACCGGACCCCCGCCGACCTCGTCGGGGCCGCCCCCGACGCCACCTTCCCGATCACCTTCGACGGACTCCGGCTCGACGCGCTGCCGGGGCAGTCCATCGCCGCCGTGCTCTGGTCCGCGGGGATCCTCGCCTGGCGGACCACCCGGAGCGGCGGGCGGCCGCGCGGGGCGTTCTGCGGGATCGGCCAGTGCCACGACTGCCTCGCGACCGTCAACGGGCGGCCCAACCGGCGCGCCTGCCTGGTCACCGCCAGCCCCGGCGACGCGGTCACGACCCAGGAAGGACACGGTCATGCCGGGCTCGGCATCTGAGGCCCCGTACGGGCCCGGGACGCACCCCAGCCCCGACCCCAGCCCCCACCATGGTCACGGTCACGGCCACGACGAGCGGTACGACGTCGTGGTGCTCGGCGCCGGACCCGCAGGGCTCGCCGGAGCCGTGCGGGCGGCCGAACTCGGCCTACACGTAGCCCTGTTGGACTCGGCAGCACAGCCGGGTGGACAGTTCTTCCGACACCCTGCCCCCGCCGCACGCGCCACCCGCCCCGAGGCCCTCCACCACGACTGGCCGCTCTTCGCCGACCTGCGCGACCGCTTGGAGACGAGCGACGCCACCCCGCTCTTCGGCCACCACGTGTGGACGCTCACGCGCGAGGCCGAGGAGCACTGGGCCGTCCACGCCCTCACCGGCGAGGACGGGCAGAACCAGGACCCGGTGGTCGTGCGCGCCCGCAGCGTCCTCCTCGCCACCGGCTCGTACGAACGCCATCTCCCCTTCCCCGGCTGGACGTTGCCGGGCGTGGTGGGCGCCGGTGGCGCCCAGGCCATGCTCAAGTCCGGCCTCGCCCTGCCCGGCAGGCGCGTGGTCGTCGCGGGCAGCGGCCCCCTCCTGCTCGCCGTGGCCGCATCACTCACCGCGGCCGGTGCCGAGGTCCCCGAACTGATCGAGGCCACCGGCTACCTCGGCTATGCCCGCCGTCCGGGCGTCATCGCGGCCCAGCCAGGAAAGTTGGCGGAAGCCGCGCTCCACGGCACCGCGCTACTGCGCCACAAGGTGCGCCTGCGCACCCGGCACGCGGTGACCGAGGCACACGGTACGGACCGGGTGACCGCGGTGACCGTGTCCCGCCTCGACCGCGACTGGCGTCCGGTACCGGGCTCGGGCCGCCGCATCGCCTGCGACGCGCTGGCTGTCGGCCACGGCCTGATCCCGCAGATCGACCTGGCGACCGGCCTCGGCTGCACCACCCGCCGCGCGGCCGACGGCACACACGCGCTGGCTCTGGGGCCGCTACAGGAGACGTCCTTGCGCGGGATGTGGGCGGCAGGCGAGACCTCCGGCGTCGGCGGCGCGCAACTCGCCGTCGCAGAGGGCGAGTTGGCCGCGCATGCCATCGCGGCCCGGCTGACCGGGCGACGCCCCGCCTCACTCTCGCACCTGCGCGCCCTACGGCGCGGCCGCGACCGGATGCGCGCCTTCGCCGACGTCATGACCGCCGCGCACGCGCCGGGCCCCGGCTGGACCCGCTGGCTCTCCGACGATACGGACGTGTGCCGCTGCGAGGAGGTCCCCGCGGGCCGCGTCCGCGAGGCCGTCACGGAGTACGGCGCCCGTGACGCGCGCACCGTCAAGCTGCTCACCCGGGCGGGCATGGGCTGGTGCCAGGGCCGGATGTGCGGACCGGCGGTGACCTGCCTCACCGCGCCCCCGCCACCACCTTCCTCCCCCTCTCCCTCTATCCCTCCCCCTACCCCTTACTCGGGTCCCGCGTCTTCGGATCGCCGCCCGTTGGCCACGCCCGTGCCGCTCGCCGCACTCGCCGCACTCGCCGCACTCCCGGAAGCGCCACAGGAACCCCACCCGGATGCCCCCGGCACCCCCGACACCCCCGGCACTTCCAGCACGCCCGCCTCCCCGCCCCACCCAACAGAAGGGCAGCCCTCATGACCTCAGCCACGGCCTCCGCCACCTGGACCGCCGAACGCCCCTGGCGCGGCATCATGGTCGCCACCGCGCTCCCCCTGCGCGAGGACCTGTCCGTCGACTACGACGCCTACTCCGAGCACGTCCGCCACCTCATCGGCAACGGCTGTGACGGCGTCGTCCCCAATGGCTCCCTCGGCGAGTACCAGACCCTCACCGACGACGAGCGCGCCCGCGTCGTCCGTACCGCCGTCGAGGCCGCGGGCGACGGGGCCCGCGTGATGCCCGGCGTGTCCGCGTACGGCAGCGCCGAGTCCCGCCGCTGGGCCGAACAGGCCGCGGCGGAGGGCTGCGGCTCGGTGCTTCTGCTGCCGCCCAACGCCTACCGCGCCGACGACCGTTCCGTGCGCGACCACTACGCCGAGGCGGCAAAGGCCGGTCTGCCCGTGATCGCCTACAACAACCCTCTCGACACCAGGGTCGACCTGACGCCGGACGTGCTGGCCCGACTGCACGGCGACGGCAGCGTCGTGGCCGTGAAGGAGTTCTCCGGGGACGTCCGCAGGGCGTACGAGATAGCCGAACTCGCCCCAGATCTCGACCTGTTGGTCGGAGCGGACGACGTCCTGCTCGAACTCGTCCTCGCGGGGGCGGTCGGCTGGATCGCCGGATACCCGAACGCCTTCCCGGCCGCCTGCGCGGAGCTCTACGATGCCGCCCGCGCCCAGGACCTCGCCACGGCACTCCCGCTCTACCGCTCTCTGCACCCGCTGCTGCGTCAGGACTCCAGGACGGAGTTCGTGCAGGCCATCAAGGTCTCGATGGACATCGTGGGCCGCCGCGGGGGTCCGACCCGGCCGCCGCGCGCACCGCTGTCCGGCCCCACGGAGGCGTTCGTGCGGTCGGCCACCGAGAAGGCGCTGGCGGCCGGCCACCGCTAAGACCGACCCACGGCCGCCTCCGCGCCGAGGCCGGGAACGACAACCGGAAGGGATCCATGCGCACCCGACACGTCTTCCACGCCGTCGACTCGCACACCGAGGGCATGCCCACGCGTGTGATCACCGGTGGCGTCGGGGTGATCCCCGGCGCCACCATGGCCGACCGCAGGCTCCACTTCATCGAGCATCTGGACCAGCTGCGCACCCTGCTCATGTACGAGCCGCGCGGCCACTCCGCGATGAGCGGCGCGATCCTCCAGCCCCCGACCCGCCCCGACGCCGACTGCGGGGTCCTCTACGTCGAGGTGTCCGGGCTGCTGCCCATGTGCGGTCACGGAAGCATCGGCGTGGCCACCGTCCTGGTCGAGACCGGCATGGTCCAGGTCACCGAGCCGGTCACGACGGTCCGCCTGGACACTCCGGCGGGCCTGGTCTCCGTCGACGTACGCGTGTCCGACGGCGCGGCCACCTCGGCCACCCTGACCAACGTCCCCGCGTTCTGCGTCGCCCTTGACCGCAAGGTGGAGGTGCCGGGGCACGGCACGCTCACGTACGACATGGCGTACGGCGGGAACTTCTACGCGTTCGTCCCGCTCGACGCCCTGGGGCTCCCGTTCGACCGGGCACGCAAGGGCGACCTGCTCGCGGCGGGGCTCGCCGTCATGGACGCGATCAACGCGTCGCCGGACCGCCCGACGCACCCCGAGCAGCCGGACATCAGCGGAGTCAAGCACGTCTATCTGGCCGCCCCGGGCTCGGACGCCCGCCGTTCGCGGCACGCGATGGCGATCCACCCGGGCTGGTTCGACCGCTCGCCGTGCGGGACGGGCACGTCGGCGCGGATGGCACAGCTGCACGCCCGCGGCGAGCTCCCGCTGGACCGGGACTTCGTGAACGAGTCGTTCATCGGCACGGAGTTCACCGGGCGGCTGGTGGCGGAGACGGAGGTGGCGGGGCTGCCCGCGGTCGTGCCCCGGATCACCGGCCGCGCCTGGATCACCGGCACGGCCCAGTACTTCCTTGACCCCGACGACCCCTTCCCCGCGGGTTTCCTCCTCTGAGCCCCTGAGTCCCTGAGCCCCTGAGCTCCGGAGTCCCTGGGCCCCCCAACTGGCAACGTGACATTGTACTTTGGTGATCCGCGCGGGCGCGGGTACGTACCACGGGCGCGGGGATCACCGGAGGGGACACCATGGGGCACCTGAAGCAGAAGAACCTCATCACCACCAGGGAGCGGCTGCGCGACCAGGTCGGCCACGCCCTGCGCGCCGCCCTGATCTCCGGCGAACTGCGCCCCGGCGAGATCTACTCAGCGCCCGGCCTCGCCGAGGACTTCGGCATCTCCGCGACACCGGTCCGCGAGGCGATGCTCGACCTGGCCAGGGAGGGCCTGGTCGAGCCCGTCCGCAACAAGGGTTTCCGGGTCACGGAGGTCAATGAGCGCGACCTCGACCAGTACACGGAGATCCGCAGCCTGATCGAGGTCCCCATGATCGGCCGGATCACCCGCACCGCGGCCCGGGAAGATCTGGAGGTGCTGCGTCCGGTCGCCCAGGAGATCGTGCGCGCCGCTCGCGACCACGACCTCATCGGCTATCTGGAAGCCGACCGCCGCTTCCACCTCTCGCTCCTCGCCCTGTCGGGCAACGACCGGCTGGTCGAAACGGTCGGCGACCTCCGCAAGCGCTCCCGCCTCTACGGACTGACGGCCCTGGACGAACGCGATCAGCTGACCCCGTCGGCCGAGGAGCACATTGAGCTCCTCGACCTGATGCTGTCCGGCGACGCGAAGGGCGCGGAGCGGTGCATGGCGCGACACCTGGGGCATGTGCGCTCCCTGTGGGCCGAGGGTCGCACCACGGCCGAGAGGCGCCCCACGGCCGAGAGGCGCACCACAACGCAAAAGAACCCCAGATGAACTGGGGTTCCTGCTGGTGTCCGAGGGGGGACTTGAATCTCCACCCGGGCACTAGCACTTTACTTAGCTGACCTGGGAAAACGCACCCGGCACGCCGCAGGCTTGACCAGCACCGTTGGTCATGCGTTCCCCCTGTTTCGGCCGTTTCGGACCGCTGTTGGTCATGCGTTGGTCACGTGACCAGCCCGCCCACGCCATTACTCAAGGCCGCCTCTGGCGGCGGGGGCGAGCACCACAGTTTTATGCGACAACACAAATATTGGCGTGACCGCATGGACGGCGACGGCACGCCCTCCGTACGGTCGTGGAGCCGCCCCACGAGGGGCGGGGGACAGGGGGTTTCACCATGGCTCGTGAGGAACTGACCCGACTCACCGGCAACGGCAACGGCAACGGGGGACCGTGCGGCAAGGACGACTGCCCGAACGTCTACCGCACCGCGTCCGGCTCCATCGTCGTCCAGGGCGACGTGTCCAAGGCATTCCAGCCCCCGGAGGGGGAAGGGCTTGTCGAGATCCCCGAGGACGTCCTGAAGGAGGCTGTCCGTGCTCTTGGCTGGTGAAGAGTGGGCCGCACGCTTTGAGGGTTTCCAGCGGGAAGCATGGCGTCTTGAGACCCTGCCGCAGTACCTCATGCCGCAGGAAGCCGAGGAGCTTCAGGCGTTCCGCGACGGCGCGCGTATCGACCCCGCAACGGTCCACAACGAGTACACAGACCGGCTCCGCAGGCAGGTCACGGAGGGACGCGTTCAAGGACGCGTCCACATCGTCACTCGACCTCTGTCTGAGTACCTGCGGTTCGAGTTCTCCCAGTACTACCGGCCGCACCTCTTGGCCGGGGAGCAGATCCGCATTCTCGACGTGACCGACAGAACCAACCCTCTTGAAGGGGTTCAAGACTTCTGGATGTTCGACCAGTCGGAAATCGTGCTCATGAACTATGAGCCTGACGGAAAGCAGATCAACCGCGAGGTATTCGAGGGCGACGTGGCCCCGTTCATCGAATACCAGCGAATCGCGGTAGCTGAGTCCGTACCCTTCGAGGAGTTCGTGAAGGGTCTTGAGCTTTGAGCCTGAACGGCTAGGTCAGTCCAGGTCGGACCTAGCGGAAGCACTGCGAAGCCTGCGGAAGCGAGCCGGGAAGACTCAGACCTGGCTCGCTCGCCGCTGCAACATGTCACAAACCAAGGTCAGCAACATGGAGAGCGGGAAACTCACTCCCGCCATTGTCGACGTAGAGCTGATCCTTGAAGCGCTTGGGACCGATGATCCGGCAGCCTCACAGATCCTCGAAATGGTTCGCACCGCGAATACCGAGTGGCAGGATCATTGGTCTTCTCGGCGTCGGGGCCTAGACAAGAAGCAGAACGAGCTAGCCAGGATCGAAACGGTTACAACAGAGTTCCGATTCTTCCTACTCTCGGCGATCACAGGGCTGCTTGCTACGCCGGAGTATGTGCGTGCCAGCATCGCGGATACTCCCGGAGACCAGTCCAAGACCATTGCGAAGAAGCTGGAACGCCAGAGCGTCCTCTACGACTCGTCAAAGTCGTTCACGTTCCTGCTGACGGAACAAGCCGTTCGCTGGCCCTTGCTGCCACCTCTCGCCATGGCAATGCAGCTCGACCGGCTGGCTTCGGTATCTCGAATTCCTAGTGTTCGGCTTGCGGTCATCCCTTTGGCAGGCCACATTTCGGAGATGCCGCTGAACACTTTCACGGTATACGACCGGCGACTAGCTACCGTGGAAACGGGCACTGGTGCATTGATCCTGCGGGACCATCGCGACGTGAACGCGTACCGCGAGGACTTCGAGAGGTACGAGTCGTACGCAGTGTTCGGAGACGAGTGCCGAGAACTCCTGAACGAGTGGTCTGGGATCTTTACCCGACAACGCGAATAACGCTAGAGGTCCCACGCCTGCGGGACGAGGGTGTAGCCATGCCGACCGAACCGAAGAAGGACAGTCAGAAGGCGCCGCAGGGTTGGCGGATGGACCCGATCCCAAGCCGTCCGGCATATCAGGATGATGATGGGAACATCCGTGTGCCTATTTGGCTGACGAAGAACGGTCGGCATATGGCAGACACAGAAATGGTCCTGCTTCCGTCAGAGGCCGCCTTACTGGCGGGCAACCTGACCAGCGCCATGGGGGACAACTCCCGGTCGGTGCTGCACGAGTTGTTCCGGGAGTCCGTGACGGCCCTTGCCCCTGGCGTTGTGTACGTGTCGAAGTCGGAGCAGTACCAGCCCTGAGTCTGCCCCCGTCATTGACCTCTCAGGAAGGCACACCCATGCCTGGAACCGACCTGTACAGCCTGCCCATCGACGGAGCCACGTTCTACAAGGCGTGCGGGGGCAACACACACCCCGACGGCGAGTCCTGCGCCACGCTGGCGAAGATCGGCCCCAACGCGTGGGCGTTGGGCGACAGCAAGCGGCCCGGCGCGGAGCCGTTGCGCTTCACCACCGATGAACTGAACGCGGCCGGTATCGACCCGGCCCGCTTCGGCCTGTCTGCCTGACGGCCAACCCTGACGCCTCCGGCCCTGGCTCACCCCCGAGAGACAGGGCCGGTCGGGCGCTCTTCCTCTTCCTGCACTGGACGGGACGACAGTTGCACCACCACGGCTACCTGTGGACTGGCTCCAAGCATCGGTTCGATGACGAGGCACTGAGACGGCCCCCGCACCCTGATCCCCCACTGGCCGATGGACCAGAGCTGATCCAGCGGTACAAGGAAGTGAGGACGGAGTTCCCAACCGTGGTCCTCCCACCGCTCGAAACGGCCCACTGGCTGATCAAGCCCGCGAAGTTGGTGCGCGGTACCTGGGAGGAGCCGAAGGAAGCGGCGGAATGGCTCGGGGAACAACTGACCCAGTACGCGCCCCGGTTCGCCTCCGAGTCCGACCGCGACAGTACGCGTCTGGCGCTACTGGTCCACTGCGCTGCCGAACGGCTGGGGTGGGGTGGAGACGTGTCCCACGGCTTCTACCTGGAGAGACCCGCGTTTCTGTCGGTAGCTCTGGTCACGTGCTCCCCGAACCGCGCCGCACCGGACCTTGCCTGCCCGACAGACGACATCCGATAAGGGGAGCACTCCACGATGCCCCGTTCGATCCTGCGCTATACGAAGCACCGGATCACCCAGCAACCGGACACAGAGGCGACGTTCGAGGCGAAGTGCCTGACGTGCGCCTGGGAGGCTAAGCCTGCGTCCGACGGCGCGACCGTCGACGTGGAGTGCATGAGCCACACCGGCCGAACGGGACACGCCCAGTTCCGACGCCTGTGCACATCGGTCGCCCTGGTCGAACGAGCGGAGTAGGGCCGAAGCAACGAAAGAGCCCCGGCCAGAATCGTCCCGGTTCTGCTCACGCACCGCGCGGGCTGGTTGCGGCACAGCGTCACCGGAACTGTCACCGCGGAGCGTGAAAACGGTGGCCGGTCGGCCAGTCTTCCCCGAGCGGTCCACCGTCACGATGATTGCGGGCAGTTCCTTGACCTCAGCGGCCGACGCCCCCACGTACGGAAGCACCTGAGACGACGTGGCCCGACCGCCGTGCAGTTCGATCCGGGCACGGACAGAGCGGCGCACGAGAGTGAACGCGGCCGTCAGGATCTCGTCCGTGATGGTCTCGGAGCATTCGGAGGCCGCAAGCAGGCGGTCAGTTCGGAGCCGTCCACCTTCGGCAGGCTCACGGGGCTTCCCCACCCTGGACGACGACGGAACCGCCCGCTTCCTGCCCTCGGTATGGGAGCCCTGCTGGGTATGAAGTGGTCCCTTATCAACTGTGCTGAGGTCGAGGAAGGGAACACCTACCGGCTGCGGAAGCTGACGAAAGACGGTGACGCCAACGCCGTGATCTACGTGGACCAGTCCGTGATGAACGTCCTCAAGTGGCAGAAGGAGCGCCAGGACGCGGAGAGGGGGGCGCCTCGGCTCCGCGTGGACTGATCACGACCTCGTGTTCGCCCGCGACGGCTTCAAGCTCTACCGAGGCGAAGCAGGAGGACCCCAGGCACAGCATGGTCACGAACGATCTGGAGGCCGGGAGAACCCCGTAAAGGTCTCCGCCAACGTCCGGCACCACTCGCCGGGCTGCACCATGGCCCGCTACGGCCACAGCAGGAAGAACGGAGCCCGGAAGCTCACCGCCTCCGGAGCCGACAGGCTCGGCCTGTCATCCCTGGTCTGACCTGGGAGATCTCTGGTCTATTGGTCACGTGGTCGGTCACGCCACACCCCAGAAAAGCAAAAAACCCCACGCGAAGTGGGGTCTCAGCTGGTGTCCGAGGGGGGACTTGAACCCCCACGTCCGATAAAGGACACTAGCACCTCAAGCTAGCGCGTCTGCCATTCCGCCACCCGGACAAGGTGTCTGCCGCTCGGGGTGTTCCCCGCGGCGACATGGACAACAATACCAAGGTTTCGGAGTGCCTTTCACCTGCGTATCCGCCCGCTGGCCGCGAGATGCACGGTGGCCCGCACGACCCCGCCTAGAGTCTCACCATGAGTGACGGGTTGATTACCGGTGCGGCTGGGGTGCTGGGCGACATGAAGGGGCGCCGCCCTCGGATGCTGTCCCCGCTGCGCGAGCACCTGCGGGACACCATGTGGTTCGCGCCGACCGCGGGGCTGCTGGGGGCCATGCTCCTGTGGTGGGCCGCTGCGGAACTGGACGCGCAGATCGTCGCGACGCTGCGGGACGACGGCGACTACGACGCGATCAAGGACCTGATGGGCATCGCCGACGACGCCAAGGCGGTGATCAGCACCATCGGCAGCGCCATGATGACGTTCATCGGTGTCGTCTTCAGCATTTCGCTGGTCGCCGTCCAGATGGCCAGCGGCCAGTTCAGCCCGCGGGTGGTGCGGCTGTACGTCCGGTCCCGCATCACCAAGATCACGCTCACCGTGTTCATGGCGACGTTCCTCTTCTCCCTGCTGACGCTCACGTCGTTCGACAGCGAGCGGGACCCCCGGCTCCTGACGAGCGTCCCGCTGATCGAGGCGGTGCTCGCGATGGCGATGGTGCTGTTGAGCCTGCTGCTGTTCGTGGCGTACGTGAACGGCACGGTGCGGATGATGCGGATCGGCTTCGTTATCGACAGGATCGCGCACGAATCGTTCCGGGTCGCCGTGAAACAGCCCACGGAGCTGCCGGTCGACACCGGGCAGCTCGGTCCTGAGACGGCACGGGTCACCCACCACGGCAGGGCCGGGGTACTGAGGGATGTGAACATCGCGCGGGCCGTGCGGGCGGCCCGGCGCCAGGGGGTCGTCCTGCGGCTGATCCCACGGATCGGGGACTTCGTGGTGCCGGGGACGCCCGTGTTCACGGTGCACGGCGGTGCCGCGCCCTCGCGCCGCGCGCTCGGCTACACCGTGTACGTGGGCGTCGAGCGCACCTTCCACCAGGACCTCGGCTTCGGCCTGCGGCAGCTGTCCGACATCGCGCTGCGGGCCCTGTCCCCCGCGGTGAACGACCCCACGACCGCCGTACAGGCGCTGGACCGCATCGTGCAGTTCCTGGCGTCGATCGCCCCGTACCCGCTGGGCGCGCTCGGCCACCGCGACCGGCGCGGTGCGCTGCGGCTCGTCCAGTCGGTGCCGGACTGGACCGCCCTTGTCGATCTGGGCTTCACCGAGATCAGAGGGTGTGCGCTCGGTAACCCTCAGGTGACCCGGCGCATGCTGGCCGGTCTCGACGATCTCCTGCTGCTCGCCCCCGCGGAACGGCGCGAGCCGCTGCTGCGGCACCGGGAGCTCCTCGCGCAGGCAGTGGAGCGCTCGGTGCCGGAAGCGGCGGACCGCGCGTTCGCGCTGACGCCGGACCGCCAGGGCATCGGCTGACGCCCCGGAGCTCCGGGGGCCCTTCCCGCCGTCGGGCAGAAGGGCCCCACCCGTCCCGCCGTACGGTCAGTCGCCGCAGCGTCCGGAGCGCAGCGAGTGCAGGTGCTCGCTGGACTTGCGGGCGAATGCGTAGGACTCGACCGGGTTGTCGTGCTCGGTCTGCCAGTGGTGGTAGCGGCGGCCGTGGTGCGTACGGGCGGTCACCTTCGACAGGAACTTCTTGTAGTCGATGTCACCGTCACCGACATCCGTCATGCGGTAACCGTCGCGAGCGGTCTCGTCGCGGATGCCGTCCTTCACGTGGAACAGCGGGTAGCGGTGCGGCTGCTTGAGCACGTAGTCGAGCGGTTCGAAGGGCGCGGGGGTGCCGTCGAGGCGCTTGCCGAAGCGGAACTGGGCGCTGAACGCCCAGTAGATGTCCATCTCCAGGTACACGAAGTCGGGATCGGTCTCGGCGAGCAGTACATCGTAGAGGCGGACGTTCGGCTTGTCGGTGGCGAAGGAGAACTCCTCGGCATGGTTGTGCTGGTAGAACTTCATGCCGCGCTTGCGGGCCGCTTCCCCGTACGTGTTGAAGTCCTCCGCCGCACGTTTCCAGGCGTCGACGGTGGTGCCGTAGCGGAAGGGGCCTGAGGCGGTGCCGATGTGCTTCAGACCGAGTGCCTCAGCCTCGTCGAGGACCTTGGTGAGGTTCTGCGCGAACGTATAGGCGTTGGGATTGTTGTCGTCGTAATAGCCGACGTGCGAGCCGATGGGGTGCAGTCCGTGGTCACGGGCCAGCGCCTTGAGCTGGGCGAGGGTGATGGCGCCCGCCGAGCCCTGGGTGTACCCGGCGAATTCGATCTCGTCGTACCCGTACCTCTCCAACTCGGTGAAGACCGGGGCGAATCCGACCGTCGAGATCTTGTCGCGCAGGCTGTAGAGCTGGATGCCGAGCCGGCCCGGCGGCAGAACCGGGTGCCCCTTCCCGTGGCCGCGTCCTGCGGCGGGCGCGGCGGCGGCCGTCGGGGTAGCGGCGCCCACGAGGGCCGCGGCGGTGGCTCCGGCCGCCACGCCGAGCATGCCGCGTCGGCTGAGTCTGCGGGCGAGTTCGGGATCGGTGGCGGATGCCTTGTGGCTCATGTGGTTCTCCTCGGCAGGGTCAGGGGCGCATCAGGGATGGGTTCGAAGAACGGATCAGGGATCGCTGGGGGTCGGACCCTGATGGCAGGGCCCGAGCTGTCTGGTTCAGTGGAGATCAAGCAGATTCAGCGGCGCGGTCCGGCGGACGTCAGCGCAGGCCCGCGAGGTCGAGCAGGAGCGATTTCACATCGGTGGCCGCGACGCGGCCGCTGACGGCACGGGGGGTGGAGCACAGAATGAGCGGACTTTCGTCCTCGCTCGTGGGAAGGCGGCCATGGCTGCCGCGAATAGGTGACGGGTCCAGAGGCACGACCGCCATGCGGTAGCGCATGCCGAGCTTCTTGCGGGCCAGCGCGCCCGCGGCCTTGACGCGGACGTAGGGGTCCTCCGGGTCCATGAAGAGTTCGACGGGGTCGTAGCCGGGTTTGCGGTGAATCTCGACGAGCTGTGCGAAGTCGGGCGCGCGGGCGTCGTCGAGCCAGTAGTAGTACGTGAACCAGGCGTCCGGCTCCGCGACGGCGACGAGTTCGCCGGAGCGCGGGTGGTCCAGGTGGTGTGCCTTCTTGCCTTCGTCGTCGAGGAGTCGCTCGATGCCGGGGACGTCCTTGAGGGCGGCGCGGGTGGCGTCAAGGTCTTCCGGGCGGCGGACGTAGACGTGGGCGATCTGATGGTCGGCGACGGCGAAGGCGCGGGACGCCATCGGGTCGAGGTACTCCATGCCGTCCTGGGTGTGCACTTCGAGGAGCCCGGCGCGGCGCAGCACCCGGTTGATGTCGACGGACCGGCTCACCCGGGTGATGCCGTACTCGGAGAGGGCGACGACGGTCCGTCCCTCGGCTTTCGCGTCGTCCAGGAGCGGTGCGATGGTCGCGTCCAGCTCGGCGGCCGCCCGGAAGGAGCGCGGGTCGTCGGGGCCGAAGCGCTGCAGGTCGTAATCGAGATGAGGGAGGTAGCACAGGGCCAGGTCGGGGTGGCGGGTGTCGATGACGTGCCGGGTGGCGGCCACGATCCAGCGGCTGGACACGATGTCGGCGCCGGGGCCCCAGAAGTGGAAGAGAGGGAACGTGCCGAGTTTCTCGGTGAGTTCGTCGTGAAGGGCCGGGGGCCGGGTGTAGCAGTCGGGTTCTTTGCGGCCGTCGGCGTAGTAGACGGGGCGGGGGGTGATGGTGAAGTCGGTGTCGGCGCCCATGGCGTACCACCAGCAGATGTTGGCGACGGTGTAGCCGGGGTGGGCGCGGCGGGCGGCGTCCCACAGTTTGTCTCCGGAGACCAGGCCGTTGTGCTGCCGCCACAGGAGTACGTCGCCGAGTTCGCGGAAGTACCAGCCGTTGCCGACGATGCCGTGTTCGGCGGGGGTGGTGCCGGTGAGGAAGGTGGACTGGGCGGCGCAGGTGACGGCGGGCAGGACGGTGCCGAGCGGTGCTCTGGATCCGGACTGGCCGAGTGCTTTGAGGTGCGGCATGTGGTCGAGGAGGCGCGGGGTGAGGCCGACGACGTCCAGGACCAGCAAGGGGGTCGGGGTCATGGCAGTTCCTTGAGGCCGAGTTCGGTCAGGAGGTCGCGGGCGAGGGCGAGTTCGGCGGCGATGCCCTCGGCGAGCTGGGTGCGGCCGCGCGGGCGCAGCGCGGGCGGGAGGGCCTGCCAGGTGTAGGTCTCGACCTCGAGGTGACGGGTGAGCGGGGTGGGTCCGCCGACGAGCCGGGTCAGGACGTCCTGGAGCACGGGAAGCGTGGAGGTGAGGGGCGCGGCGGGGGCCGCGTGCAGGGGAACGTGGAAGTGGGCGCGCCAGGGCGCCGTGTCGGGCAGCGTGCCGGGGGTGAGGGCTTCGCCGAGGTCGTCGGTGCCGTGCAGGCCCGCGTCGGTCAGGGTGCGGGTCTGGTGGAGGAAGCGGGGTTCGTCGAAGGCCGCCAGTGCTTCGCGTACTTCGGGGAGATGGGGGTGTTCGGCATGGAGCGCGGCGGACAGCTGCGACTTGACGACGGGGATGCCCGCGACGGCGAGGGCGTCGAGCGCGGTCTTCGGGTTCTCGAAGGAGGTGGCGAGATGGCAGGTGTCGACACAGACACCGATGCGGTCGTGGCCGACCGCGGTGAGTGGGGAGATGGCGTCGGCGGTCGTCTCGACGGTGCAGCCGGGTTCCGGTTCCAAGCCGATGCGGATCGATCGTCCGGTGAGCTCGGTGAGGGCGTCGAGGCGCTCGGCGAGCGTGGTGAGGGCCGTGCGGGCGGCCTCGGCGTGGGTGGCGTCGAACGGAGCGCGCCAGGCGATCGGAAGGGTGGAGATGGTCCCTTCGGTGACATCGTCGGGGAGCAGGGCGGCGAGCAGCCGGGCCAGGTCAGTGGTGTGGCTCAGACGTTCCGGGTCGGTCCAGTCCGGCTTGTACACGCGGTACTTGACCTGTTCGGCGCCGAAGCCCTCATAGGGGAAGCCGTTGAGCGTGACGACTTCGAGGCCGCGCCGGACGAGTTCGGTGCGCAGGTCGCGCAGCGCGGCCGGGTCGGTGACCAGGGCATGGGCGGCGTCCTTGGCGAGCCACAGCCCGATGCCGATGCGGTCCCTGCCGAGCCGTTTGCGCACGGGCTCGCAGTGGTCGCGGAGCTGGGCCAGGACGCCGTCGAGGGTCTCGGCCGGGTGGACGTTCGTGCAGTAGGCGAGGTGGACGGTGGAGCCGTCGGGGTGCCGGAAGCGCATGGTTCACGACCCTCCGCGCAGGATGGAGTTCCCTTCGTGGGTGGCGGCGTCCGGTTCTCGCACATCGAGCTGGAGACGGCCACTGAGGCCGTAGAAGGCCACGGGGTTGCGCCACAGCACGAGGTCGACGTCGTCCTCGTCGTACCCGGCCGACAGCATGGCGTCGGCGACCTTGCGGGTCTTGAGCGGGTCGCTCTTTCCCCAGTCGGCGGCGCTGTTGATCAGGACGCGGTCGGGCCCGACGTCACGCAGGATCTCGATCATGCGTTCCTCGTCCATCTTGGTGTCGGGATAGACGGAGAAGCCCAGCCAGCAGCCGCTGTCCTTGGCCTCCTTGACGGTCGTTTCGTTGAGGTGGTCGATCAGGACACGGTCAAGGGGCAGGGCGGACGCGCGGACGGCGTCGATGGTGCGGCGCAGGCCGGCGAGCTTGTCGCGGTGCGGGGTGTGCACGAGAGCGGGAAGCTCGTGGTCGGCGGCGAGTTGCAGCTGGGTGGCGAGTGCGGAGTCCTCGGCCGGGGTCATGGAGTCGTAGCCAATCTCCCCGACGGCGACGACGTTGTCCTTGACGAGATAGCGGGGCAGCTCCTCGAGGACGGGCGTGCAGCGGGGGTCGTTCGCCTCCTTGGGGTTGAGGGCGATCGTGCAGTGGTGGGCGATGCCGTACTGAGCGGCACGGAAGGGTTCCCAGCCGAGGAGGGAGTCGAAGTAGTCGAAGAAGGAGGCGGGCGACGTGCGGGGCTGGCCGAGCCAGAAGGCGGGTTCCACGACCGCACGGACACCGGCGGCGTACATCGCCTGATAGTCGTCGGTGGTGCGGGAGGTCATGTGTATGTGGGGATCGAAGATGCGCATCAGGACTCCTACTGCTCGCCGGTCACAGGGCCTGCGGGGGCCGAGGGAGCCGCCGGGGCCGCGGTGGGCCCGGGGGCGGTCAGAGACAGGACGCGTTGCAGGTCGCCGGGGACGGGGCGGCCGGCCGCGGTCCGCTCGCTCGCGTAGTCGCCGAGCATCCGGGCGAGTTCGCCGTCACCGCGGGCGCGTCTCGGCAGATCGGCGACGGCGTCCACGGGGACACCGGTGAAGAGGCACTTGAGGACGGCGTGTCGCCAGTCGTGCGGGGCGAGGTGTGCGGCGGCGTACGGGCCGACGGCCGCGGCGACCAGCCGGGTGTCGTTGGTGCGCAGAGCGTCCTCGACCATCGGGAGCGCCTCGGGGCCGGGCACCAGGTGGGGCAGGGCGTGCAGGACGGCGCGACGCTCGGCGGCGGTGCCTTGCGCGTAGATGCGAGAGAGAGTGGCGGGAGCGGCGTTCGCCGCGTGCAGGAGCAGGATGCGGGCGGCGTCCGCGTGGTCGGTCCCACAGCGGCGTCCGGCCTCGGCGAACCTCAACTCCCAGGTGGGGGCGGGCCCCTGCCTCTGTCCCTCCGGTCGCCCGTCGTGTGCCGTGGCCTCGGCGACAGCCTGGTCGAGCCAGGCGCGGGCGGCTCCACCGAGGTCGGCTTCGAGGCGAGCGCGGTGGGCGACTATCCCGGGGGTGTCGTGGGCGGGCGTGTCGTGGGCGGGGGTGCCGGTCACAGGAGGCCTCCTTCGGCGGGCGCGACGGCAGCGGCCACGGTGGCGGCTTGGGCGGCGCCGCCTGCTTGGGCGGGGGCGGTGTCGGCGGCGCGGTTCAGGAAGTCGATAGACCGGGCGGCGAGTTCGGGGCCCGCGTGGGAGTGGCGGGGCAGTTCGACGACCGTCAACCCCTGGTAGCCGCTGGTGGCCAGGGCCTCGAGGACGGGCGGGAAGTCGATCTCTCCGTCCCCGAAGGGCAGGTGCTCGTGGACTCCGCGGCGCATGTCCTCGATCTGGACGTGCCGCAGCCAGGGGGCGGCGGCTCGTACGCAGTCCGCGGGAGGGAGCGGTTCGAGGCACTGGCAGTGGCCGATGTCGAGGGTGAGGCCGAGGAGGTGGGGGTCGGGGTCGTCGAGCGCGTGGCGCAGCCGGTGGAAGTCGGCGAGTGAGGAGAGGAGGTGGCCGGGTTCCGGTTCGACCGCCAGCGGGACACCGGCGTCCGACGCGGCGTCGAGCACCGGGCCGAGGGCGTCGGCGAGGCGCCGCCAGGCGGTGTCGTCCGAGGTGTCCGCCGGGATGGTGCCGCTGAAGCAGTGCACAGCGTGGGCGCCCAGGTCCGCGGCGACCTGGACGGCACGGATCAGGAGGCGGACCCGGTCGGAGCGGTGCTTCGGATCGGGGTCGAGGAGGGAGGGGCCGTGTTTGCGGCGCGGGTCCAGGACGTAGCGGGCGCCCGTTTCGACGGTGGCGGTCAGACCGAGGTGGTCGAGTCTGCGGGCCACCGTGCGGGTGCGGGCGGCGAGATCGGGGGCGAGGGGGTCGAGGTGCATGTGGTCGAGGGTCAGACCGACTCCGGCATAGCCGAGGTCGGCGAGGAGACCGAGGGCGTCGTCGAGGCGCAGGTCGGTGAGGCCGTTGGTGCCGTAGCCGAACCGGAGCGAGCTGAGGGGGTTCGGGGGCCGTGGAGTGGTTCCGCTGGTACCGCCTGTACTGCCCGTACCGCTGGTTCCGTTGTTACCGCTGGTTCCGCTCATGTGACGCTCACCTTCCGTGCGAACTTCCGGGCGGCGGGGGCGAGGGCGGCGGTGAGCAGGGCGGTGCCCGTGGCGCCGGCGCGGGCGGCGAGCGCGGCCTGTAGCGGGATCATGGCGCGGATCCCACCGCCGACGGCCCGCTGGGTGAGGGGCGGTGAAGGATTGAGCACGGCGTGAAAGAGGGGTTTCGCGGCGGTGCCGGTGTAGGCGAGAGCCAGCGCGGCGGGGAGGGAGTGCCGGGCGACGCGTAGCGCGGTGCCGATGCTCGATGGACCGGTGCTTGATGTGCCGATGCTTGCGGTGCCCGTGCTTGTGGTGCTGGTGCTTGTGGTGCTGGTGCTTGTGCTGGTGGTGCCGGTCCGGCGATTGCCCTCACCGGAGGGCCAAGGCAGGCCGCCTCCCACCACCCCGGCCAGTGCCGTCGTCACCGCCAGCGCGGCCAGGGGCGCTGCCGAGGAGCCACCCTGGGCCTCGCGGCGGGAGACCGCGGTGACGGCGAGGGTGTGGGCGGCGAGGGCGCCCGCGGAGGGGGCCGCTGCCTTGGTGCTCCGGTCGCCGTCCAGGCCAGGGCCCGCCGTGGCGGTCGCGCCGAGGAGCAGGTCGAGGCCGCGTGCGGCGGCCATGGCTGCCGGTCCTGCGGGCGTGTGCTTCAGGCCGAGGTCGTAGGCCCATACCGTCGCGGCCAGGGCGCCCGCCGTCGCCAGGGACGGTCGGCCCGCGCGGGAGGCGAGGGTCAGGCCGGCGACGGTGAGGGCGGTTGCCGCGGCGAGGGCCGCGGGGGGTGCGATGCGGCCGGAGGGCAGGGGGCGTTCGGGGCGCTCTACGGCGTCTTCGGCGCGGTCCGCCCAGTCGTTGAGGGCCATGCCGGCCTCGTACAAGCAGAGGGAGGAGCCGATGGCGAGGAGAGTACGGCGGTTGGGGCGCAGGCTGGTCGTCGCCGCACCCGCGAGGGCGTCGCCCGGGACGGTGAACAGGGCGGGGACGCGAAGGAGTTCGGCCCAGGCGCGCGCGGCGTTCACGATGCGTCACCCGCCGGTACGGCGTCCTCGGGGGCCACCCGCACCGACCGGCCGCTCGGACCACTCCGGACGCCCCGAGCCGCCCGAGCCGCCCCCACCACCAACCACTCCCCCCAGCCCCCACCCATCCCGACCGTCCCGACCGTCCCGACCGTCCCGGCCACGACGCCCCTACCCCTCATCGCTCATCGCCCAACTGCGCCGCGAACCCGACCAGTGCCGCGTACTGCTCGCCCAGGGCTGATGGTGCTCCGGGGTCCGGGTCCTTGAAGTAGAAGGACAGGGCGGGGAGTGCGCCGGAGAGGCCGCGTTCGTGGGCGCGGGATGTCAGGCGGGCGAGGTCCAGGATCAAGGGGGCCGCGAGGGCCGAGTCACAGCCCTGCCAGGTGGTCTGCAGGACCATGCGGGTGCCGAGGAAGCCGTCGAAGGCGACGTGGTCCCAGGCCGTCTTCCAGTCGCCGAGGGAGGGCACGTCGTCGATGTGGACCTCGCCCTCGGGGGCGGCGCCGAGAGTGTCGGCGAGGACGCGTTCCTTGCCCGCGTTCTTCGCGGCGGCGGCCGCCGGGTCGGCAAGGGCGGCGCCGTCCCCGCCGCCCAGGAGGTTGGTGCCGGACCAGGCCCGGACGGCGAGTGCCCGTTGCGCGAACATCGGGCCGAGCACGGAGCGCAGCAAGGTTTGGCCGGTCTTGCCGTCGCGGCCCGCGTGCGGGAGGCCGGAGGTGCGGGCGGCCTCGGTGAGGCGGGGGTGGTGCAGGCCGGTGGAGGGGGTGAAGTTCACGTAGGGGCAGTCGGCGCGCAGTGCTGCGGCCGCGTAGAGGGAGCTGGCGGGGAGCCGCTGGTCGTCGTGGGAGGGGCGCGGTTCGGTGGAGGCGACGTTCAGCACCACCGCGCGGGCCAGGCCCCGGCGGCGTACGAAGTCGCGCAGGTCGGCGGCGAAGGCGTCGATGAGCTCCTCGTCGCTGCGGGTGTCACCCGGCTGCGGCCCGCCGGGGCGTATCTCGGCGTCCGCGGCGGCGAGTTCGGCGTGTACGGCCGAGGGGAGGCCGTGCGGCAGGACGCCGCCGGCGGCGAGCTCCTCGGCGCGTTTGGGCAGCGGGCAGCTGATGGTGTCGTGGCCGCCGAAGACGAGGGAGGGCAGAGGGGGCAGGCCGCAGTCCAGGAAGGGTTGTGTCTCGGTGACCATGCCGGTGGGCGCGTGGAGTCCGGCTGTCAGCGCCGCGCAGCCCGCGACGGCCGTGGTCGCGACAGAGCCGCGCGCCCCGATCAGCCAGACCCCGACAGGAGAGGACTCGACAGGAGAGGACTCGGCGGGAGAGGCCCCGGCGGGGGAAGTGGAGAGCGCAGATGTAGGGGTCGCGGATGTAGAGGTCGCGGATGTGGACACGGCTGCCTCCTGCCATGGCTCAGGAGCTCGGGAAACACGACTCGGGAGCTCGCGGAACGTGAGTGCGGTGCAAGACGGCGGGCGGAGGTCCGGCGTCCTCCGCCCGCCGCCGTCTAGCGGCCCACGCCCGGACCGGTCGGTGCGGGTGGGCCGGAGCGGTGCGTCGGCAGGTCCTTCATCCGGATGTTCCGGAAGGAGACCTCGTCGCCGTCGCCGTGGTTCTGCAGGCCGATGTGGCCCTGGAGCAGGCTGCGCGCCGGATCGGTGTTGGTGTAGTCGTTGATCTGTACGCCGTTGAGGTAGATGCGAAGGCGTTCGCCCTCGACGCGGATCTCGTAGGTGTTCCACTCCCCCGGTGGGTTGAGGGCCTTGTCGCGCTTCTTCAGGTCGGCGGACCGGAAGCCGTAGACGGAGCCCGTGGTCTTCTCGGGGACGTCGGTGGCGTCGATCTGGATCTCGTAGCCGTTGTTCACGGCCGACCAGGGGTCGTCGGAGGGCGGGAAGCCGACGAAGATCCCGGAGTTGTCGTCCCCGGCCGCCCGCCAGTCGAGCTTGAGCGAGTACGAGCCGAGTTCGCGCCGGTCGTACCAGAGCATGCCCATGCCGCCGGTGCTCGTGAGCGTTCCGTCGTCCTCGTTGAGTGCGAAGGAACCGGGTCCCGCCTGTTTCCAGCCCTGGAGGGAGGCCGCCGTGCCGTCGAAGAGCGGCGTGTAGCCCTTCTCGGGCCGGCAGTCGGCCTGGGCCGCGCCGACCGCCCACCGTATGCCGCCCAACAGGTGCTTGCGGAAGGCCGGTTCGGCGAACGACTCCTTGGTGTGGCCGCCGCCCGTGTAGAAGGAGCGGCCGCCCTCGTAGCTCTGGCACCAGGCGATGGGGTGGTCGCCCGACATGGTGCCGCCGGTGTACGACGACTCGTCGAGCGTGGCGAGCACGCGGGCCCGGTCGCGGGGGTTGGAGCGGTAGTTGTACCACTCGTCGGTGCGGTCCCAGCTGCCGGTGCCGAGGTGGGCGGTGGCCGGGTGCGCGTGGTCCGCCACGTGTACCTTCGCGGGCTGGATCGCGGGGTGCGACTGGAAGTAGGCGCCCGCGAGCCCACCGTAGAAGGGCCAGTCGTACTCGGTGTCGGCGGCGGCGTGCACGCCCACGTAGGCGCCGCCGCCGCGGACGTACCGTTCGAAGGCCGCCTGCTGGGCGGCGTCAAGGACGTCGCCGGTGGTGGAGAGCCAGACCACGGCGTCGTAGCGGGCGAGGTTCTTGGCCGTGAAGGCCTTCGCGTCCTCGGTCGCGTCGACGGCGAAGCCGTTCTCCGCGCCCAGTTCCCTGACGGCCGTGATGCCCGCGGGGATCGAGTCGTGCCGGAACCCGGCGGTCTTGGAGAAGACGAGCACGCGCTCGCCGTTCCTGCCAGGACCCGGCTTCGAGGACGCCGTTCCCGAGGCGCACCCGATGAGCAGGGCGGCCACCGCCGTCGCGGTGATGATGCGGGCTCGTCCGCGCATCGCGGTCACCTCTTCCGGCCGGCGACGGCCTTGGTGGTGAGGGTGAAGTCGTCCACGTCGTACAGCGCGCCGGTGCCCGAGCCCTTGAAGACCAGGTACAGGGTCGTGGTCCCCGACGGCGCCTTCGTGATGGCGGTGCTGACGTCGGTGTACGTCTCCCACGAGCCGGTCAGCGCGACCTTCGCGGAGCCGAGGAGCCTGCCCGTCGCCGATCCGCTGCGTACTTCCAGGGTGCCACCGGACCCGGCGGAGGCGACCCGGGCGGTCATTTTGGTGACGTTGCCGAGGATGTACGGCTTGAAGGAGACCCAGTCGCCGTTGTGGATGTCGCCGACGGTCTTGCCGCCATGTGCGGGGGTGTGGTTGATCACGGAGACGCCCTTGGAGTCGCCGTAGTGCTCGCCCTGGCGGTGCTTGGGCTGGACGATGTTCTGGTCGTGGGTGGTCAGCGCGGGCTGCCCGCCTGCGCCCTTGTCGGTGTATTCGGCGTCGAAGACCCCGAATATGTTGGCGTTGGGGTCGTGCTCGCCGTCCGCCGACGTCTGCAGAGTGCCCTCACAGCCGTTGGCCGAGGTGACCGGGTGGCCATGGCTGTCGTGGCCGAGGATGTGGGTGACCTTGACCTTGGTGCAGTCGATCGGGCCGTCTTCCTTGTCGGTCACCTTCACCTTGAAGGGCACCTTGTCGCCGAAGGTGAACAGCTGGCCGTCGCCGGGGAGTTCCAGGGTCACCTTGGGCGCGGTGTTGCCGACGGTGACGTGTGCGCTGGCCGAGCCGGTGCGCCCGGTGGAGTCCTTGACGGTGACGGTGGCTGCGTAGACGCCGTTCTTCTTGTACGTGTATGTGGGGTTCTGCTGGGTGGACTTGCCGCCGTCGCCGAAGTCCCAGGCATAGGTGAGCGTCCCGCCGTCGGCGTCGGTGGCCTTGGCGGTGAACTTCGTCTTGAGCGGGGCCTGGCCGCTGGTCACCGAGGAGCTCGCCTCGACGATCGGGGAGTGGCCGTCGGTGGCGTTCTCGATGCGGAAGAGGGCGGAGTTCTCGTCGCCGTTGAAGTAGCCGGTGCCGTAGTCGAGGACGTACAGCGCGCCGTCGGGGCCGAAGGCCATGTCCATGACCTGCGTCCCGGTCCACGGGAACGCGTTGATCTTGGAGACGGTGCCGTCGGTGCCCTGCTCGATGCGCTTGATCCAGCGGCGGCCGAACTCACCGGCGAAGAAGTCACCGTCGTACGCCTCGGGGAACTTCACCGGGGAGTTGTTCGCGGCGTCGTAGCGGTAGACCGGGCCACCCATCGGGGACTCGGAGCCGGTGCCGAACTCGGGGACCGAGCCGCCGTCGTAGGGGATCCAGGCTTCCTGCGCGGGGGGCAGGTCGGTGAGGCCGGTGTTGTGCGGCGAGTCGTTCTTGGGGGCCGCGCAGTCGAAGGCCGAGCCGGAGGTGCCGGTCGCGAAGTCGTAGTCGAGGTAGGCGTCGTTCTTGCCGGTGCAGTACGGCCAGCCGAAGTTGCCGGGCTTGGTGACGCGGGCGAACTCGACCTGGCCCGCCGGGCCGCGCTTGGGGTCGGCCGCGCCGGCGTCGGGCCCGTAGTCCCCCACGTACACCGTGCCGGTGGGCTTGTCGACGCTCAGCCGGAAGGGGTTGCGGAAGCCCATCGCGTAGATCTCGGGGCGGGTCTTCTCGGTGCCCTTGGCGAAGAGGTTGCCGTCCGGGACCGTGTAGGAACCGTCGTCGGCGACCTTGATGCGCAGGATCTTGCCGCGCAGGTCGTTGGTGTTTCCGGCGCTGCGCCGGGCGTCGAAGGCCGGGTTGCGGCTGGCGCGCTCGTCGATGGGGGTGAAGCCGTCCGAGGCGAACGGGTTGGAGTCGTCGCCCGTCGAGAGGTAGAGGTTGCCGTCCTTGTCGAAGTCGATGTCGCCGCCGACGTGGCAGCAGATGCCGCGGTTCGCGGGGACGTCGAGGACCTTCTTCTCGCTGGCGGCGTCGAGGGTGCCGTCGTCCTTCAGGACGAAGCGGGAGAGGCGGTTCACGCCGTCGAACTTCTTGAAGTCCTCGGCCGTGCCGTTCTCCGGGGCGTCGCCCGCGGGGGTGTCCAGCGGGGGCGCGTAATAGAGGTAGACCGCGTGGTTCTCGCTGAACTTCGGGTCGATGCCGACGCCCTGCAGGCCCTCTTCGTCGTGCGAGTAGACGGGTATTTTGCCCGCGACCTTGGTGTCGCCTGCCGCGTTCGTCAGGCGCAGCGTGCCGTCGCGGGAGGTGTGCAGGACCGAGCGGTCCGGGAGCACGGCGAGCGTCATGGGCTCGCCCATCTCCGGCTCGCCCTTGGCGAGCGTGACCTGCTGGAAGTCCTCGGCGGCGGGGGCGGTCGCCGAGGGCGGGTCCGCCGGGGCGGCGCCGGCGTGCGGTACGGCGAGGGTGAGACTGGCGCCGGTGAGCACGGTGCCGGTGAGCAGGGCGAGCGTCGTGCGGAGTCTGGGGCGTTTCCTGTGCACGGGTTCCTCCGGAAGGGGGGACGGTCGTACGGGGTGGGTGCGCCGTGCGCCGGGGTGCGCCGTCACCCCGGAACGTTCATGTCCTGTACACCTCAAGGACGGTAGCCACGTTTGTCCCGGGCGGAAAGCCCTTACGCGGCATGGAAGTTGAACTTTTTCCTGTCAATGGACAAACATCAGGGTTGGCCGGGCCTGTCGGGGCCGCCGAACGCCGCGTCGAACGACGCCGTCGGAGCCTCGAAGTCGAACGCCTTCAGATGCGCCAGGGCCTCCGGCGCGCCCTGGAGCCGGTCCATGCCCGCGTCCTCCCACTCCACCGAGACGGGACCTTCGTACGCGATGGAGCGCAGCATCCGGAAGACGTCCTCCCAGGGGACGTCGCCGTGGCCCGCCGACACGAAGTCCCAGCCGCGGCGCGGGTCGCCCCACGGCAGGTGCGAGCCGAGGCGGCCGTTGCGGCCGTCGAGGCGGCGCCGGGCCTCCTTGCAGTCGACGTGGTAGATGCGGTCGCGGAAGTCGTAGAGGAAGCCGACCGGATCGAGGTCCTGCCAGACGAAATGGGACGGGTCGAAGTTCAGCCCGAACGCGGCACGGTGGCCGACGGCCTCCAGGGCCTTGTGCGTGGTCCAGTAGTCGTACGCGATCTCCGACGGGTGCACTTCGTGCGCGAACCGCACGCCTTCCGCGTCGAAGACGTCCAGGATCGGGTTCCAGCGCTCGGCGAAGTCCTCGTAGCCGCGCTCGATCATCGACTCCGGGGCGGGCGGGAACATCGCGACCAGATGCCAGATCGACGACCCCGTGAAGCCGACGACCGTCTCGACGCCGAAGGCCGCGGCTGCCCGCGCGGTGTCCCTGATCTCCGCGGCGGCCCGCTGTCGCACCCCTTCTGCCTCGCCGTCGCCCCAGATCCGGGCGGGCAGGATCGCCTGGTGCCGCTCGTCGATGATCGCGTCGCAGACGGCCTGGCCGACGAGGTGGTTGGAGACGGCCCAGCACTTGAGCCCGTACTTGTCGAGCAGCGCGTGCCTGCCGTCCAGGTAGGCCGGGTCGGCGAGCGCCTTGTCGACTTCGAAGTGGTCGCCCCAGCAGGCGAGTTCGAGGCCGTCGTAGCCGAAGTCGCGGGCGAGGCGGCAGACCTCTTCGAGCGGCAGGTCGGCCCACTGTCCTGTGAAGAGCGTGAACTGGCGCGGCATGGCGGGCCTCCTCAGGCGGGGATCGGCGTGTAGACGGAGTTCTTCGCGGCGCTCTCCTCCACGGCGGCGAGCACCCGCTGCACGGAGAGGCCGTCGGCGAAGGAGGGTTCGGGCCGCCCTCCGGTGGCGATGGCGTGCAGCAGGTCGCGGGCCTGGTGGACGAAGGTGTGCTCGTAGCCGAGGCCGTGGCCCGGCGGCCACCAGCCCTCCAGATACGGGTGGTCGGGCTCGGTGACGAGGATGCGGCGGAAACCGGACGACGCGGCGGGCTCGGTGTGATCGTGGAAGGAGAGCTCGTTCAGCCGCTCCAGGTCGAAGGCCAATGACCCTTCGGAGCCGTTGAGTTCGACGCGCAGCGCGTTCTTGCGGCCCGCGGCGAACCGGGTCGCCTCGAAGGAGGCGAGGGCGCCGGAGGGGAACCGGCCCGTGAAGAGCGCCGCGTCATCGACCGATACCGTGCCGAGTCCGCCCCCGCCCGTGCCCCCGCCCCCGCCCGTGCCCCCGCCCGCGGCCGTGAGCCCGCTGGACGCATTCTCCAGGAGCGGCCGTTCGCGCACGAAGGTCTCGGTGAGCGCCGACACCCCGGCCACCGGCTCCCCCACCAGGAACTGCGCGAGGTCCACGATGTGGGCCCCCAGGTCACCGAGCGCACCGGAGCCCGCACGGTCCTTCTGCAGCCGCCAGGTGAGCGGGAACTCCGCATCGACCAGCCAGTCCTGAAGGTACGTCAGGCGTACGTGCCGCAGCGCGCCGATCCGCCCTTCGGCGACCATTCGCCGGGCGAGCGCGAGAGCGGGCACCCGGCGGTAGTTGAAGCCGACCATGGCCACCTGGCCGCGTGCGCGGGCCCGTTCGGCGGCCTCGGCCATCGCCTCCGCCTCCTCGACGGAGTTCGCGAGGGGCTTCTCGCACAGCACGTGCTTGCCCGCCTCCAGGGCGGCGAGAGCGATCTCCGCATGGCTGTCGCCCGGTGTGCAGATGTCGACGAGGTCGACGTCGTCCCGGGCGATCAGGGCGCGCCAGTCGGTCTCGGCGGCTGCCCAGCCGAGCCGGTCGGCGGCGGCGCGCACGGCGCCGCCGTCGCGCCCGCAGACGGCCGAGAGCACCGGCCGCACCGGCAGGTCGAAAACGCGCCCCACGGTGCGCCAGCCCTGGGAGTGGGCGGCACCCATGAAGGCGTAGCCGATCATGCCCACTCCCAGTGGCCGCTTGCCTTCCGGCCCGTCTTCGGCCCCGGTCTCGGTTCCCGTCTCACGCATGCGGTACTCCTCCTCGTAATCGCTCGGTGGGGGGTGCGGGCGTGCGCATCACTTGAAGCCGGTGGACATGTACCGGCCGACGTTCTCCTTGTCGACCACGGCGGAGTAGCAGGTCACGAAGGACGGGATCTCGAACTCCGCCATGCCGCTGACGCCCTTGCCCTGTCCGAGGGCGCGCGCCAGGTCGATGGCGGAGGCGGCCATGGTGGGCGGGTAGAGGACGGTGGCCTTCAGGACGCTGTTGTCCGCCTCGATGGCCTGCATGGCGGAGAGCGCGCCCGCGCCGCCCACCATCAGGAAGTCGTCGCGGCCCGCCTGCTTGATGGCGCGCAGGGCGCCCACACCCTGGTCGTCGTCGTGGTTCCACAGGGCGTCGAAGTTCTTCTGCGCCTGAAGGAGTTGGGACATCTTCGACTGTCCGGACTCGACGGTGAAGTCGGCGGCCTGGCGGGCGACCTTCTTGATGTTCGGGTAGTTCTTGAGGGCGTCGTCGAAGCCCTTGGAGCGCTGCTTCGTGAGCTCCAGGTTGTCGAGACCCGCGAGCTCCACGACGCGGGCGTCCTTCTTGTCCTTGAGCTTCTCACCGATGTACTGCCCGGCACTCAGGCCCATGCCGTAGTTGTCGCCGCCGATCCAGCAGCGATAGGCCTGCGGGGAGGCGAAGACGCGGTCGAGGTTGACGACGGGGATGCCTGCCCTCATGGCCTTCAGGCCGACCCGGGTGAGGGCCTTGCCGTCGGCCGGCAGGATCACCAGGACGTCGACCTTCTTGTTGATCAGCGTCTCGACCTGGCCGATCTGCGCCGCGGTGTCGTTGGACCCCTCGGTGGCCTCGAGCGTGACGTCCTCGTACTTCTCCGCCCGCTTCTTGGCCTGGTCGTTGATGGCGTTGAGCCAGCCGTGGTCGGCCTGGGGCCCGGCGAAGCCGATGGTGACCTTCTTGCCCGGCTTGTCGTCGGCGACCTGCTGCGACGTGTCGGCGGAGCCCTCGTCATCCTTGGCATCGTTGCTGGTGCACCCCGTGACGAGGGCGCCGGTGGACAGGGCGGCGGCTCCGAGGAGCAGCCCTCTGCGGCTCGTGTTGGTCGGCATGAGTGAACCCCTCAGCTCAGGATGTGTGGGCCGTACGTCGTTGGACGAGCACCGCGGCGACGATGATCGCGCCCTTGGCGATCTGCTGGGTCGCGGTCTCCAGGTTGTTGAGCGCGAAGATGTTCTGGATCGTGGTGAAGATCAGCACGCCGAGCACGGAGCCGGTGATGGTGCCGCGGCCGCCGCTGAGCAGGGTGCCGCCGATGATCGCCGCCGCGATGGCGTCGAGCTCGTACAGGTTGCCGTTGGTGTTCTGGCCCGAGCCGGACAGGACGATCAGCAGGAAGGCCGCGATGCCGCAGCACAGGCCGGAGAGCAGATACAGGTAGAGCCGCTGCCTGCGGACGTCGATGCCGGCCAGGCGGGCCGCCTCCGCGTTGCCGCCGACCGCGACCGAGCGCCGGCCGAAGGTGGTGCGGTTCAACAGCAGCCAGCCGACCACGGTGACGGCGGCGAAGACCATGACCAGCGGCGGGATGCCGAGGATGTACGAGTCGCGCTCGCCGAGCTTGAGCACCCCGTCCACCGTGACCATCTGGGTCTTGCCGTCGGTGATCTGCAGGGCGAGGCCGCGGCCCGCGGCGAGCATGGCGAGGGTGGCGATGAACGGCACCATCCCGCCGTACGCGATGAGGACGCCGTTCACCAGGCCGCACCCCATGCCGACGACGACGGCCGTGAAGAGGATGCCCGCGAAGCCGTACTCCTGGGTGGCGACCGTCGTCGCCCACACCGAGGCGAGCGCGACGATCGCGCCGACCGAGAGGTCGATGCCCCCGGAGATGATCACGAACGTCATGCCCACCGTGACCACGCCGATGACGGACCCCTGGGTGAGGATCAGTTGGACGTTGTCGGTGTCGAGGAACGAGTCGGGCTGGGTGATGCCGCCGATCAGGACTAGGACGGCGAGCACACCGAGCAGTGAGAGCGTCCGCACGTCGGCGCGGGCCACTGTGGCGCGCCACGGGCGGCCGCCGTCGGCGGGGGTGGTCTTACGGGTGGCGGCCTCGGCCGCCGGGGCTGGCTGGGTCATGCCGCCGGGCTCCCTTCGAGGACGAGGTCGAGTACGCGGTGTTCATCGAGGTCACGGGCGGGTGCGGTGTGCACGACGCGCCCCTCGCGGAGGACCAGGACGCGGTCGGCGAGGCCGAGTACCTCGGGCACTTCGCTGGAGACGAGCAGCACGGCGAGGCCTTCGTCGGCGAGGCGCCGGATCACCGCGTACAGCTCGGCGCGGGCGCCGACGTCGACGCCGCGGGTCGGCTCGTCGAGCAGCAGGACGCGGCAGCCGCGCAGCAGCCAGCGGGCCAGGACGGCCTTCTGCTGATTGCCGCCGGACAGGGTCCGCACGGGGGCGTTCGGCTCGTCGGGGCGCAGCGACAGCTCGCGCGTCGCGGCATGCGCGGCCTCGCGCTCGGCGCTCCGGTCGAGCCAACCCCCGTACGAGAAACGGGACATCGAGGAGACCGATACGTTGCGGGTGACCGACTCCAGCATGAGGAGGGCCTGCGCCTTGCGCTCCTCGGGGGCGAGGCCGAGCCCGGCGCGCACGGCGGCCCGGACGCTGCCTGGACGCAACACCCGTCCATCGACGGCCACTTGTCCGGCGCTGGGCTTGCGGGCGCCGTAGATCGTCTCCAGGATCTCGGAGCGTCCCGAGCCGACGAGTCCGGCGAGGCCGACGATCTCGCCGGGGCGCAGGTCGAGGTCGAAGGGCTCGAACTCGCCGTGCCGCGAGAGACCACTGACACGCAACACAGGCTCTGCGACAGGCGGTTCGACAGGCCTGTCCGGGAATACGTACTCGACGTTGCGGCCCGTCATCAGCGCCACGACATCCTTGGTAGGGGTGGACTCCGCCGGGAGTCCGTCGGCCACGGACCGCCCGTCCTTGAGGACGGTGACCCGGTCGCCGATGCGGCGGATCTCCTCCAGGCGGTGGGAGATGTAGACGACGGCGACGGCGTCGGCGGTGAGGCCGTCGACGATGCGGAAGAGGTTGTCGACCTCGTCGGGGTCGAGGGCGGCGGACGGCTCGTCCATGACGATGAGGCGGACCTCGTGGGAGAGCGCCCTGGCCATCGAGACGATCTGCTGCTGGGCGGCGGAGAGTTCACCGACGAGCCGCCCGGGGTCGATCTCCGCGTGCCCGAGCCGCTCGAGCAGGGCGGCCGTCGACGCCTTGGCCGCCCGGCCGCGGACCACAAATCCGGCGGCGGTCGGCTCGTGCCCGAGGTGGACGTTCTCGGCGACGGACAGCCCCTCCACGAGGTCGAGTTCCTGGTAGATGGTGGCGATGCCGAGCCGCATGGCCGCGATCGGCGAGCGGAGCGTGATGCGCTCGCCGCGCCAGGTGATCTCGCCGTCGTCGGGTTGGTGGGCGCCCGCGAGGACCTTGATGAGGGTGGACTTCCCGGCGCCGTTCTGGCCGAGGAGGCAGTGCACCTCACCGGCCTGGACCCGGAGGTCGACGCCGTCGAGGGCGCGGACCCCGGGGAACGACTTGGTGATGCCGGACATGGTGAGCAGCGGTGGTTCGGGTGCCATGACGGTTCCCCTCGGCGGCGGCCGCAGCAGGGCTGGACGGATTCAGGGCAGGGCTCAGCCGCGGGGCTGAGGTGAAATGATCAGTACATGACAGATCAGGGCAGGGCTGAGTGAGGCAGGGCGTGCGCTGGACCGGACCGTGCGGACCGGCCCCTCAGGCCGGTGAGAACAGGTGGTCGCTGATGAGCCTGGCTCCGCCGATGACACCGGCGGTGGGGCCCAGCTCACCCAGGACGATCGGGAGGTTGCCGGTCGCCAGGGGCAGCGACTGGCGGTACACCTGGGTACGGATCGCGGCGAGCAGCGTGTGGCCGAGGCCGGTCACGCCGCCGCCGATCACCACGAGGCCGGGGTTGAAGAAGCTGACGAGGCCCGCGATGACCTGGCCGGTGCGGTTGCCGCCGTCGCGGATGAGGTCGAGCGCGGTGGCGTCGCCCGCGGCGGCGGCCGCCGCGACGTCGACGGCGCTGAGCCGCCCCGCCTCGTCGAGCCGCGTGGCGAGTTCCGCCGAACGCCCCTCCCTGGCCGCCTCCTCGGCGTCGCGGGCGAGCGCCGCTCCGCTGAAGTAGGCCTCCAGGCAGCCCTTGTTGCCGCAGGCGCAGGGGCGTCCGTCCGGTTCGGACTGGATGTGGCCGATGTCGCCGGCGCTGCCCGTCGTACCGCGGTGGACCTCACCGCTGACGACGATGCCGCAGCCGATGCCCGTGCCGATCTTGACGCAGAGAAAGTCGCCCACGGAGCGTGCGACGCCCGCGTGCTGCTCCCCCATCGCCATGAGGTTCACGTCGTTGTCGACCATGACGGGGCAGCCCAGATCCTGGCTGAGGGCCTCCCGGACGGGGAAGCCGTCCCAGCCCGGCATGATCGGCGGGGCGACCGGCACGCCCTCCGGGAAGCGGACGGGCCCCGGCACGCCGATACCGGCGCCGTCGAACCCCTCCGCGAGGCCGGAGGCCTTCAGCTTGGCCGCCATGGCGAGGACCTGCTCGAAGACCGCGACCGGGCCCTCGCGCACGTCCATGGGCTGATTGATGTGGCCGAGCACCTCCAGCTCGGCGTTGGTCACCGCGACGTCGACCGAGGTCGCGCCGATGTCCACGCCGAGGAAACGGAGGGCCGGGGCCAGGCGGATGTTGTGGGACCGCCGGCCGCCGCGCGAGGCGGCGAGTCCGTCGGCGACCACGAGTCCGGTCTCCAGGAGCCTGTCGACCTCGACGGCCAGCTTGGACCGCGAGAGGTCGACCTGATCGCCCAGCTGGGCACGGGAGTTGGGCCCCCCGTCACGCAGCAGCCGCAGCAGCCGCGCCTGGTGCGCGTTGGCGGGTCGAGCCGTCATACGTCTCACGCGCCCCTCCCCGCCTCATCGGGCTTCCCATGCCATTGCCATCAGGCTTCCGTGCTGTTGCCTTCGGGCTTCTTTCAAGCTTTCGAGGGGAACGTAGCAGTGCCTGCCGGGACTGGGAAGAAGTTGCGCGCGAATTACCCATGACTTTCTCCAGTCACAGGACAAAGGGGGGCGGCACGAACGCCGCGGGGTGCAGAGCCAGGCTCTCAGCCCTTCTCGGCCCTGGAGTCCTAGCTCAGACACCAGCCGCGAACTAGCCGGATGATCGCGCGCTCGCCGCCGTGGCGGCCTGTCGTCGTGTTCGTCGTGTTCGTCGTGATCGTCGTGATCGTCGTGATCGCGGAGCATCCGCATGACGGTGGCAGGTGAGGGGTGCCGGCCTCTCTTCGCGCCGGTGGTGATGACGAGGCGCGTGGCGATGTCGCGCAGACTCATCTCCTGGTCGCGCAGGTGGAGGGCCATGGACAACATGTCGCCGTCGGTTACCCCGGCACCGCCGATGGTCTTGCCGCGCCTCCGCGCGGACTCGTGGCCTTCGAGGCAAGCGGCCGCGGCATCGAACTCGCCATGCTCGCCGAGGAGCTGAAGGCGAGCGATGTCGGTCTGGAGTTCCTGACCGGAGAGCTCAAGGGCTCCCACGGCCCGTCCGGCATCGTGTTCACCGTGCTCGCGGCCAGGTCCGGCATGGAACGCGAGTACATCCGCGACCGAGGCCCTGAGCGTGCCGACCCCTGCCGTACGCAAGCCGGGCTCGGTGTGGACCGAGTTGCCCCGGCCGATGCGCGCCGGCGCCGATCACGAGCGACCGCCCATGAAACATCATGACCTTGCGGGGCATCAGCAGCCTCCGTCACTGTCGAGTGCTGAGGTTGGTCCGCTCGGTCTCTCTGACCTGTGTCGCCAGGGTGTCGCACAGAGTGCGGGGTGGGCGGCCAGTCAGTCGGGTGTAGTCGTTGCAGACGCGATCCCAGCGCTGCTCGCGCACCGAAGCGAACATTGACGCGAAGGCATAGACCCACCAGGGATCCAGCCCGGTCGCAGCCGTCTCAGCGTGGTACGTGTCGGGCGGGATGTCCTCATAGGCGACAGGTGCCCCCCACGTCTTCGCCACGGCCGAGGCGATGCCGGTCATGTCTGCCGACTCGGGTCCGGTGATGTCATGATGCCGCCAAGTCGGCTCACTCAACGCGAGTGCGGCGAGGGCGCGGGCCACATCGTCGCGTGCTACCAGGGAGATCCGGCCATCGGCGGCCGGGAGGCGCAGCAGCCCGGCCGTGCGCGCCTCGGTGAGCCAATGCTGGAAGAACTCGATGTATAGCGAAGCCCTGGCGAACGAGTACGGGACGCCAGAGGACCGGAGAAGGTCCTCGGTGAGCCCGTTGACGACGGCGTAGCAGAACGGGGACGCCGTGTCGGCGTCGAGGCTGCTCAGCGCCGCGACGTGGCCGACGCGCTGGTCTTTCGCGGCGGCGATAACGTTGCGGTGGTGCAGCAGCATCCGAGCATCGGGCCCGTCGCTGGAGACGAAGACCAGAGTGGCCACGCCCTTCAGCACCGCACGCAGAGCGGGCGGATCGGCGTAGTCGGCGACGGCGATCTCTACCTGTGACGGCAACGCCTCGGCAGGCAGCCTCCGTCTGGTCACCGCCACGACGTCCACGTCGTGCCGGGCCGCGAGCAACTGCACCACCCGCCCGCCCAGGCCGCCAGCCGCCCCCGTCACCGCGATACGCATCTCTGCCCCCCATCGTCCCCTCACCGGACGAGCGCCACACTATCCGGCGCCCGTTCCTCACTGCCCGGGCCGTCTAGAGGCACTGGTCAGAGCGCCGACTACGGCACGGTTGGCATGATTCACCACAAGATTCGGGCCCTGGGTACTACTCCCGCTGAACCCCGCGCCTCCTGAGCACGCGGGCGTCCGCCATCCGGGGGTCGGTGAGGTCGGCGAAGTCCTTCATATGTCTCCGCGGTTCGGCCGGCGGACGCCGAATTGCGGGGGCGGCGCACGGCAGTGGACAGCCCGAGGTCGAGCCGCTTGTCCATGTCGAGGCGGAAGGTGCCGTACGGGTTGACGTTCGACCAGAACAGCGCGGTCAGCCCGCGCCGGTCCGTAGTGGAGCACCGCGTTGGCGCGCGGCGCAGCCCGGGGCCGGCCAGGTAGTCGCAGGCGAAGACCGTGCGTACGGCCCGGCCGAGTTCTTCGAGCGCGGCGTACGTGGGGTGCTTGGGGCCGCCGCGAGTGAAGCGCCGCAGCACCTGCTCAGCCTCCGCGGCGCCGAGCCGCAGAGCGGTGGCGTACTTGACCGTCTGGTCGTACTGCTGCTCGATCAGGTCCCAGCGGATCGGCCGCGTCAGCGGGGCTCCGAGCGCCGGCCAGCCGAGCTGCGTGTCGTCCGGGCGGTATAGGCGGATGCTTCCGATGCTCTTCAACCGGGGCAGCAGACGGAAGTTCAGCAGCTCGGTGAACGCGAACCCGACCACGCTCGCGCCGTGGGTATCGACGTACTGGAACTCGATCTCGGCGCGGGTGCAGTGCCGCAGCAGGCCCTCGATCATCGCCGCGACCTCGGACGAGGAACACGACTTGAGCTGGCAGTAGATGCAGACGTTCTTCCGCTCCACGTGCCAGTAGATCATCACGCCGTTGCCGCCGTAGCGGGCGTGGTACTCGGTCATGAAGTTGCTGGACCAGGACCCGAACTTCTTCGAGTCCGACACGCACGCTGTGCCGCGGCCCCACCACGCGGTGTCGCGGGCGGCGAAGGTGCCGTTCACCAGCTTCGTGACGGCGGCGCGGAGGTTGTCTACGGTGATGAAGTGCCGGCGCACGTGCCGCAGCGCGGCCTCACTCTCGCCGTGCTCGCCGTGCTCGCCGGTCGCCACGATCGCCCGGATGCCCATGTTCGTACCGAGTGCGAAGAGGGCCAGCAGGAGGCGGCGCTGGAGGACGTCACGCTCGATGCGCTCGTAGGCGGCCACCGATGAGAACTCCTCGGTGAAGCCGGTGAGGAAGTCGGCGTTCTTCAGCACGTCCAGGAGGTCCAGGACCCCCCGGCGGCGCGAGACCTCGTCCTTGAGGGCCGCCAGGCCGGTGGGCTCGGCCAGCGGCTCTAGCTTTGGCACGGTGCTCCACGGCTCGCCCTTGCGGGTGGTGACCTGCACACCGCCCGCGCTGCCATCCGCGAGCGCGCCGGGGCTCGTCCGGCTACCCGCGACCTACTTGGCGGCCGGTGTCTGAGCTAGGGCCTGTCTGACAAATGATTACCCCGTGGACTCGCGGAGCCAGAGGATCAAGGAAGCCAGGACAACTCCGGCACGGTAGCGGTCGCCGAG
>NZ_JBEYZK010000036.1:0-63859 GCF_040646035.1 Streptomyces sp. NPDC046465
TCCATCGGCGGCGAGGCCAGGATGACACCCGTCAGGCCACCGAAGGTGAAGGTGATCAGGAAGCCGACCGCCCACAGCATCGGGGTCTCGAACGACAGGGACCCCTTCCACATCGTGCCGATCCAGTTGAAGAACTTCACACCTGTCGGTACGGCGATCAGGAACGTCATGAAGGAGAAGAACGGCAGCAGCACACCGCCGGTGACGTACATGTGATGCGCCCACACCGTCACGGACAGACCCGCGATCGCGATCGTCGCGCCGATCAGGCCCATGTAGCCGAACATCGGCTTGCGGGAGAAGACCGGGATGACCTCGGAAATGATGCCGAAGAACGGCAGCGCGATGATGTACACCTCTGGGTGGCCGAAGAACCAGAAGAGGTGCTGCCACAGCAAGGTGCCGCCATTGGCCGCGTCGAAGATGTGCGCACCGAATTTGCGGTCCACCTCCAGGGCGAACAGCGCGGCGGCCAGGACCGGGAAGGCGAGCAGCACGAGGACCGCGGTGAGCAGCACGTTCCACACGAAGATCGGCATGCGGAACATCGTCATGCCCGGAGCGCGCATGCAGATGATCGTGGTGATGAAGTTGACCGAGCCCAGGATCGTGCCGAAGCCGGAGAAGGCCAGACCCATGATCCACATGTCCGCGCCGATGCCCGGCGAGCGGACCGCGTCCGACAGCGGGGCGTAGGCGAACCAGCCGAAGTCGGCCGCGCCCTGCGGGGTGAGGAAGCCGCCGACCGCGATGAGCGAGCCGAACAGGTAGAGCCAGTAGGCGAACATGTTCAGACGCGGGAACGCCACGTCGGGCGCGCCGATCTGCAGCGGCATGATCCAGTTCGCGAAACCGGCGAACAGCGGCGTCGCGAACATCAGCAGCATGATCGTGCCGTGCATCGTGAACGCCTGGTTGAACTGCTCGTTCGACATGATCTGCGTACCCGGGCGGGCGAGTTCGGCGCGCATGAAGAGCGCCAGCACACCGCCGATGCAGAAGAACGCGAACGACGTGACCAGATACAGCGTGCCGATCGTCTTGTGGTCAGTGGTGGTGAACCACTTGACGACGGCATGTCCGGGGCGGCGGGGCCGGAGCGCCGAACGCACGGGCACGGAAGGGGAGTCTGAGGCGCGCGCGGGTGGCGGCACCACGGTGTTGCTGTCCATGCCCCGCCTGTGTCCGGCGGCCGCCGATCTGTGACAGGTGCGCGGAGCGACATGGATCACACCCCGCCGGTGTGACGATCGCGGCGGTGCCGGACACTTCGTAACCGTGAGCGACGACGAAACCTTCGCCGCTGCCTATCGCGAGCACTACTGGGCGGTCAGCCGCTACGTGGCACGGCGGCTCGGCGGCCCGACGAACGACACCGAGGAGGTGGTGGCCGACGTGTTCGCCGTTGCCTGGCGGCGCCGCGCCGACCTGCCACCGTCCTCCCTGCCCTGGCTGTACGGGATAGCGCGGCGCTGTCTGGCGAACGCGGTCCGCGGATACGGGCGCCGCAGGCGCCTCGTCGAGCGGCTCGGCAACGACGAGAGCCGGCACCGCAGGAACGTGGTGGCGGGCCCGGAGGCCGCGCGCCCGGGTGACTGGGTGCACGACGCCCTGAACCTGCTCTCCGCGTCCGACCAGGAGGTGCTGCGCCTGACGGCCTGGGAGGAACTGGACACCGAGGAGCTCGCGACCGCGCTCGGCTGCGGCGCCCGGGCGGCGGCGATGAGGCTGCACCGGGCCCGTCGCAGGCTCAGAACCGAGATCGACCGCATGCGGCCCGCACCGGCCGCACGGCCCGCCCCTGAAGCGACCCGCGCCACCGTTCCGGAGGACCACGGCCATGGCACATGACGACGAACTCGCCCTCCTGCGCGGCGCCGACCCCGTACCCGGCGACGACCCCCGCTTCCGTGACGGGCCGCTGCCCGCGCACGCGCAGCGGCAGTTGAATCAGCTCCTGCACAGCGTGCCCGGCGCCCGGCGGCGTCCCGCGCGCCAAGTGCGCCGCCTGGTCTGGGGCATCGAGATGGTCTCGCTCGCCGTGGCGGCGGCACTGGCACTCGTCCTCGCGGGGTCGAGCGGCGCGCCCGCCGCCGCGGCTCCCCGCCCTCTGACTCTCCGGGCCGGGTCCATGCCGGTGACGCTCGACCAGGTCGCGGACGGGGCGAGGGCAGCGGCGTGGGCCGAGGGCGCGCCGCGGCTGCGCAAGGGAACGCACGTACAGACGTGGAGCCTTGCCATGCGGTCGGGGCCCGGCGCCACCGCGCCCGTCACGCTGCCCGAGGAGCGTGTCACCAGCTGGCACGCCGACGGCAGCCACACCGAACTCGTCGTGGCCACCGACCCCCGCAGCCCCGGCGAGCCGGTCATCACCGACGGCGACGACGGGCCGCGTACCGTCCACGACGGCAAGGTCCTCAGCGACCGCACCTACCCCCCGAGCCGGGGTACCGCCCCGCCGCAGTCCCGGCCCCCGCACACGCCCGTAGCGCTCCGCGGCTACCTGGCCGAGCTCAGCCACCCGGGCGACCGCGCCCCGATCACCGGCACCGGCGAACTCCTGGACGCCGTCGCGATGTTCCTCCGCCACTGGACGCCGGGGGCCCAGGAGACCGCGGCCCTGAGCCGTGTGCTCGCCGATGCCGAGGACCTGCGGCCCGCGGGCGCGGTCACCGACCGGCTGGGCCGCGTGGGCCAGGCGTACGTCCACGAGGGCGACGGCCTGCGGCGCATGCTGATCCTGGATCCGGCGGACGGCACCGTGTTGGGCCTGGAGCACACGGTCACCAGGAGCGATCGCACCTATGGCGTGCGGGCCGGAAAGGTCATGTCGTACAGCGCCTGGATGCGTTGATGCTGCGTTGATCTTGAGCCTTGTGGGGCGTGGGGCCTTGAAGATCCCGGCACGTTGATCGTTAACATGTGTCAGATGGGCGTAAACAAGCAGGAATCGGGCGATCGGGTCGAAGTAACGGCCACCCAGGTGCCTGGCGCGCGCGTGTCCGGCGAGCAGGTGTCCGAGACGCAGGTGGCCGAGGCCAAGGCGCGGGCGGCGCGACTGCTGCTCGCGTTCCGGCACGGGAACCAGATCGCGTACGACGCCCTCGTCGCGGAGTTCGAAGCCGACGAACAGACCGCCGATCTGATCTCGGCGCTGTGCTGGATCGCCGACGAAGGCGTGCGCAAGGCGTACCTGCCCGAGGCGGGCGACCGGGTGCTGCGGCACATGGTGCGCAGGGCCGACTTCGGCGACCGGTCCGTCCGCACGGAGGACGGCGCGGGGCCGGACGCGGGGGAGCTCCTGGAGGCCGTCGCGGCCCAGAACGTGGCGGCCGTCCAGGACATCGTGCGCAGGACACCCGACACCACGTTCCTGCTCGGGAAGTTCGTCCTTGCCTTCGCGATGCTGCTGCCGGACATTCCGGCGCCGGTGCTGCGCGAGGTCATCGAGGAACTGCGCGAGGCGTGACATCGCGCCGCAGCGCTCGTTTGGCATGCGCACGCGAGACTGGTGCAGCAGTATGGGCTTCCTGGCGGGACCTATCCAGGGGGGCGTATGGAAGCGGCGGATCTCGCGGCCCGGGCGGTGGAGGTCTTCATCGCGGTAGCCGCGGGTGCGGCGAGCGGTGTGGGGCAGGGTGCGGGCACCGCGGTCGGTGAGTTGGTGCGGTCCCGTCTCGCCGGTACGGAACGAGGGCGTGCGGCGCTGGCGCGACTGGACGCCGACCAGGGGAGCCCGGTGGTACGGGCCGAGGCAGAGACGGTCCTGAGCGAGGAGATCGAGGCGGATCCCGAGCTGCGCCGTCAGCTGGCCGTGCACCTCAGCGCGCCGAGTACGTTCAACCGCGAGACAGTCATCATCAGCAGGAGCCGCGTATCCCGAAGTCCCATTTCTGTTGGGCCGCTGACGATCAACAGCACGCCCGGCGGGTGGGCCGTCCTGGCCTGCTCGGCCGTGCTGTTGCTGGCCTTGGTCGTGCTCGGCGTATACGGCGGTGTGCAGGTCCTCACCTCCGACGACTCGCCCAAGGCCCAGTCCCGCAGCGAAGGCGCCGACATCGACCAGGAGGCACGGGACGGCAAGGACGGGAAGAGGAGCGGCAGTTCGCGCGGCACGAGAACGACGAGAACACTGACGCCCGCGGAGATCGACGCGGCCCTGCCGACCAAGGAGAGCCTGCCGCCGGGCGGCTGGTCGGTCTACGACGACGACCACCACGTGCAGAGCGAGGACAGGGAAACCGGCTGCCGACCGGACGGATCATGGTTCGAGCACGACCTTCCGAAGGACCTCCCCGGGGGCGAGGGCTATCTCAACGCGTGGTTTCGCATCTACGCCTGCCCGTCACCGGCACGTGCTGCCGCCCTGTTCGACGAAGTAGCGGGCGAGAGCGGCGACGGCAAGAAGTTCGCCATGCCGCGACTCGGTGACGAGAGCGTGGCGCTCGTCCATGAGAGGAGCAAGGAGACGAAGGAGATGGGGGCACTCGGCTTGGTCCGTGTGGGGACCGTCGTCATCAGGCTGGACTACAACCCCTTCGGCTCACTGCAAGCGCACGAGGACCGCATCGGACAGCTGACCCGCTTGGCCACAGAACGCGTCCAGCGCGCTCTTGACGCACACTGATGGCCCCCGCAGGCGCCCGAGGTCCTGCTCGGGTCGTGCTTCCGTTCTCTCAGCCGAGAGCCTTCCGCGCTCCCGCCGCGCCGCTCTCCTCGGGCACCGCGAGCGGGACCCCGAGCGGCCGGGCCAGGCCGACGATGCCCTCGTCGAGCCGCTGCAGATGCCGCAGCACGCGGAACGCCACCGAGCCGGTCCGCAGCACCTCGTGGCCGCCGCTGTCCAGCATCGCGGCGATGCTCGCACCCGATTCGATGGTGCCGTCGGCCTCCTCGTCGCGCACCCGTGCGGCGATCAGATCGATGTTGTGCGTGATCCGCCGGCCCGCGAGCGCGAGGCGGGCGTCGGCCGCGACGCTCTTGCTGGACGGCACCAACTCGGCCGTCGCCGCCAGCGAACGGGCGTGATAGGCGCACGTCTCCAGGAGCGCGACGATGTAGCGGGCGGTCTGCCGCCGGGCTCGCAGCGGCGCGATCGGATGCGTCAACGGCTTCGTGGAACTGCGCAGGTCGTCGAGGGCGGTGTCCAAGTCCCGCGCCAGGTCCACCAGGTCGATCGCGGGCCCGCCGCTCAGCTGGGCCACGGCCGCCGACACGACGTCCCGCAGCCGGGCGAGGACGGTGCCGAGCTCCTCGTCGGTCCGGTGCGACGTACGCACCGGAAGCACCAGGACCGCCGCGATGATCCCGCAGGCCGCGCCGAGCGCCGTCTCCTCGATCCGCAGCACGAGGACGTCGAGGCTGTAGGTGTTGAGCAGGGTGTAGAGCAGGCCCAGCATCGCCGTGACGAAGAAGGACATCAGCGCGTACGACAGGGGCGCGGTGAAGAACATCCCGAAGACGCACAGCACGACGAGGGCGAACGCGGCCCACGTGTGGTTCCCGACGGCGCCCGCCAGCGCCACCCCGGCCACCACGCCGAGCACCGTGCCGAGCAGACGGCGATAGCCCTTGACCATGATCTCGCCCGTGGACGCGGTGTTGAGGAAGACCACCCAGCAGGTCAGGACCGCCCAGTACCACCGCTGCGTCGACAGGAACTCGCCGCCGACGATGGCCAGCGCCGAGCCCACCGCGACCTGCACGGCCGCCCTGGTGGTGGGCCGCCGCAGACCGGTGGGCTCGTCCTCGGCGGCCGCCGCGGCCTCGCCGGAGATCGAGATCTCCTCCGCCGCGAACTCCTCGCGGGAGCGCATGGCCTCCGGGCTGTCGTACTCCTCGTCCGTTGCCGTGTTCGTCGCCAGGCGCAGGCCCAGAATGGCGCGGGCCGCCTCACCGATCGCGCGGAAGCAGTCCTGGATCGCGGGCGAGCCCTGGGGCAGACCCTGCTCCTCGCGGTAGCCGAGCAGCCTGTTGCGTACGTACGGGAGCGCCGTGCCGCGGTCGTCGGGGACCAGGCGCACCACGAGCAGGTGCAGGGCCCGCAGATCCCTGCGCAGGGCGGTGCCCGCGTCCGGCGCGATCCGGCCGCGGCGCGTGAGCGGGACGGGGGCGCTCGGCAGGTGCAGGGTGAGGGTCTCGACGCGTTCGGCGCTGCGCGCGTTGAGGAGCAGGACGCCGAGGCGCTCCGCGGCGATCTCGGCGTCCGCCACCCTGCGCTGCAGCAGCGCCGCCGCGGACGCGTCGCGGGTGCCTTCCTCCAGGCGGCCCTGGATCATCAGCGCGGCCTCGTGCAGCCGGGCGGTGCTGCGCCGCAGGTCGTCGAGGACCTTCTCCGGTCCTTCCGCGGTCCCCGAGTCCGCGTCCAGGAGCGCGATCTGGTGGGCGATCAGCTGGGCGAGCCGGGCCCGGAACGCCTCGCGCAGCCGCGCCAGCGTGCGCTCCGGCGTCTCCGGCACGATCGCGAACCGTACGACCGCGCTGCACGCGAAGGCCACCGTCAGCGTCAGGAAGAGCTTGGGCAGGGCCGAGGCGGACGCGCTCACGAAGAGCGAGACGAAGTAGACCTGAAAGCCGATCAGGCCGAGCGCGGTGCCCCGGTCGCCGAACCGGCGGCAGTAGACGGCGCCGAAGATCAGGAGAATGAAGAAGACGTCCCCGGCCACCACGCGGTGGTTGAGCACGGCGCCCAGCGCGATCGCGGCGAGAGCCACCGGAAGCCCGAGCGCCAGCGTGATCGCCTGCCCCCGCACCTCCTTCTCCTGGATCGCGAACGTGGAGACCATGGCCGTCATCGCGCCCGCGACGAGATGGGTCACCGATGTGCCGAGCGGCGCGAGCACGGCGAGGGCGAGGAGGATCGCCCCGACCGTGCGCAGCCCCGCCATGAGTCGCAGAAGTCCCGGGTCGGATGCCGAATATCGGTCCCAGACGCCCTTCGCTGTCCGTCGTGCCACTGCCATGGTGATGCCGTACTCCCCGTCGCTCTCTCGGTGCCATCCCGGCGTGTGCCCCAGCATCGCACGACCGTGATTTACGAGATCAAGGCTGGTCGGGAGGGCTGTCGGCGGGGCGCAGCGACCATCGAGTAGGGTTTCGCTCCCGCCACTCGAGGAGGCATCGTGTCGCCGATGGACCGTACGTCGCAGGGGAGCCGGGCATGACGGCGCGCGTGGCGGTCGGTGACACCGTCGAGGACTTCACCCTGCCGGACGAGACCGGCACCCCGCGCCGGCTCTCCGAACTCCTCGGGGACGGCCCGGTGGTGCTGTTCTTCTACCCCGCGGCCCTCACGCCCGGCTGCACGGCCGAGGCCTGCCACTTCCGTGATCTGGCCGCCGAGTTCGCGGCCGCGGGGGCGCGGCCCGTCGGGATCAGCGGCGACGAGGTCGAGCGGCAGCGGGAGTTCACGGAGCGGCACACCCTCGGGTTCCCGCTGCTCTCGGATCCCGAGGGTGTGGTGCGCGGCCGGTTCGGCGTGGCGCGCGGCTTCTCCCTGGCGCCGACCAAGCGTGCGACCTTCGTGATCGGCCAGGACCGCGCCGTCGCCGAAGTGGTCCGCAGCGAACTGCGCATGAGCGCACACGCCGACCGCGCGCTGACCGCCGTACGCCGTCTCGCGAAGGGCTGATCCCGCGGACTGCAAGGGCTTTATCGGGCGGCGCCGAGCCACTCCTCGTAGCGGGTCGGCGCCAGACGCGCGCCGGGGCCCGCGGTCAGCACGTCGCCTTCGACGGCGGCGAACATGCCCGCCTTCTCGTCGGTGACGACGGTACGGGCGTCGCCTCGGGCCGACAGGGTGAGGCGGCCCAGCTCGTCCAGGCGGAACACGTCGGGGCCCGCCACGTCGAGCGTGCCGTTGAGGGGTGCGCCGGTGGTGACGTCGGCGAGAGCGGCGACCACGTCGGCCGTCGCGATGGGCTGGATGGGCGTGGCGGGCAGCCGGACGGTGCCGTCGTCGCCGGTCCAGGACAGCACCGCGTCCATGAACTCGAAGAACTGTGTGGCACGCACGATCGAGTACGGGGTGGGTCCCTGGCGCAGCAGCTCCTCCTGGAGCGTCTTCGCGCGGTAGTAGTCCAGCTGCGGCACCTGGTCGACGCCGACGATGGACAGAATGACCTGGTGGCGGACGCCCGCGCGCTCACCGGCGGCCAATAGGTGCCCCGTGGTGGTGCGGAAGAACTCCGGCGAGGCCTCGTCGAAGGTGGGCGAGTTCGTCACGTTGACGACCGTGTGCGCGCCGTCGAGCGCCTCGTCGAGCCCCGCACCGGTGAGCAGGTCGACGCCGGTCGACAGGGAGGCGGGGACCGCCTCGTGACCGGTCTCGCGGAGCTTGGTGACGAGCTGCGAACCGATCAGTCCGGTGCCGCCGATGACAGTGATCCTCATGATCGAGCCCTTCTGTGAGCCGAATGCCGCTCCAAGATCCGAGTGTCCCCGTGTCCCCGTCCCACAAACTCGGATATCTGATGTCCGAGATGATACTCGGATATCCTGTGTCCGAGTCAAACAGGAGCGTGTATGAAACTGTCCGGCGGCGTCGAGTGGGCGCTGCACTGCTGTGTGGTGCTGACCGCGGCGACCGATCCGGTCCCGGCCGCCCGCCTCGCCGAACTGCACGACGTCTCGCCCAGCTACCTCGCCAAACAGCTGCAGGCCCTCTCCCGGGCCGGACTCGTGAAGTCCGTCCAGGGCAAGACCGGCGGCTATGTCCTGACCAGAGCCGCCACCGAGATCACGGTCCTGGACGTGGTCCAGGCCGTCGACGGGGCGAGCCCCGCGTTCACCTGCACCGAGATCCGGCAGCGCGGCCCGTTCGGGACGCCTCCCGAGGAGTGCGTCAAGGCGTGCCCCATCGCCCGCGCGATGGGCGCCGCCGACGCCGCCTGGCGCGCCTCCCTGCAAGGTGTCTCCATCGCGGACCTCGTCGGTTCGGTGCGGCGGGACAGCGGGCCCGAAGCCCTGCCCCGCATCGGAGACTGGCTCAACTCGGCGACCACCTCCGGCGGCTGAGGCGGCGGAGGCGGCACCGGCCTGCCCGCACCACCCCCGTGCCGTCTCCTCGTCGGTACTGGCAACGACCTCGCCCACTCGCTGCCCGTCGGGCGCGGCTCGCAGGGTTCTCGGCGGGCAGGCGCTCCGTCCGGGTGAGCCGTGTCTCACCTGACCGGTGCGGCTTGTCTATGCAACTAGTTGCATAGAAGGATTCGGGCATGGCGCTTGAGCACGCGATCCTCGTCTCACTCCTGGAGAAGCCGGGCTCCGGATACGAACTGGCCCGGCGGTTCGACCGGTCCATCGGCTACTTCTGGGCGGCCACGCACCAGCAGATCTACCGCGTGCTCAAACGCATGGAGAGCGACGGCTGGATCGGCGCCCGTGAGGTGGCGCAGCAGGACCGGCCGGACAAGAAGGAGTACTCCGTCGACGCCCTCGGGCGGACGGCCCTCTCCCGTTGGCTGCAGGAGCCGATCGAGCCCGAGAGCGTCCGGCACGAGCTCGCCGTGAAGATCCGCGGCGCTGCCTTCGACGACCCGGCCACGCTGATCCGCGAGGTGGAGCGGCACCGCGAGGCGCACACCGACCGGCTCGCGCACTACCTCGCGGGGGAGCTGCGCGACTTCACCGGACCCGACGCCCCGGCCCCGGAGACCCCCGACGCCGGACGGGAGCTCCAGCACGTCGTGCTGCGCGGCGGCATCGCGTACGAACGCATGACGCTCGCCTGGCTCGACGACGTGATCGCCACCCTCCACCGGCTCGCTCCCGAACACTGAACCCACTGACCAGCCCTCCCCCCAACCCCTCCCTCCCGAGCCGGAAAGGCGACCGATCATGGCCGACCAGCTGCTGTTCAACCCGCACACCTACGACCCGACCCACTTCGACCCGGAGACCCGCAGGCTGCTGCGCGCCACCGTCGACTGGTTCGAGGCGCGCGGCAAGCGCAGGCTGATCGAGGACTACCGCTCCCACGCCTGGCTCGCGGACTTCCTCGCGTTCTCCGCCGAGGAAGGACTCTTCGCGACCTTCCTCACCCCGGCATCGGCCGCGGGGCAGGGACAGGACGACAAGCGCTGGGACACCGCCCGGATCGCCGCGCTCAACGAGATCTTCGGCTTCTACGGACTCGACTACTGGTACGCGTGGCAGGTCACGATCCTCGGGCTCGGCCCCGTCTGGCAGAGCGACAACGCCGCTGCCCGCGCCCGCGCGGCCGAACTCCTCGCCCAGGGCGAGGTGTTCGCGTTCGGCCTCTCCGAGAAGTCCCACGGCGCCGACATCTACTCCACCGACATGCTCCTCGAACCGGACGGCGACGGCGGCTTCCTGGCGACCGGCTCCAAGTACTACATCGGCAACGGCAACGCCGCCGGTCTCGTCTCCGTCTTCGGCCGCCGCACCGACATCGAAGGCCCCGACGGTTACGTCTTCTTCGCCGCCGACAGCCGCCACGAGGCGTACCACCTGGTCAAGAACGTCGTCGACTCCTCCAAGTACGTCAGCGAATTCCGCCTGGAGAACTACCCGGTCGGCCCCGACGATGTCCTGCACACCGGCCGCGCCGCCTTCGACGCCGCGCTCAACACCGTCAACGTCGGCAAGTTCAACCTCTGCACCGCCTCCATCGGCATCTGCGAGCACGCGATGTACGAGGCCGTCACCCACGCCACGGGCCGCATCCTCTACGGCCGCCCCGTCACCGCCTTCCCGCACGTGCGCCGCGAACTGACCGACGCGTACGTCCGTCTCGTCGGGATGAAGCTGTTCAGCGACCGCGCCGTCGACTACTTCCGCTCCGCGGGCCCCGACGACCGCCGCTACCTCCTCTTCAACCCCATGACGAAGATGAAGGTGACCACGGAGGGCGAGAAGGTCATCGACCTCATGTGGGACGTCATCGCGGCCAAGGGCTTCGAGAAGGACAACTACTTCGCGCAGGCGGCCGTCGAGATCCGCGGCCTGCCGAAGCTGGAGGGGACCGTCCACGTCAACCTCGCCCTGATCCTCAAGTTCATGGGCAACCACCTCCTGAAGCCCGCCGACTACGAGGCCGTGCCCACCCGCGTCGACGCCGCCGACGACGCCTTCCTCTTCGAGCAGGGTCCGGCCCGCGGCCTGGGCGCCATCCGCTTCCACGACTGGCGCACCGCCTACGACGCGTACGCCGAGGTGCCCAATGTCGCCCGCTTCCGCGAACAGGCCGACGCCCTCTGCGAGTTCGTCACCACGGCCGCTCCCGACGAGAAGCAGAGCCGCGACCTCGACCTGCTCCTCGCCGTCGGCCAGCTCTTCGCGCTCGTCGTGCACGGCGAGCTGATCCTCGAGCAGGCGCGCCTCACCGGCCTGGAGCAGGACGTCCTCGACGAGCTCTTCGCCGTCCTCGTACGGGACTTCTCCGCGCACGCCGTCGAACTGCACGGCAAGGACTCCGCCACCGAGCAGCAGCAGAGCTGGGCGCTGGGCGCGGTCCGGCGCCCGGTCGTCGACGAGGCCCGCTCCGCGCGCGTCTGGGAGCGCGTGGAGGCGCTGGCCGGTACGTACGAGATGGCGCCGTGATGTGACGGCGGACTCCCTCAGCCGAAGCTGACGTTCTGGGCGAGGGAGAGCCGACTGGAGTAGTTGACCGTGTTGGTGGCCGAGCGCATGTAGGCGCGCCATGCGTCGGAGCCCGACTCGCGGCCACCGCCGGTCTCCTTCTCCCCGCCGAACGCACCCCCGATCTCCGCGCCGGACGTCCCGATGTTCACGTTGGCGATGCCGCAGTCGGAGCCCTCCGCGGAGAGGAACCGCTCCGCCTCCTGTTGGTCGCGGGTGAAGATGCTCGACGAGAGGCCCTGCGGAACGTCGTTGTGCAGGGCGATCGCCTCGTCGAACGTGTCGTACGGCATGACGTACAGCAGCGGCGCGAAGGTCTCCTCGCGGACGATGTCGGTCTGCCGGTCGAGGCGCACCACGGCCGGTTCGACGTACGCCGCGTGCGGTGCGGACTCGGCAGGGCGCCGGGCGCCGCCCGCGAGGAGCTCGCCGCCCTCGTCGCGCACGCGGTCGAGCGCGCCGCGCATGCCGTCGAGGGCCCGCGCGGAGATGAGCGGCCCGACCAGCGTGGCATCGTCGAAGGGGTCGCCGATGGCCAGCTTCTGATACGCGGCGGTCAGCCGGTCCACGACGGTCCCGGCGATGTCGCGGTGCACGATGAGGCGCCGCAGCGTCGTGCACCGCTGCCCCGCGGTGCCGACCGCGGCGAACACGATGCCCTGCGTCGCGAGGTCCAGGTCGGCGGAGGGCGCCACTATCGCCGCGTTGTTGCCGCCGAGTTCGAGCAGGCAGCGGCCGAAGCGGGCGGCGACGCGCGGCCCGACCTCACGCCCCATGCGGGTCGACCCCGTGGCGCTGACCAGTACGACCCGGGGGTCGTCCACGAGCTGTTCCCCGACGGCCCGGCCGCCGAGCAGCAGCCGGTGCACGTCGCGGGGGGCTCCGACGCCGTCGGCGGCCCGGGCGAGCAGCCGGTCGCAGGCCAGGGAGACGAGCGGGGTGAGTTCGGACGGCTTCCACACGACGGTGTCGCCGCAGACCAGCGCGATCGCGGTGTTCCACGACCACACGGCGGCGGGGAAGTTGAACGCGGAGATGACCCCGACGACACCCAGCGGATGCCAGGTCTCCGCCAGGCGGTGTCCCGGGCGCTCCGAGGCGATGGTGCGCCCGTAGAGCTGCCGGGAAAGGCCGACGGCGAAGTCGCAGATGTCGATCATCTCCTGGACCTCGCCGAGCGACTCGGAGCGGATCTTGCCCGCCTCGATGGTGATCAGCTCTGCCACGTCGTCCTGGTGCGCGCGCAGCAACTCGCCCAGGCGGCGCACCAGTTCGCCCCGCCGCGGTGCCGGAGTGGTGCGCCAGCCGAGGAAGGCCGCGTGGGCCGCGGCGAGCGCCTCCTCGGTGCCGGACGCGTCCGTGGCGGCGAGGCCGAAGAGGACCTCGCCGGTGACGGGGGTGCGGGCCCGCAGGGCATGGCCCTCGGGGACGTCGACGCCGATGCGGCCGAGTGCGGCGCGGGCGCGGGCGCTCAGCTCGTCGGTGGAGGGCAGGACGATGCTCATGAGGCTCCCTGGGGGCGTAGGGCGCGGGGTATCTGGGCGAGGGAGCGGTCCCGTTGCCGCTCGTACAGCGTGAAGGGGTCCAGGACGTCCCGGCACATCGCTCCGGAGAGCCGGTCGGCGTCGTACGCGCTGCCTTCTCGGCCGCTGTTCCTGGATCCCGCCTCGCTGAGGTTGGACTGGAAGATGCCCGCGGCGGACCGGGGCAGGAAGTCCTCGTACACGATCGGCTCGGCGCGCAGCCAGCCACCGTCCAGGAGGCCGCCGAGGCCGGTGGGCGGGCGGCTGCCGTCCGCGGGCCGGTCCGGGACCGCGTGATAGGTGAAGAAGCCGAGCCCCGCGGCGGCAAGCCCGTGTTCGGTGGGCGGGAAGTGGCGGGTCCATACGGAGCGGGCGACGGCGGCACGGTCGGCGGCGGTTCGGTCGGCCGTGATGTGGTGGGCGGCCTGCTCGTCGACGAGTGTGAGCAGCCGGTCGTAGAGGGCGCGGCCTTCGCGGGTCAGCGCGATGCCGCGGGCCTCGACCTCGCCGAAGCGCACCCGCAGCGCGCCCCGGCTCACGCTGCCGTCCGGGGCGCGCAGGGCCCGCGGTTCGGCGAGCGCCCGGAAGGAGGTCTGGCGCAGCAGGACGTCCGGTCCCGTCCAGCGCGGCGGCCCCTGGATGGTGTCGATCATTTCGATGCCGCGCTCGGTCATGCGCCGGTAGAGCTCGTCGATGTCCAGGACGCGCGGGGTGAGGTGATTGATGTGTGTGCTGCGTACGCCGCCGATGTCCGCGGCGACGGCGGAGACCCGCTCCAGGGCCGCGTACCACTGCCCGTCGATGGGTTCGGTGGACAACTCGAAGGCTCGCACGGCCAGTTCGAGGAACCGTTCGGCGTCCGCGTCGGGCAGTTCCCGCTCCGCCTCGGCCCGGTCGGCGAGAGCGAGGAGCTCCGGGCCGAACAGCTCGCGCCCGGCCAGGAACGCGGTCAGGCGCGCCCGCAGGTCCGCGTCGAAGAAGCGGGGGTCCGACACGGTGAGCAGGGAGGTGAAGACCCGGAAGGGGCTGCGGGCCAGCTCGTCCTCGGCCACCGGGCGGAACGCGGTCGACACGATGGGAAGCGCGCTCGCGGCTGTCTCGCGCAGATCGTAGAAGCCGACGGGACGCATCCCGAGAGCACCGAAGACGCGGGCGGCCTGCCGCAGCTCCTCGGGGGTGCCGACCCGGATGGCGCCGTGCCGTTCGGCGGTGACGCGGCTGATGGTGCCCAGGCGTTCGGCGTCGGCGCCCCGCGCGCGCAAGACGTCCTCGTTGACCTCGCGGGAGACGTCCACCAGCGTCGCGTACGCGGGGACCTCCCGACCGTACATCCGCGAGAGCCTCGCGGCGAACGCGGCACGCAGTTGCCACTGCCCGAGCATCGGCACATGGTCCTTTCGGCGCGGTGAGATCCGGTGCGGTGAGATTCGGTGCGGTGAGATTCGATGGGCGAGATCCGGCGAGGGCTGACGGGCGTGCTCACACCACATGGGCCTCCGGGCGGCTCTCGGCCCCGGAGCGGAAACGCTCCGCGCTCAGCGGTGCGACGTCGACGCACGGCGCCCGGTCAAGGAACAGATCGCGGACGATCTCGCCCACCGCCGGGGCCTGCAAGAACCCGTGCCCCGAAAAGCCCGTCGCGTAAAGGAAGTTGACGGGTGTGGCGGCGCGGCCGATCAGCGCGTTGTGGTCCGGTGTGACCTCGTAGAGGCCCGCCCAGCCTCCGGACGTCTCCATCCCGGCGAGAGCGGGGGCCCGCTCCCGGACCACCTCGCGGAACAGCTCCAGCCAGTCCGGCGTCCACGTGGTGTCGAAGCCCTCGGGCTGGGCGGGGTCGGCGAGGCCGAGGAGTAGCCCGTCGTCACTGTTGTGGAAGTACGCGGAGGACGCGAAGTCGATCGTGAAGGGTATGCGCGGCGCGGCGGGCACCAGCGGCGCGGTGAAGGCGAGTTGGCGCCGCAGCGGTCGCACCGGAAGCTCGACCCCCACCATGGAGCCGATCCGGGCGGACCAGGCACCGGCGGCGCAGATGACGGCCGAGCAGGCCACCGGACCGCGGTCGGTGTGCACGACACCGACGCGGTCCCCGGTGGTGTGCACGCCGGTGACGGTGGTGTGCGTCGCGAACACGGCACCGGCCCGCGCCGCGGCACGCGCGTACCCGCGGACCACCAGCGCGGGCCGGGCGTGACCGTCGGCGGGGGAGTACGTGGCGGCCACCAGGCCGGCGGCGCTCAGGTAGGGGCAGAGCTCCTGGGCCCGGCGGGGGCCGATCATGCGGCTGGGGACGCCGAGACCGTTCTGCGTCCGCACGCTGTCCTCGAACTCCGCCGCCTGGGAGGCGCTGGTGAGCAGGAAGAGATAGCCGACCGTGTCGAGGCCGATCTCCGCGCCGGGACGGATCGGGAAGTCGCGGAAGGCGTGCAGACTGCGGTGGCCGAGTTCGATGTTGAGCGGATCGGAGAACTGCGCCCGGACGCCCCCGATGGGCTTGCCCGAGCTGCCCCCGGCCAGTTCGCCGCGCTCGACGACGAGGATGCCGCGTACCCCCGCCTCGGCGAGGTGGAACGCGATGCTCGCCCCCATCACACCGCCACCGACGATCACGACGCCGGCGGTGGCGGGGAGAGTGCGGTACGTACCGGACGACGACATCGCGGAGGACGGTGAGGAGGTCAAGTGGCCGCTCCCTTCCAGGCGTTGGCCTGGGCTGTCATGGCGTGACGGGGAACGCTGAGAGCCTGTCTTTGAACAGCTGTCCGCCCGCCATGGTGCAGCACGCCGACCGCCGACGTCCATGAGCCGTCACCGCGACGGCCGGGATCAGCTCATGCGGCCGGAGCGCGCCGGAGAGCGCCCGACGACTGCTCGACGACTGCCGCCCGGTCCTCCTCGCGCCGCCCGCCGAGCCGCCGCCACACCACGAACCCGGCCGTGGCGACAAGGAGATACACCGGCACGAGGAGCTCCACGTCCGGGGACGAAAGCTCCACGGACCAGCCCGCGCCGCGCCGGTCGCCCTCGAACACGATCCGGTTCACGGTCAGGAACGCCAGATGCGCGCCGATGCCGGTGCACAGCGGGGCCCGCCGTACGGCCGTACGGGCCGCGACGAGCATCAGGCCGAACACGGCAAGGAGGATCAGATAGTCGACGGGGTTCTGCCCGCCCGGCGCGAATCCGACGGGCCCTGCCTGCGCGCCGACGAGGGGTGCGACAGCGGCCTCCGTCACCGTCGACAGGCCGGGCACGACGAGGAAGACGGCCGTCGTGCCGAGCGCCGAAGCCGCGCCGCCGAACCGGCCGCGCAGGGACGTCCACGCATGGCCGCGCAGCGTCGTCTCCTCGGGCAGCGCCTCAAGGAGCAGCGCCACGACGCCGTTCGTCACCAGGAACCCGGCGAGTTCCGGCAGATCGGGCCATGACCAGCGCAGCAGCCCGGCGGCCGTCCCCGCGCCGAGCACGAGCACCGCGGCGCCCACCGTCACGCCCGCACCCACCAGCAGGGCCCGCAGGCTCTCGCGCGCGCCGCCGAACCCGATGGCCTTGAGCGAGCCGCCCCGGCGGCGCACCGCGAGCACGACGAGAGGCACGGCGATGACGCTGACCAGAGCGGCCGGGACGAGCCTCGCCGCGAAGCCGGTCAGTCCCGCGGCATCGGCGAGCACGGGCCCCACCGCCGTCCCCGCACCGAGCGCCACGCCCATGATGAGACCGCCGCCAAGGGCCCGCCCGAGTGCCGCGATGCGCGAGGGGGGAGGGGGAGTACGGGGATGGGGGCCGGCCATGTGTCTCTCCTCGGTACCGCTGATTCCGGTGGGGCGGGATACGCACCATCCTCTGCGCCCGCACGATCACGGCAGTCGTAGCCCGGGATGAAATGGCTCTACATCTTTATGTGCACTGCGGTACGTGCACGGTGGCGGTGGCGACGCGGCACTGGGCTCACATCGGGGGAGTGGCGGGTGCGGGCCCCAAGGTGGTCGTGCCGGGCGCTGCCCGGTGGCCGAGACCCGTGCGGTACGCGTCCATCGCGGCCTCCACGCGACCGGTGCGGCGCAACAGATCGCCCAGGAGACGGCAGAGGTCCGCCAAGTCCCCGACAGCGCTGGACCGTTCGAGCAGGGACAGCGCCGCGCAGTAGTGCTCCTCGGCGCGCTCCGTGTCGCCCCGCTCCTCGGCGATCAGCCCGAGCAGCCGGTGCGCGCCGCCCGCGTGGACCGCCCCGCGCCCGGCGCCGAGCGCCCCGGCACCGCCCTCGTCGTCGCCCGTGGTGAGCAACGGCCGCAGCAGCGCCTCCGCCTCGTCGGCCTTGCCGCGCCGCCGCAGCACGTCGGCCAGCTCGACCTCCACCTGTTCGGTGAAGAGCGCGGCCCGTTTGGCGGCGAGGATGTCGTGGGCCGTGCGCAGCTCGCTCTCGGCCCGCTCCAGGTCGCCGCCCTGGGCGTGCACATAGCCGCGCATCCAGTGGCAGTGCGCGAGCTCGGTGCGGATGTGCAGCTGGCGGTAGAGCTCCTGGGCCTTGGCGAGGGACGCGTCGGCCTCGGCGATGCGTCCCTCGGCGATGAGGGTGCGGGCCACCCCGCGGTGCATGCCCGCGACCAGCGCCGGGTCGTCGACGCGCGGGGCGAGCGCGAGCGCCAGCTCGGCGGCGTGCGCGGCCCGCGCGTGCGCGCCCATGTCCATGTAGGGGGCGATGGACGCCGTGTAGAGGAGCAGCAGGGCCTCGGGGTCGTGCAGCCCGGCGGCGTCGAGTTCGTCGAGGGTGCTCTCCAAGAGGTAGCAGGCGTAGCGCAGTTCACCGGTGAGCAGGTGGGCCGTGGCGCGGCCTCGCACGGCCGGAACGCGGCGCGGCAGCGGCTCGTCGGCGAGCAGTCGTTCCGCCGCGGCGAAACGGTCCCGCGCGGCGGTGAGTTCACCGGCCTCGAGGAGGCAGTCGCCGAGGCCCAGGAGCGCGTCGGCCTGCTCCTGCGCGAGACCGTGCTCGACGGCTTCTTCATGAAGCGTGCGGAAGAGCTCGGCGGCGTCCTCGGGCGCCCCGGTGGCCAGGGCCCGCCGGGCGTCGGTCAGCCGCAGGCGCAGTCCGGCGGCCAGCCGGGCCGGGCGGCCCGTGGCCAGCTCTTCATGGCTGACGCCGAGGCGCTCGGCGAGGTGCCGCAGCGCGGCCTCGGAGGGCCGCACCTTCCCCGACTCCAGCGTGGAGACGTACGCGGGTGTGTAGGCCGGTTCCGCCAACTGTTTCTGTGTCAGGCCGCGTTCACCGCGCAGCCGCAGGACGCGCCGCCCGATCGCGGCCGGGTCGTCGGGACGTGCGCCCTCCCGTGGAACGTTCTGCGCCACCGCTGCCTCTCCGTACGTCACCTCACGTCACGTGGCCTGACGTTACGTCACGTCACATCACGCCACCGCCGAACGACGGGCGGCGAGAACTCGTCTACCCAACAGTCGACTTGTCGCACACCCATTGCCTGGCGCCCCGACAGCCCCTACGTTGATCCGCGCCTTAACTCTGCTTAACCCGCCATTTATATCGCGGACTTCGGAAGGACGCCCATGCCCCCCACGCACCGAATATCCGGCACGCCCGGCCGTGCCAGACGCACGCCGCTGCGCATCGCCCTCTCCGCCGGCATCGCCCTCACGGCGGCAGCCGTGGCCACAGGACCCGCGGGCACGGCCACCGCGGCCGACCCGGAACCGGCCGCCGCCAAGGCCCAGCACGTCGAGTACTTCACCGGCCCCGGCGCCCACCCCCGGCACACCGAAGTGCCCGCCTCCGCGGCGCTCTCCCCGAGCGAGCGCGCGAAGATCAAGGGCGACGGCGACGTCGTCCCGATCGTGCGGGCCGGCCCCACCAACACCAAGCTCGACGTCGTCTTCATCGGCGACGGCTACACCGCCTCCCAGCAGGCGGACTTCCACGCCGACGTGCGCGCCAAGTGGGCGAAGATCTCCGCCGTCGAGCCGTACGCCTCGTACAAGAGCCTCTTCAACGTCTGGGCCGTCGACGCGGTCTCCCGGCAGTCCGGCGTCTCCGGCGACCCGACGAACGGCACCGTCAAGGACACCGCGCTCGGCTCCGCCTTCTTCTGCGACGGCATCGAGCGCCTGCTGTGCGTCGACACGAACAAGGTCGAGTCGTACGCGAAGAAGGCCGCGGACCCCGACCTGGTCATCGTCCTCGCCAACTCCACGAAGTACGGCGGCGCGGGCTACAACGACATCACCTCGCCGTCCGGCTACGACGGCATCGCCACCGCGTCCTCCGACAACGCCCAGTCCGACCAGGTCGCCGTCCACGAGACCGGCCACTCCCTTGGCAAGCTGGCCGACGAGTACTGGTACGACGAGTACGGCACCTACACGGGCGCCGAGCCCTGGGAAGCCAACATCAGCAAGCTGACGGCCGCCCAGCTCACCGCGCAGAAGAAGAAGTGGTACCGGTGGATCGGCCAAACCTCGCCGGACGGCGGCACCGTCGGCGCCTACGAGGGCGGCGGCTACTATCCGCGCGGCCTCTACCGCCCGACCGCGGACTCGATCATGCGCACGCTCGGCCGCGCCTTCAACCTTCCCGGCCGCGAGGCCATGATCGCGGGCTTCCACCGGCACGCGTCCGTCGTCACCGCCGAGACGCCCACCGACCGTGCGGTCCGGCGTGACGCCAAGGTCCGGGTGCGGGTGGCGGACGGCATCAGGCTGCGCTGGAGCGTCGACGGCCGCGAGACCAAGGCGGCCAGGGGTGACACCGCGGTGGTGCCCCGCTCCCTCGGGGTCCCGGGCGACGGACGTACGCACACGGTGACGGTCCGCGCCACGGACCCGACCGACGCGGTCCGCGACCCGCGGCTGCGCACGCTGCTGACCGACACGCTCACGTGGCAGGTCCGCCGCTGACCGGCCGGAACGCGGGCCGTCCGTGACGGGCGGCCCGTGAGGCGGAGGCGCTCCCACGACGGGGCGCCTCCAGGCGCACCAGGCAGCTCAGGGAGCGGGAACGCGCTGGCGGCCCACGCCCCCGCGCTCGGCCGCCCCGTCACTCGCCACGCTCGACTCCCGCACGACGAGCTCGGGTGCGAGCCGTATCGCCCGCCGCGGCCCGTCCTCGCCGGGTGAGAGGCGCCGGGCGAGGAGCCGTGCCGCCTCGGCGGCAAGGTCGCTCACCGGCTGGCGGACCGTGGTGACGCCCGGTGCGGAGAGCGCCGCCATCGGGATGTCGTCGAAACCGGTGACGGCGACCTCGCCGGGCACGTCGGCGCCGAGCTGCTGCAGGCGCTGCAGAGCCCCGATGGCGATCAGGTCATTGGCGCAGACGAGCGCGTCGGGCCGGGCGGGCCACACCTCGTCGACGGCGGCCCTGCCCCACTCCACGGAGAAGTCGCCGAGGGCCACCCGGCCCGGCGCCCCGGGATCGAGCGCACCGGCCCCGGCCTCGTACGCGGCCCGCCGCTCGGCGGCGGCGGACGCCGTCCCCGTCGCGCCCAGGAAACAGACGCGGCGGCGGCCCGTGGCGGCCAGGTGGTCGAGGACGAGGGCCATGCCCGCGGTGTTGTCGACCGCCACGGAGTCCGCGACGGCGGGCCCGCAGCCCCGGTCCATCAGGACGAGCGGCACCCGGGCGGCCGCCGCGCGCACCGCTTCCCTGCTGCGCTCCTCGTGCGCCGGGATCACCAGGAGCGCGTCGACCTGCCGGCTCAGCAGGTCGGCGATGTACTCCGCCTCGGCCGCCGGGTCGTCGTCGCAGTCGGCAAGGAGCACGGCCCGCCCCTCGGCGTGCAGGGCATGGGTCAACTCCCGCACAAGGGTGGGGTAGAAGGGGTTCGTGATCTGCGGCAGGACGAGCCCGACCGTGCCGGTGGAGCGGCTGCGCAGGGCCCGGGCCGCGTGGTTGGGCCGGTAGCCGAGCGCGTCGGCGGCCTCGCGGACCCGGCGGGCGGTCTCGGCGCCGACGGGGCGCGTGCCGGCCAGGACCCGGGAGACCGTGGCGATGGAGCAGCCGGAGGCCCGAGCCACATCTCTCAGCGTTACGTCGGCCACGCCGCGCCCACCCTTCGCTGTGTTTCGGCAAACGTTATCAGCGGGCTACTGCAGTCACCAGACCCGATTTTCCGGGCGTATTCTCCCTGTTGGACCATTTCTGTACGCACCGACGCGCCCCGAACCGTGTCCGTTCCGGGCGAGTTTGCCGGGGTGTGTCGTTGACCATTGACATAATTCGCGCCGGTGCACACAGTCTTGGGAGAACGTTTTCCCGAGCCGTCGCCGTGCAGCGTCAGCTCAGCCGAACAAAGAGGTTCCGCGATGCCCCGAAAGATCATCCTGGACTGCGACCCCGGACATGACGACGCGATCGCCATGCTCCTGGCGCACGGAAACCCGGATGTCGACCTGGTAGCCGTCACCACCGTGGTGGGCAACCAGACGCTGGAGAAGGTCACCCGCAACGCCCTTTCGGTGGCCCGCATCGCGAACATCACCGGCGTCCCCTTCGCCGCGGGCTGCCCCCGTCCCCTCGTACGCGACGTCGAGACCGCCCCGGACATCCACGGCGAGAGCGGCATCGACGGTCCCGTCATGCCCGAGCCGACCCTGACCCTGGACGAGCGGCACGCCGTCGACCTCATCATCGACACGGTCATGGCCCACGAGCCCGGCGAGATCACCATCGTCCCGACCGCGGGCCTGACCAACATCGCCCTTGCCGCCCGCAAGGAGCCGCGCATCGTCGAGCGCGTCCGTGAGGTCGTCCTCATGGGCGGCGGCTACCACACGGGCAACTGGAGCCCCGTCGCCGAGTTCAACATCAAGATCGACCCCGAGGCCGCGCACATCGTCTTCAACGAGAGCTGGCCCGTCACCATGGTCGGCCTCGACCTGACGCACCAGGCCCTCGCCACCCCCGAGGTCATCGAGCGCATCGGCAAGGTCGGCACCGCCCCGGCCCTCTTCGTGAACGAGCTCCTCGACTTCTTCGGCGCCATGTACCTGGAGGCCCAGGGCTTCGACGCGCCGCCGGTCCACGACCCGTGCGCCGTCGCCTACGTCATCGACCCCGACGTCATGACGGTCCGCAAGGCCCCCGTGGACATCGAGCTCACCGGCACGCTCACGCTCGGCATGACCGTGACGGACTTCCGCGCACCCGCCCCCGACGACTGCCACACTCAGGTCGCCGTCGACCTGGACCACCAGCGTTTCTGGGACCTGATCGTGGACGCGCTCGAGCGGATCGGCGACGTGCGCGCATGAACGCCTCCCTCACCGAACCGGCCGCCGCTCCCGGCGGCGCCCGTGGCTCCCGCCCGGTGCGCGTCGCGGTCCTGGTCGCCGCGCTCCTCGCGGCCTGCTTCGCCTTCCAGCTCAACGCGAGCATGCTCAGCCCCGCCCTGAAGAACATCGAGGACTCCCTCGGGGCGACCTCGGCCGAGGTCGGCCTGACCCAGACCGCGTTCTTCACCTCGGCCGCGCTCTTCTCGCTCTTCCTGCCGCGCCTCGGCGACCTCGTCGGGCGCCGCAAGGTGCTCGCCGGAATGCTGGCGCTCATGGTCGTCGGCTGTGTCGTCGCCGCGCTCGCCGAGAGCGTGCCGATGCTCTTCGCGGGCCGCGTCATCCAGGGCATCTCCGGGCCCACCGTGCCGCTCTGCCTCATCATGCTGCGCAACGAAGTCCACGAGCCGAAGAAGTACGGCACCCTCCTCGGCGTCATCACCGCCGTCAACGGCGGCATCGCGGGCCTCGACTCCCTCGCGGGCGGCTACCTCGCCGACCACCACGGCTTCCAGTCGGTGTTCTGGGCCATGGCCGGCGTGGCGACGATCGCCGCGCTCCTGGTCGCCACGCTCACCCCCGAGTCGAAGGCCGCCCCCTCCGCGGACAGTGCGGACACCCGCATGGACTGGCCCGGCGTGACCCTCCTGGTCATCTCGGTCGGCGCGGCCCTGATCGCCCTGAACGAGGCGGGCAAGCTGGGCGCCGCGAACTGGCTGCTCGTCGTCGGCCTGTTCGTCGTGACGGCCGTCGCCTTCGCCCTGTTCTGGCGCACCGAGGACCGCAGCAGCCACCCCCTGGTCGCCACCCGCCATCTGCGCCAGCGCTCCACCTGGGCGCTGCTGCTGACCACGGTCCTCACCATGACCGGCGTGTTCGCCGTGATGAACGGCATGATCCCCGCCTTCGCCCAGGACGCCCAGGCAGGCTTCGGCATGGGCGCCGAGCAGTCCGCCTGGTGGACCCTGACGCCGTACGCCCTCGCGGGCCTGGCCATGGGCCCGCTCGCCGGGCGCCTCGCCGCCACGTACGGCTATGGACGCATCCTGCGCCTCGGCCTCATCGGGTCGGCCGTGACGGTCGCCCTGATGCTGTTCACGCTGCACGCCGACTCGCGGCTGCTGCTCCTGCTCGCGTCGGTCCTCATCGGCGTGACCTATGCGGGCGTGGGCAACATCGTCCTCAACGGCCTCGGCATCGTGCTCTCCCCGAAGGAGAACCCCGGCTTCCTGCCGGGCCTGAACGCGGGCGCCTTCAACCTCGGCGCGGGCCTCAGCTTCGCCGTCCTCTACGCCGTGCAGACCGCCGCGGAACCGGCCGACAAGACGTCGCCCGCCGGTTACACGGCGGGCATGATCGCCGGAGTCGTCCTCATCGCGGCGGCCTTCGCGACGTCCTTCCTCATCCCCAAGCCGGTGGAGGCGGAAGCCGCGGAGTGAGCGGTGCGGGCGGCACCGGCGGATGGAGTCCCACCGCCCATCGGCGGCGGCCGGGGCTCCATCCGCCGGGCGTCCATTGGTATGGACATGCCCAACTCGTCGGACTACTCTCGAACTTGGTCTAGACCGCGTCGGACGTGTGCCCTCCGGTTGTTCCCGCACTGCCGCCCCGCTCTCGCGGCTCGACCGGCAGCGCTCCAGAGGTGTGCGTCCGGCCCCACCGCATCCTCGGACCACGGGAGCACATCATGCGCAGGAAGCTCACCTCGTTACTCCTGGGCCTCGGCCTCGCCGGCTCGGCCATGCTGGCCACCAGCGGCAGCGCCCAGGCCCACGGCTACACCGACTCGCCCGTCAGCCGCCAGCAGCTGTGCGGCAACGGCACCGTCCGCAACTGCGGGCAGATCCAGTGGGAGCCGCCGAGCGTGGAGGGGCCCAAGGGATTCCCCGCACGCGGGCCCGGCGACGGCCACATCTGCTCGGGCGGCATCGGACGCTTCTCCGAACTGGACGACCCGCGCGGTGGAAAGTGGCCGACCACCAAGCTGACCGCGGGCCAGAACCACACCTTCGTCTGGCGCATCACCGCTCGCCACGCCACGACGGACTTCCGCTACTACATCACCAAGGACGGCTGGGACCCGACCAAGCCGCTGACCAGGGCCGACCTGGACCCGCAGCCCTTCCTCGCGGTGCCCTTCGGCGGCCGCCAGCCCGGCTCCACGGTCACCCATGACGGCCTCCTGCCCCGGAAGACCGGCCAGCACGTCATCCTCGGCGTATGGACCATCGCGGACACCGGCAACGCCTTCTACGCCTGCTCCGACGTCCGCTTCTGACGCGCCGCGTCCCCGGGGGCGCGCCGCCGGGCCAGGACTCAGCGGAGCACACGCGGCAGCCCGGTGACGGCCATGACCAGTGAGTACAGCGAGCTGGTCGCGGTGATGAACAGGCGGTTGTTCTTCGGGCCGCCGAACGCGATGTTCGACACCGGCTCCGGGACCCGGAGCCGCCCGATGAGGGTGCCGTCGGGGTCGTAGCAGTGCACCCCTCCCTCGATGGCGGCGGCCCACAACCGGCCGCCGTCGTCGAAGCGGATGTTGTCGAACCGGCTGACGCCGTCCGTCGCCTCGGCGAAGACCTTGCCGTCGGACAGCGTGCCGTCCTCGCGCACGTCGAAGACCCGGATGCACCCGCCCCGCGTGTCGGACACGTACAACTGCCGCTCGTCGGGCGAGAAGACGAGCCCGTTCGGCGCTCCGAAGCCGTCCGCGGCAAGCCGGACCTCGCCTGTCGCAGGGTCGATCCGGTACACGTTGCGGCCGTCGATCTCCGGCTCGGCGCGGAAGCCCTCGTAGTCGCTGGTGATGCCGAAGTCCGGGTCCGAGAACCAGACCGACCCGTCGGAGCGGACCACCGCGTCGTTGGGGCTGTTCAGCCGCTTGCCCTCGTACCGCTCCGCGAGCACGGTGATCCGCCCGTCGGGCTCGGTGCGGGTGACCCGGCGATTGCCCTGCTCGCAGCTGATCAGCCGGCCCTCGCGGTCGAGGGTGTTGCCGTTGATGTGCCCGGCGGGCGACCGGAAGACGGCGACCCCGCCGGTCGTCTCGTCCCAGCGCAGCAGCCGGTCGTTGGGGATGTCGCTCCAGACGAGCTGACACCAGGCGGGCAGGTAGAGCGGCCCTTCGGCCCACCGGCAGCCCCCGTACAGCCGCTCAAGCCGGTCGTCCCCGTTCGCGCACCGTCCGGTACGGAACCGCTCGTCCAGGATTTCGTACGGAGAGGTGCTGTCAATGCCAGACATGGTTTCCCCTTGGCGACTTAAGAGTGAATGACATTCTGTCGATCATGACTATGTCAGAACGTTGTATGGTTGCGCCATGGTGACCGTGGATGACATCGACCGACGGCTGATCGCCCTCCTCCAGGAGGACGCGACCATCTCGTACGCCGCACTCGGCAAGGGGGCCGGTCTCTCCGCGGGCGCCGCCCACGAGCGGGTGCGCAAGCTGCGCGAGCGCGGAGTCATCCGGCGCACGACCGTCGAAGTGGACCCCGCGACGCTCGACCGCGGGGTGCTGGCCTTCGTGATGGTCGACTCGACGGCCTGGATGGGGGAGTCCGCGGCCGCGTTCGAGGCGATACCCGAGATCCAGGAGGCGCACGTCATCGCCGGCAGCGCGTCGGTCCTGGTCAAGGTCCGCACGGCGACGACCGGGCAACTGCAGGACGTGCTGCGCCGGTTGTACGCGATCGAGGGGGTCAGCGGCACGCAGGCGACCGTCTCCCTGGAGACGTTCTTCGAGCGCCCGGTGTCACCTCTTCCCCACTGACCCCATGGCCCCCACCCTCCACACGACGCCTCAGACGCTGCCCCCGCCGTCGACACTCAGCACCGTGCCGGTGATGAAGTCGGCATCGGGCCCGGCGAGGAAGGCCACCGCGGCGGCTATGTCCTCCGGCGTGCCGATCCTGCCCAGCGGCCGGTCGGCGGCCTCGGCGAGGAACTCGGTATCGGACTGGCCGAGTTGACGCGCCTCCCGGGCGAGCATGGGCGTGCGGGTGTCGCCCGGCGCGACGCAGTTGACCCTGATGCCCGCGGGGCTGTGATCCAGCGCCATGGCCTGCGTCAGCATCACCACACCGGCCTTCGCCGCGCAGTACGCGGCGGCTTTCTCTCCGGCGCGCAGCCCCCAGCCGGAGGCGACGGTGACGATGCGGCCGCGCCCCGCCCGCTCCATGAGCGGCAGCACCGCCCGGCACACGAGGAAGACGGAGTCCACGTTGTCCGCGAACGACCTGTGCCAGTCCGCCAGGGACAGATCCGGCACCGTGCCGCGCCGGATGCTGCCCGCGACACAGCACACGTCGGTGATGGTGCCGAGCCGGTCGGTGACCTCCTCGACCAGGGCCGACACCGCGCCCTCCGCGGACACGTCGCACAGGAACGACTCGGCGTGCCCGCCCGAAGCGCGGATGCGCCAGGCCACCGCGTCGGCCTCGTGGTCCCGGTCGACAACGGCGATGTGCGCGCCCTCGTCCGCGAGCCGCCGCGCGACGGCGCCGCCGATGCCCCCGCCGCCACCGGTGACCAGCGCCACCCGTACGTCCGGACGTGCCGCCGTCATCGCTCGCCGCCCTGGAGCGTGCCGTCGAACAACTGGGTGAGCAGGGCCTTCTGGGTGTGGAGGCGGTTCTCGGCCTGCTGGAAGATCCTCGACCACGGGCCGTCCTTCACCTCGGCGTCGACCTCCTCGCCCCGGTTGGTGGGCATGCAGTCGAGGAAGACCGCGTCGTCCGCGGCCTGCCGCATCAGCGGAGCCGTGATCCGCCACCGGTCCGCGAGCCGGGTCCTCGCCTGGATCTCCTCCTGGCCGACGAGCGTCGGGGACTTCCAGCTCAGGGTGTACACCGCGGCACAGTCCCGGACGGCGCCCTCCAGATCGTGGGTGAGGTCGATGCGCGCGCCGGTCCGGGCGGCGACGGCCCGGGCGGCCTCGGTCACGCGCTCCTCCGGCGCGAAGCCCGGCGGGTGCGCGACGGTGATGCGGTGCCCGAGCAAGGCGGCGGCCATCATGGAGGAGTGCAGGACTCCGGGGGTCTTCTGGCGCGGAGAGTAGGACCAGGCGTACACGACCCGTTTGGCCGGTACCTGCGCCCCGTACAGCTCGCGCAGCGTCATGAGGTCGGCGAGCACCTGGCAGGGATGCTCCTCGTCGTCCAGCGCGTTGATGACGGGGATCGTCGCCCGCTCGGCCATCGTGCGCAGGCGGCGGTGGCCCGCTCCGCACTCGTTCATGTCGTACCAGCGGACCACGAGCGCGTCGAGATAGCGGTTGAGTACGCCGATGGTGTCCTCGATCGACTCGCGATTGGCGAGCCGGAGCTCCTCCACGCCGTACGGGTAGCTGTCCGCGCCGAGTTGGGAGGCGGCGACCTGGAAGGAGACCCTGGTTCTGGTGGAGGGCACGTTGAAGAGCAGGCCGATGCAGCGGCCCGCCAGGTGGGCACGGGTGTCGTCGCCACGCTTCATCGCTTCGGCGAGGTCGAGCAGGGCGCACATTTCCTTGGCGGAGAGATCCTGTATTCGCAGGATGTGTCGCGCGCTCACGTGAGGACTCCTGTCTCGGTGGGTGGGGTGACGCGCTTGCGCAGCCACCGCTCGGCGATGACGGAGAGAAGCAGCATGGCCAGCGCGATCACAAGACTGATGCCGAAGAACGGCAGCATGGCGGCGGTGGCGGCGATGACCGCCAGGTTCAGCCGGGCGGTGCCGCCCCGGGGGAGCAGCCGGGCCGCGGAGAGAAAGGCCATCAGGAAGATGAGCAGGTAGGTGGCCGACGACGCCTTGATGAGGGTCGTCTCACTGGAGTCGGTGACGAGGAGGAGTACGACCGACACCGCGTAGCCCGGCAGGAGCGCGACAACGGCACGCGCCGGGATTCCGCCCCGGGCGGAGAGCCTGCTGAGCCCGGTGGGCAGGAGGCCGTCGCGGGCGAGGGCGAAGACGACGCGCGAGGTGCCCAGGCACCAGGCGTTGGTGGTGAGCAGCAGCAGAATCCCGGCGACGAGAAATCCGCTGCTCTGTAAACCGGCTCCGGTGGCCACCTCTAGGAGCCGCACGAACGCCGTCAGATCCGACTGCCCCGAACCGCCCGACCCGGCCGCGGACGATTCGGGCAGCGCCACCGAGACGGTGAAGGCCATCGCGAAGTACAGGAGCCCCACACAGCTGACGGCGTAGAGAATCCCCTGGGGAAAGGTACGTTCGGGATCGCGCACCTCCTCGGCCACCGGAGCGGCGTTCTCCCAGCCGATGAACCCGAAGAAGCAGATGAGCAACGTACTGCCGAGAGCGCTCCAGCCGTGCGGCGCGAACGGGGTGAGGCGGGTGTAATCCCCCTCCGGCAGCGCCAGGCAGATGACGGCGGCCAGCAACAGCACCACGGCGCCGAGCACCACCATCTGGGCGCGCGTACTCACCTTGATCCCCCAGAGGTTGAGCGCGACGCAGAACACGATGACGGCCGCCCCCGCGAGCAGCGCCGCCCGGTTCGAGGCGGTGGGATCGACCGCCGAGAGCAGATAGCGGCCCGCGGCGAGCCCAAGCACGGGATTGCCGGCGAGCAGGGTCATGAGCAGGAAGACGGCGGCGATCCGGCCTGCCCGGGCGCCGAAGGCCGCTTCCACGAACTGGGCGACGCCCTTGCTCGTGGGATGCCGTACGGACAACTTCGCGAAGATCAGGGCGAAGGGGTAGCTGTAGAGGATCAGCAGTCCCCACGCGACCAGGGACAGCGGTCCCGCCTCGGCCCAGGCGAGCGCCGGAATCAGCAGCACGCCCGCGCCCATCACGGAGGCGACGTAGTGGACGACGAGCCCTGAGGTGGTCAACTGCCGCGGCAGTTGAGGGCGCTCGGACGTTTCCGCGGGAGCCCCCTCGACAGGCGTCATACGGTCTGGCCCGCCTGTTCCTCGCGCGAGCCGTGCCAGAGCCCGTCCATGGTCTCGTGGCTGATCTGTTTGTGCAGGTCGGCCTGGGAGGCGTAGCCCATGTTGATGATGAGCCGACGGCCGCGGCTCAGGGGATAGACGCGGTGCAAGGTGGTGTCGGTGCGCATCAAATAGAGGTCGCCCGGCCGTAGTTCGAAGGAGTGGATGGGCTGCTCCAGGAACTGGCGGTGCACTTGCGGGTCCTGCTTGTTCCAGTGCGTGCCGGGCACGCACTGGACGAAGCCGCCGTGCTCGGCGGGCGGGCAGTCCACGACCCAGACGAGCGCGAAGCTGTAGTCGTCCCAGTGCCAGCCGTGCGTGTCACCGGACTGCTCCAGCTCGGTGATCACGTACCGCTCCGGCTCATAGGGGCACATGAGTACCGGCTCTCCGGCGACCCGGCCCAGAGTCCTGAGGAGATCCGCGGAGGAGTACACCTCCGGAATGACGGACCCGTGGTCGTCAATTTCCTTGTGGCGGACATTGCGCATGTGCCGGGGCGTGTGTCCGGTCTCCTTGAAACTGATTCCACGGCGCACGCCGTGTTCCTCGACGAGGCTTTCGATTTCGTCCGCAATCGCTGATTTGACATCGTCAGGTGCGAGGAAGGGCAATGTGACGAATCCGCGCTGGAGGAAATCGCGGCGCGCGGCCGCCAGGCGGTGTTCCCCGACATTCCTGGCCAGGTGTTCCGAGAGGGACTGAACGAGGCCCCCGATCCGCTCGTCCGGTCGCATGACCAGCTCCCCATGTCGTCGGCAGGAGGTGTGCTCACTTCGGCCTATTTCGAAGTCGAAAGCCTATCCGGTCACCCTGTGGACACTGAAGAAAAGGGGCGTATTCAAGCCAGCAAGCCAGTCGCTGGGGAAGACGGTCCCACTGCGCTCCTGCCGACCGCCCAGAGTAATACGATCCGCTTTGCATGATTCAACATGATTGTCGAGAATTGTTGCGACATTGTTTTTGACGCAACGATTCTTTTTGTCATGTGGCGGTCTCATGGCGGACCCGCACCGAGAGGCCGTAGTCCAATTCGGACCCGTCGACGAGCAGGGCCTCTACTGAGCGGGTCACCGGGTCGATGTCCGCCTCCATGCCGTCACCCGCGTACCGCGGATAGCCGGAGGCGCCCGTCTCCCCGGTGGCCACCACCACCGCGGAACGCAGGGCGCCGGCGGTGCCGTCCGGGCCCGACCCGCCCTCGGTGAACTCGGGCACCAGCAACAGCTCGTAACTCTGCGGTTCAGTCGTCATGCCAGTGACGCTAGACAGGAGTCGCGCGCACCGCACGTCCACACGCGCGCGGCCGGTCGCGCAGTTCTGTGCGCGGTTCCTCGCGCGGCGCACTCGCGGACGCACCTCACCGGACGCACCTCACCGGTCAAGGGCCCGCCCGGCCGCGGCCACCACCGCGTCCGCCAGTGCGGCGAGCGCGGGCGAATCGAGCTTCCACTGCTGCCAGAACAGCGGTACGTCCACGACCCGTTCGGCGTCGAGAAGCGTCAGCGTGCCCGCGCGCAGCAGCGGCTCGGCCTGGATCTGCGGCACCACGCCCCAGCCGAGACCCGCCTCGATGGCCTCGACGAACCCGCGTGACGAGGGGACGTAGTGCCGCAGGGGCCCGGCGCCGCGCCCGCCCGTCACCTTGCGCGCGAAATCGTCCTGCAGACAGTCGCGGCGGTCGAAGAACATCACGGGTGCGTCCGCGAGGACCTCTCCGAGCGGCACCCGCGGCCAGCCACCGAGGCGCCGCGCCGCGAACGCGGGCGACGCCACGGGCAGATACCGCATCCGTCCGAGGCGCTGAACGGTGCAGCCCGCCACCGCGTCCGGTGACGAGGTCACCGCGGCCATCACCGAGCCTTCGCGCAGCAGCGACGTCGTGTGCTCCTCGTCCTCGCGGCGCAGCTCGAAACAGATCCGCAGCTCGTCGGGGATCCGGGCGAGCGCGGAGAGGAACCAGGTCGCGAGCGAGTCGGCGTTCACGGCGACCGGCAGCGCGGCGGGCTCGCCCGTGTCGCTGATGCCGAGTTCGGCGCGCGCGTCCCGCTCCAGGCGTGCCAGCTGCCGGGCGAACCGCACGACGACCTGTCCCGAATCGGTGGGCCGCACCGGCTTGCTGCGCATCAGCAGGACCCGCCCTGTCCGGCGCTCGAGCGCCTTGACGCGCTGACTGACCGCGGACGGTGTGACGTGCAGGGCGGCCGCGGCGGCGTCGAAAGTGCCCTCGTCGACGACGGCGAGGAGGGTCCTCACATGCTCCAGCGGCAACTCCGACACGGCCCCCGACAGCGCCCCCGCTGCCACGTTCGCGCCCGGCACGGGTCCACCCTCTGTCCCTGTCATTCTTCTGCCCCTGTCATTAGGATCCCTTAAGCTACATGAGAATCTTTACCTGTACTTATAGCGTCAAGGATCTTTAACGTCGGTGCCATGGGATCAGCACTGACCGCCACAGCCGCCGGATTCGGCACCGGACTCTCGCTCATCGTCGCCATCGGCTCGCAGAACGCCTTCGTCCTGCGGCAGGGCATCCGCCGTCAGGCGGTGTTCAGCGTGGTGGCCATCTGCGCGGTGTCCGACATGGTGCTCATCGCCGCGGGTGTTGGCGGGGTCGGCACCGTGGTGACGGCCTGGCCCCCGGCGCTGACCCTCGTCGGCCTGATAGGCGGAGGCTTCCTCCTCTCGTACGCCGTGCTCGCCGCACGCAGGGCGCTGCGCCCCACGTCGATGACGGCCACCGGCACGACGGCCGGGTCACGGCGGGCCGCGCTCCTCGCCTGCCTGGCCATGACCTGGCTCAATCCGCACGTCTACCTCGACACGGTCCTCCTCCTCGGCTCCGTAGCCGCCGGTCACGACGGACTGCGCTGGGCCTTCGGGGTCGGCGCGATGCTCGGCAGCGTGTGCTGGTTCGCGGCGCTGGGCTACGGTGCCCGCCTGCTCAGTGGCTTCTTCGAGCGTCCCGCGTCCTGGCGGGCCCTGGACGCTCTGATCGCCGTGACGATGGCGGTCATGGGGGCGACGCTGGTCGCCGGGGTGCTCTGACCCACCCGGATGTACAACGGGGTTACGCCTGGGGCGCGTCCTCCCACAGCCCGCTCCGGTGGTCCGCGACCAGCGAGCCGATGCGCGCCAGGGCCTCGGCGGCCGGCATCGGATCCAGCCGCCGCCCGTCCCGCAGCCGCAGCGCGACCAGGTCGTCGGCGTCCTCCCGCGCGCCGATGACGGCCTGATAGGGCACGAGGCGGGCGGCTCGGACGCGGGCACCCAGACTGCCCTGCTCGGGTGACGCGAGCTCGGCCCGCAGCCCGAGCTCGGCGCACCGCCGCAGGAGGCGCTCGGCGCCCGGCAACTGGGCCTCGGAGACCGGCAGGACCACCAGTTGGGTGGGGGAGAGCCAGGCGGGGAACGCCCCGCCGTGCACCTCGATGAGATGGGCGACGGCCCGCTCCACACTCCCGATGATGCTGCGATGGACCATCACCGGACGGTGCTTGGCGCCGTCCGCGCCGACGTAGTGCAGATCGAACCGCTCGGGCTGGTGGAAGTCGACCTGCACGGTGGAGAGGGTCGACTCGCGCCCCGCTCCGTCGATGACCTGCACGTCGATCTTCGGTCCGTAGAACGCGGCCTCGCCCTCCTCGGACTCGTAGGAAAGCCCGGAACCGTCGAGCACCTCGGTCAGCAGGGCGGTGGAGCGGCGCCACTTCTCGGGGTCGGCGACGTACTTGCCGCCGGGCCCCGGAAGGGAGAGCCGCAGGCGGGCCGGACGGATGCCGAGGGCGTCGTACGCGCGGCGGATCATCTCCAGCGCGGCCCGCGCCTCGTCGGCGACCTGGTCCAGGGTGCAGAAGATGTGGGCGTCGTTGAGGTGGATGGCCCGGACACGGTTCAACCCGCCCAGCACGCCGGAGAGTTCGGCCCGGTACATGGCGCCGAGCTCGGCCATGCGCAGCGGGAGTTCCCGGTAGCTGTGGGAGCGGGAACGGTAGATCACCGCGTGATGCGGGCACAGGCTGGGCCGCAGGACGACCTGTTCGCCGCCCAGGTCCATCGGCGGGAACATGTCGTCGCTGTAGTGCGACCAGTGGCCGGAGATCTCGTAGAGCTCCCGCTTGCCGAGCACCGGCGAGTACACATGCCGGTAGCCCGCCCGCCGTTCGGCGTCGCGGATGTACTCCTCCAGGGCGTGCCGCACGGCCGCTCCGTCCGGCAGCCAGTACGGCAGCCCCGCGCCGATGAGGGGGTCGGTGCCGAACAGGCCGAGTTCACGGCCGAGTCTGCGGTGGTCGTTCAGGTTCTGCGGGGCGTGCGCGTGGTTCGCGACGTCGGGCATGAGGTCGGGCATGAGGTCGGGCATGGGGTCGGTCTCCTCGCGGGTGTCGGGCGAGTGACCGCAAGCCGAAGCCCCGGGGCAACTCGCCCCGGGGCTTCGGACTAGGACATCGGTCAGCGCGCCGGGACACTCTCCGGCGTCGTCGTCATCGCAGCGCGCTTCTCCATGTCGGTGACCGTAACAGGGCGCAGCGCGTCACGGAATCGAATTTTTCGGGGCTGGTCAGGGGCTGGTCAGGGGCTGGTGGTCAGGGTCTGGGCAGCGGCCCCGTGTTCCATGCCCCCTAGGTGATCGTTCAGGGTAAACCCCAATCCAGTGAGGCCAGTTGGGAGGATGTGGCTGCCGGGGGAGACCGGCGAAGCTCATCCGTATGACCAAGACCAAACGCACCGTCACCCTGCTCGCGGCATCCGCTGCCGCACTTACCCTCACCACGCCACTCGCCGCATCGGCGTCGTCGACGACAGCCACGTCGGCGACATCGGCGACGACGGCGACGACGGCGACCCGAATGCCCGCGGCGGCGCTCGACTGGACCCCGTGCGCGGGCCACGGCCCCGACTCCCGGCAGGAGTGCGCGACCCTCGACGTTCCGATGGACTACGCCCACCCCGACGGAGAAAAGATCGAGATCGCGATCTCCCGCATCCGCAGCGAGAAGCCGTCCGCCCGCCGCGGCGCTCTCCTGCTCATCCCCGGCGGACCCGGCGGCTCCGGCATCGACGCTCCCTCCCGTAAGGGACAGAAGCTGCCCCAGAGCGTGCGGGACAGCCACGACCTGATCGGCCTCGACCCTCGTGGTCTCGGCCGCTCCACCCCCGTCACCTGCGGTTTCGAACACGCCGACCTGGCAACGTCCAGACTCCGCCCCTGGCCCGCCCCCGACGGCTCCGTCACCGAGAACATGGCCATCGCGAAACGAACGGCCGACGCGTGCGCCCGCAACGGCGGCGAACTCCTCCGCCACATCAGTACTGCCGACAACGCCCGCGACATCGACCGCATCCGTGCGGCGCTCGGCGAAGAGAAGCTTTCCGCGTGGGCGGTCTCGTACGGCACGTATGTCGGCGCCGTCTACAGCCAGCTGTTCCCGCGCCGCACCGACCGCATCGTCCTGGACAGCAACGACGACCCCGACCCCGCCCGCGTCGGCCGGGGCTGGCTCGCCGCGCACGAGCGGGGCGTCGAGGACACCTTCCCGGAGTTCGCCGCGTGGGCCGCGACACCCGGCAACAAGTACCGCCTGGCCAGGACGGCAGCCGAGGTGCGCCCGCTCTTCCTCCGCCTGGCCGCGCGCCTGGACCGCGCTCCGATCCCCTGGGAGGGCGCCAACCCGGCGGAACTCAACGGCAACGTACTGCGGCAGACCATGCTCAACGCCATGGACGACCCCGACGACTTCCCCGCCCTCGCGCAATTGATCCTCGGCGCCCAGGAGGGCAGCCTGCCGTCCGCCCCTCCCGCACCCCCCGAGGAGGCGGTCCAGAACACCGTCGCCGTCGGCTCCGCGACCCTCTGCAACGACGTCGCGTGGCCCAGGTCGGCGGCCGGGTACCAGAAGGGTGCCGCGGCGAGCCGCGCCGCGTTCCCGCTGACGGCGGGCATGCCCAGGAACGCGATGCTCTGCGCCGCCTGGCCGTTCGAGCCGAAGGGTGCCCCGGTACGCATCTCCGACCGCGGCCCGTCCAACATCCTGCTCGTCCAGAACGAGCGCGACCCCAACACCCCGCTGGCCGGTGCCCGGAAGCTGCGCGAGGCCCTCGGCCGCCGGGCCACCATGGTGACCGTCGACGCCACCGGCCACGACTCCTACCTCGCCAACGGAAACGCCTGCGGCGACCGGACCGTCTCCCGCTTCCTCGCCACGGGCGAGCGGCCGGACCACGACACCTACTGCTCCTGACCCACCGGCCGGACGACGACCGGCGAATGTGAAAGACATCACAAGCGGCTGTCTCATGATCGGGGTCGGGTGCCATCGGGGCACCGAGTTCGCGTAAGGTCGCGGGTCGGCCGCACTCGGCCGACCCGAGCAACGCAGTCACCGAACAAGGAGCCGCAGGTCATGCCGGCCAATGACGCCACCCAGGCGCCGATCTATCACACCCTCGTCCAGGAACACGGCGACGTCGTCGCCACGGCCCGCAAGGCCGCGGAGGACACCATGCAGACGGCCGAGGACCTCCTGGACTTCAGCACGCCCAGCCAGATCGGCGCGCCCGCCGGCCCCGCGTCCTAGGGGTGGCGGCGCGGTCCGACCCGCCGTACCGCGCGCCACCCGCACCGGGGGCATCCGAACGGCCCTCGGGCCGCGGCTTCTCGCACCGCCTCGCATCGACGGCGGTCGATCGGCCAAGATGGCGTGATGGACTACCAGTTCTGGAAAGACATCCACGCCCGCGGCGGCATCCCCGCGGTCAAGAGCGCACTGGAGGACCTGCCCGGCGACCTCCCGCCGCAGGAAGCGGACGCCGCGACCGAGCTGGCCCTGAAGGTCATCGAGGACGACATCGCCCGGATCAACGCCCGCGCGGATCAGGCCGAGGCGCGGGCCCGCCAGCTGGCCGAGCAGGCCCGTGAGGTGAACCAGCAGCTCACCGAGCACGCGACCCGCGCGGCGGACGGCACCACCGATGGGCCGGAGAGGCCTGCGGGGTGAGGTGGCCCACGGTGTGAGGCGGCCCGCGGCGGGGTGACGCGACCAACGGCGACGGAATCCACGGAGTCCACGGAAGTCTGCCCGGCGCCGCACCAGCTGCACTCCGTCCCCCGCCCGGCGGCTACTCACGTACGAGCCATCAGCCGCACCATCGCCATGTCGTACCGCGCCTGCAGCCCCGCGTCCGCCGACACCCGCAACAGCGCCCCGAGTGCCCGGACCGCGCCGTCGTCGTAGCCGCAGGCCTCCGCCTCGCGCGCCGCGGCCTCAAGCCGCCGGATGCCCTCGGCCTCGTCGCCCATTCCCAGGAGCGCCTCCCCGATCACGGTGCGCAGCAGCACCCGGGCCGCCGTCGAGACCTCCGAGGGTCTTTCGAGGTCGAGCGCGGCGACCGCCGTCTCGAACGCCTGCCGCCACTCGCCCGCGTCGAGACGGTGCCGGGCGAGGTGGTACAGCGCGAGGCGCTCGGTGTTCCGGTCGCCGACGCTGTGTGCCAGCTCCGCCGCGAGAGCGCACCCCTCGGCGGCCTCCTCCGGGCTGCCGAGTTCCGACTGCGCCAGCGACAGGTTGATCAGCGCGGTCGCCTCGCCGCGCGTGTCATCGGCCCGGGCGGCGAGCACGGGCGCCGCCTCCAGGTGGGCCAGGGCCTCCCCGGTGCGGCCCTCCTCCGTCAGCACCCACCCGAGCAGGGCGAGGACCCGCGACTCGGCGCGCGCGTCTCCGTCGGCCCGCGCCGCCTCAAGTGCCGTCCGCAGAAGGGGAGTCCAGTCGTCCCGCACCCGCCACACGATCTGCGGCCACTGCGCAAGGACGATCCGCCACGTCCTGGCGTGCAGCCCGGCGGCCTGCGCGGCCGCCGCCGCCAGCGTCAGGTCGTCCCGCTCGGCCGCGTACCAGTCCATGGCCTGCTCGCGGTCGGTGAACTCCCTTGCCGCCTGCGGCTGATGGAAGTCCGCGGGCAGCGAGAAGCACGACTCGTCGCCGGGCTCGGCCGCGTCCGCCGCGGCCAGCGCCGTCGCGACGCTGTGGTCGAGCCCCCGCACCAGGGTCTCGGGACCGGTGTCCAGCCCGCGCGCGTACAGCCGTACGAGGTCGTGCAGGGTCCATCGGTCCCGCGCGGTCCGAATGACCAGGTGCGCCGCGACGAGCTTGTCGAGGGCGGCCTCGGCCGACTCCGGATCCGTGCCCGCGAGGGCTGCGGCCGCGTACTGGTCGACGTGCGTGCCCGGGTGCTGCCCGAGGTGGGCGAAGTGGTGCGCGGCGTCCGCGGGCAGCCGTCGCACCGTCAGCCGGAGCGCGGCCCGTACGCCGGTGTCCTCCACGTCCAGGAGGCTCAACCGGCTTGATTCATCGGACAGTTCGGTGTTCATCGCGCTCAGGGAACAGTCCGGCTGGTCGGCCAGGCGGGCGGCGGCCACCCGCAGCGCGAGCGGCAGCCCGCCGCACAACTCCGCGAGGCGCCGGGCGGCCACCTCCTCCGCCAGTACCCGCTCCTTGCCGAGCACCGCGGCGAGCAGGGCGGTGCTGTCCTCCGCTTCGAGTACGTCCACGGGGACGGGGCGGGCGGCGTCGGACGCGATGAGGCCGCGCAGCCGGTACCGGCTCGTGACCACGGTGACGCACTGCGCACCGCCCGGCAGCAGCTCTCTGACCTGCTCGGACGCGCGCGCGTTGTCGAGTACGACGAGGAGCTCGCGCTCGGCGCACAGGGAACGGAACAGTGCGGAGGCGGCGCCGGCCGACTCCGGTATCCGGCGCGGCGCCACGCCCAGCGCCAGCAGGAACTCCCGCAGCACTTCGAGGTGGGCAGGCTCGCCCGCGTCGCTGAACCCGCGCAGATCGGCGTAGAGCAGCCCGCCGGGGAACTGGTCGCGGTTGCGGTGGGCCCAGTGCGCCACCAGGGCGGTCTTGCCCACGCCCGCGGGTCCGGTGACCAGGCAGACGGGGGCCTCGCCGGCGGCGGCGCGGGACAGGGCGGTGAGTTCCCCGGCGCGCCCGTGGAAGCCGCGCGGCATGCGCGGCAGGAGGTCGATCAGCCCCGGGGAAGGGGCGACCGGAAGGCCACGGACGGGGGCGGGAGCGGGGGCGGGGGCGGGAGTGAGATCGGAAGGAGAAGCGGGAACGGCAGAGGCGAAGGCGGAGCGGTGCGATGCCGGGTCCGGTCTTCGCCTCGAGTCGTCCCTGTCGTCCCTGTCGTCCCTGTCGTCTCTGTCGTCCTCACCACGCAGCGCGACGGCGTACGCGTCGGCCAGTTCCCGGCCCGGGTCGACCCCCAGCTCATCGGCGAGCAGCCGTCGCGTGCGGTGGAACCAGTCGAGCGCCTCCGAGCGGCGTCCGGCGCGCCGCAGTTCCCGTACGAGCGCGGCGGACAGTGATTCGCGCAGCGGGTGGACGCCCGCCTCCGCCCGCAGCACGGCCGCCGCCCGTGGGTGCTCGCCCATCGCCGAGTACGCCGCGGCCAGCGACTCCACGGAGGTGAGGCGGAGTTCCTCCAGGGCCTGGGCGGCCGCCCGCAGAGGCTGACTCGGATACGTACCGGTCAGCGCAGGCCCCTGCCACAAGGAGAGCGCCTCCTGGTAGATCGCCACGGCGTCGGCGGGCGCGCGCCGGCCGCGGGCCAGCGTGACCAGTTCTTCGAAGCGGTGGGCATCAAGGAGCGATTCCGGCATCCGCAGGACGTACGCCGTGCCCTGCGTGAGCAGTTCGACGCCGAACATATCGGCCTCCGCACCGGCGAGCAGGACCCTGAGCCGCGACACGTGGCCCTGGATGACACCGCGGGCCTGGTCAGGCGGTTCGTGGTCCCACAGGGCGTCTGTCAACTGGTCCACGGGGACCGGGTGATTGGGTCTGAGCAGCAGGGCGGCGAGTAGGCTGCGCCGCTTGGCGGGACCGAGCGAAAGCACTCCCGCCTCAGTGGCGACGGAAACCGCTCCAAGCAGCCGGAACTCCACTGATGCAACTCCTCCGCGGGAAAAGATCCAGATTAGCGCGCGGGTCGGGGATGCTGATGGACGGGCAGAGCGAGAGGTGGCGAGCGTACGTGGTGGACGGCTGGGAGTGGGACGACACACTGTTCGCGGGGTCCGCCCCCTATTACGCGCGCGGCAGGCTGCCCTACGCCCCCGGCCTTGCGGGCGTACTCGCCGAGGTGCTCAACCTCGATGGGCACGGGCGCCTCATCGACGTGGGCTGCGGTCCCGGCACCCTCGCGCTGACCCTGGCCCCGCTGTTCGGCGAGGTGGTGGGCGTGGACCCGGACGCCGAAATGATCGCTGAGGCGGGCCGGGAGGCCGTCGAGCTAGGGGTGGCAGACCGGGCCCGATGGGTACGGGCCCGGGCGGAGGAGCTACCGGCGGGGCTCGGCACATTCACCGTCGCGGTCTTCGCGCAGTCCTTCCACTGGATGGACCGCGACCTGGTGGCCGCGACCGTCAAGGGCATGCTGCGCCCCGGCGGGGCCCTGGTGCACATCTCGGACCTGAAGCCGGCGGAGCGCACTGTGGACGTGACCGCGGAGCAGACTGCGGACCGGACCGTCGGCGGCTTCCCGCATCCGGCGCCGCCCCATGAGGCCGTGGCGGGCCTGGTCAGGCACTACTTGGGGCCGGTCCGGCGGGCCGGTCGGGGAGTGCTGCCACGGGGCACCCCCGGCGGTGAGGCGGCGGTGCTCGCCGGGGCGGGCTTCGCGGGACCGCATCGCCACGTCGTCCCCGGCGGACAGCTCTTGGAGCGCTCGGCCGACGACGTGGTCGCGGCGGTCTTCTCTCTGTCCAGCTCGGCCCCGCACCTGTTCGGCACCCGCCGCGCCCTCTTCGAGGCCGACCTGCGGAGGCTGTTGCGGGATGCCTCCGCGTCGGGCCGTTTCTCCGAACGTGTCCCGAGCACCGAGGCCTTCGTCTGGCGGAACGACACCGCGGCAGACTGATCGGGCGGCGGGCGGCGGGCGGCGGGCGGCGGGTGGCGGGCGGCGGGCGGCGGGTGGGCGAGCGTGGCCGAGCCGGGCGCCTCCGTCATGCGGTATCCGCGAGTGACGTGCGAATACCGCCGTCTTTTGGATAGGCTGAGGCCATGGGGATGTCTTCCGTCGAACGACTGCGCGCGGCGGTGGCCGCGCTGATGCAGGTCACCGGCGACACACGGGCAGGTCTCGCCGCTGTACTGGGCGTCGACCAGACACAGGTGTCACGCCGTCAGTCCGGCACCGCGGCCTGGGGCCTGGACGACTGCGACGCGATCGCCGCGCACTACGGCATCGATGTGCTCGACCTGCTGGCCGGCCCCACCCGCGCCTGCGAGGCGCTGCCCGCCGACCGCCGCCGTACCGTCCCCCGGCGCCGTACCGCGACCGCCGCACCGAAGGGAGCCCGGCGGTGAGCGACTTCGACGCGATCGACGCACTGCTTGCCGCCGCCGGACCGGAGGTGGAACTGCCGTCCGCCGAGGAACGGCGCACGCTGCGCGAGGCCCTCAACCTGTCGCAGGCGCAGGTGGCGCGCGCGATCGGGGTGAGCCCGAACACCGTGGGCGGCTGGGAGTCGGGCCGCGAACCCACCGGCGGCATCCGCGAGAAGTACGCATATTTTCTGGACTCGGCCCGCACGAGGCTCGCCCCGCCGCCCGAGCCCGCCCCCGAAGCCGTGACCGAGCCCGTGACCGAAGCCGTGGCCTACCCCGCGAGCGAGACCGTGCCGACGACGGCAGAAGCCCCGGGCAACCCGGCCGACAGCACAGCCGAGCGTCTGACCCGCCCCGAACCGTGCGTCCTGTGCGGCCGGCCCGCCACCCACGAGGTCGAGGGCTTCCCGCAGCACTTGGACCTCGCAGAATGCGGTACGGGTACGGGTCCAGGTACCGGCTCCGGCACCAGGGCGAACACTCCAGCAGCCCCGCCCCCCGCACCTCAGCAGCCCCCTACTGCTCCTGCCTTCACGCGCCCGGCGGAGCCGGTGAAGCTGTTCCCGGCAGGGCGAAGGACGCAGACCGCCGCCTCCGAACCCTCCGACGCGATCGGGCAGGCCGTGAAGGACGCGCTCGCCGCGCACGCGGGCGATGTGGACGCCGCTACGGCCGCACTGGTCAAGCGGGCCATTCCGGACGCGATGGCCCTGCTGGACGACACCCGCAAGGGCGGCCGCTACGACATCGTGGCGCACCCCTGGATCCCCGACATCCTGCGCAAGCAGACCTCGCGCGGCGCGGACGAGATCTGGGAGGCCCGCCCCAAGTGGACCCGACCTGAACTCCCGCCCGGCGCCCACGAGGTGACGGCCCTCGACGTCAACGGGGCCTACCTCTCCGCCCTCAAGACGCACCTCCCGATCGGCCAGCTCGAGCACTCCACCGGCTTCGCCCACGACCGCCGCCGGGCCGGCGTCCACCTCGTCACCCCGCCCGCCTGGGACCACGAGGGCGTCCTGCCGAATCCGATCGGCAACCGCGACGAACCGGGCCCCCTCTGGATCACCGAGCCCACCCTGCGCCTGCTCCTGCGCCTCTCGTCGCCCAAGTACGGGCTGTGCGATCCGCCCCGGATCCACGAGTCGTACACCTCCGGCGCGACCGAGGGCCTGCTCGAAAAGTTCCGCGTCGCCCTCAAGGACGCCCGCGACCGGGCGATCGCCGAGGGGGACGAGGTGACGCTGGAGTACGTGAAGGCGATGTACTCCAAGTTCGTCTCCACGATGGGGGAGTCGAACTACAACCGTGAGCTCAACCGCCCGGACTGGATGCACCTCATCCGCTCGCAGGCCTTCGCCAACCTCTGGATGAAGGCGTACAAGGCGCACGACGAAGGCCTCACCGTGGTCCGCGCGATGGGCACCGACGAGCTCCATGTGATCGGCGACTGGCAGAGCGTCTTCCCCGAGGGCCGGTCGGTCACCGAGGTGAAGATCAAGGACACGTACAGCCTCGGCCGTGACTAGCCGGGAAACCGGCCCCTCAGGTCCCGCGGACCCCCTCCATCGCTAGGAATGCGCTGCATGCCCACCTGGAAGACCGCGCTGCGTGCAGCGGGTATTGACCGCTCCGACCTGCGTGCTGACTACACCAAGCAGCGTTCCCTGGTCCGGGCGTTCGCCCAGAAGGAGTACCTGGCCGTCCGCCTGCTGCTGCCCACGTCCCTGCACGCCCCGGTGGTCGCCGCGGTCGCGTTCATGCACTCCACTGACGAGCGCATCGACACCGGCGCCATCAACATCCGCAGGAACGCCCTGGCCGAGTGGGCGGGGGCCACGACGGCAGCCCTCAACGGTCCCGCACGCAGCAACGACGTGACCCTCCGCACGCTCGCCGACACAGTCCACCGCCATCCCCACGTGCGGCGGCGCGTCGACGCGTTTCTCCATGGCGCGCTCCTTGAGGCCGACTACACAGGGTTTACGGACGAACGGGCGCTGCAGGCCTACGTGGACGGCTATTCGCTGCCCGCGTTCATGCTCACGGCCGGCTTCGTCGCCCCCGCCCCCTCAGCCGCCGACCACGTCGCCTTTGAGGCTGCCTGCCGCGCACTGATCGAGTCCATGCAGCGCCTTGACTTCCTCGACGACCTGGCCGAGGACGCGGCCGGCGGTGTGGTCGGCATCCCGGGCCAGGACCTGCAGCGCCACCGGCTGACCATCGACGATCTCGCCCACGGCACGCGCGAGGGGGTCCGCCGCTCGCTCGGCGGGCTGGTGGAAGAACAGGCAGACCTTGCGCAACATCAGCTGCACGCGGCCGCCCAGCTGCCGCAGCTTGTCGCTCCCGCGGCGCGCCCGTTCGCGGCCGCGCTGTGGCAGCTGCAGGACTTGAAGCTGGCTGCGGTGCGGCGCAAGGGCGGCGGTCTCCTGGACGGGGGAGCCGAGGTTCCGATGCCTGCTGTGCTGAAAATCCTGGCGCGCCAGTACCGTGCCGCGCGACATCACAGGGAATCATCAGGGCCGGGATGGCCGGTTGCGGCCTGACTCTTTCTCTCCGCTCTCGATAGCGTCGCCTACCGCTCCGCCTGAGGCAGCCCAGTAGTCCCAGCTCGAAATCCGCCGTGCAAGTCAGCGCCCAGAGGTTGGTGACGGGATCACGATGAGACGATTACGCGCTATTTTCCTGGCCGCGGTGGCAACGTTCGCCGTGGTCTCAGCCAGCTTCGCAGCCCCGGCTCAACCGGCCCACGCGGCGTCTGCGGCGTGCGGTTTTGTGGTGCCGCAACCGTTGCTGACGCGGTGGAACCAGCACGGAGCGGAGCAGGGTTCATTCGGGTGTCCTACCGCTGCTGCGACAAGTTATGGGCGGGGGCTGCTGCAGAACTTCCAGTACGGCGTCATGGCTTGGGCGCCTGATCAGGGAAACAACATGGTGGTTTCCGCGCAGCGATGGGGATCAGGGATTCGTTTCGACTGGGGATTGAGCGATCCCTTCAATTACGACAACTGGCTGATCAACATCCGGCGCTACACCGACGACATCCACGGGGATCAGGAGTGCATCGCACACGGTGGAGGGAGCGGCGACTGCGGGCGCTACGACGGCACGGTGTGGTGGTACACCCTTCAGCCCGGTGTCTACCGCATCGCTGTGGAGGGCTGTGACGGTGGCCTTCGTCGCACCTGCCGCCAAGGCTGGACCCAGCCGATCTACCTCGTACTCTGAGACGAGACTCCCGACGAGCGGCTACTGGTCCCGCTCCGCCCGGACCCGGCGACCCGAACGGCCCCGGCGCCTCTCTGGGGCGCTCAGGCGAGGAGTTCCGCGAGTCGGGCCATCTCGGCGGGCGGGTCGATCACCGGCTGGATGAGCAGCTCGTCGACGCCCGCCTGTTCCAGGGCGCTGATGCGGGTGCGGAGGTCGTCGCGGGTGCCGACGAGGGCCAGGCCGTTCATCAGCGAGGGCAGGACCAGGTCCCGGTCCTGTGGTGCGACGCGTCCGAGGTAGTTGGGGTAGAGCTTGGTGTACCGGTCCGGTGCGGTGGCGGTGGTGCCGCGCCGGTCGAGGAGTTCTCGTACCGCCTCGCGTTGGTCGGGGCCGAGTTGCCCGGCGAAGGCAGGTGTGTCGGCGGCGAAGTCGAGAAGCGACATGACGAGGTGACCTGTCGCGTCCCGGGCCGCGTCGCTGTCGGAGTCCTCGTCGTCGCGCAGCAGGTGGAGCGCGGTGACCACGTAGGAGTGCGCCCCGGAGTCGGAGGCGGGGAGGGCGCCCTGGGTGGCCTGCCGACGGGCGTCGTGCAGCGCCTGCCAGGCGGTGGGCTCGAGCAGGCCGAAGGAGATGAGGCCGGCGCCGCGGCGGCCGGCGACGGCGGCGGCCTTGGGGCCGAGCGCGGCCACGACGAACTCGATGGGATCGGTGGTGTTCACGTGCGTCCCGGTGTGCAGGAACCGGATGCCGCTGACCCGGTCGCCTTCGCGGTACTCGGTCGACCGCCCGGCACAGAGATCCTGCAGCGCGGCGGTGAAGTTCTCCAGCGCAGCCGCCGTCGTCGGCTGCATGCCCAGGGTGCGCCGGGCGGTGTTTCCGGTGCCGACCCCGCAGATGATCCGGCCCGGTGCCAGGGCGTTGAGGCTGGCGAACCCGCTCGCGGCGGCCGGGGCCGAGCGCAACGCCGGTGAGGTCACGCCGATGCCGAGCCGGATGCGCCGGGTGGCCTTCGCGCACAGACTCAAGGCGACGAAGGGGTCACCGTGGACCATCGGGCTGTCGTTGACCCACATGCTGTGCAGACCCAACTCCTCGGCCCGCACGGCGAGATCCTCCACACCGGGCCGCGCGGCGACCACGACGCCTGCACGCATCAGACCTCCACAGCACGAGAAGCGAATCGAGGCTGCCCATGCTGGCAGGTCCGACGGCCGACCGACGGCCGAAGCCCATAACCGTCAGGATGGATGCCTCACGGCGTCGGGGAGCTGTAGCGGACGCCGTAGCGGTCTGCCATCTGGCGCAAGCGTGCGGGGACCGTGGTCTGGAGTCGTCTGACCTCTGCGGAGTGGCTCTTGAGGAACGCTTCGCGACGTTCCCGACGAAACCCTTCGCGCGCCGTTTCGACCGAAGCCATGCACCGCCCATAGAGGGCGCCAAGGCGCCGGTCCTCGCGCTCCGCAGCACGTGGGTTGCTGCCGAGCGCGCTCAATCGGGAGTCCACGACGCTGAAGAAGGCGTTCTCGTCAGTGGCAGCGAGCCCATGCTGGGCGAAGCAACCTCTCAGCTTCGTGAAGGCCCTCCGCACCGCCGGCTCGTCGTTCACCGATTCCACCGTCTTCCACCACCGTGCTTGAAGGGGCGCGATCAACTTCCCCAGCGAGGTGATGTGATCTCCCGTCGCGTCCTCACACCGAGGGCCGGTGGCTGGTGTCGGTACGGGCGGGCTGGTGAACCCGTGAGCGCGCACGTACGCCAGGTCGGGCAGGGCCAAGTACCGTACGAACATGGCTGGTGGCGCGTCTGCGGGGGTACCACTGGACGGTGTCGTACAGGCCTTTGTACGGACGTCCCGCGTCAGGGCGATGAGGCCGGTGAGCCCTTGTGTGCGCCGGGTCTCGACTCCGGTGGCCGGGAAGAGCATGGGGATCATGTCGGCACGTGACGGCTCCGAGTACCGCACCTTCGTGATCGCGGGCGGCGCCCCTCCCGCTTCTGACGTGGGCTCCGAGCACGCGGCGCTTGCCACGCACAGAAGGCTGACCAGCGCGACGGCTGCGGCACGGCGCGGCGATGGGGCGTGACGGCGGTGGGCGGGCACCCTGCTCCTCCTTGGACGTGACGCATCGGTGTGCCGCCCGCCCCGCAGGCGCACCGAGGCACGCCTGCGCAGGCGAACGGCCCCCTACTCGGGGCGTGATCAGTACTCAGGGCGTGAGGTCAGGTCAGTGGGCGACCTTGACGGTGTCTCCACCGTCGAACTGGCTGCCGACCCCCATGGGGGTGCCGGAGCTCACGTCCGACAGGAGAACGATCCACGGGCTGTGGTTGGTGTCGTAGGCGAAGATGTAGCCGCGGCTTCCGCCCTTCCAGCCACTGGAGGTCTTGTAGAACCCGCGGTAGCCGTCACCGACGTTGGACGTGGAGTCGTTGGAATAGGTGAGGTTGAGGTCGCTGCAGCTGCTGCTGCCCGACTTATTGACCGTGGTTCCCTGCTTGTGGTAGCCGGTGGTCAGGGTCTTGGTCGCGCAGGCCTGGGGGCCTGCGGGAACTGCGGCCGACGCCGAGGGCACGACGACGGCGCCGCCGAGCACGAGAGCCATGCCTGTGATCACAGCGGTGCGACGACACATGACTGCGCGGCCGATCTTTGTGTTTCGCATGAGGGAACTCCTTCGCGTCAGTGGTCGGATGACAGACGCCCAAGCCCATGCGCTCGGCCGGGCACTTCCCCGAGCATTCGTGCACCCGGAGCTGGAGCGCCTGAAGCGGTACGGCACCGATCCCACCTCACGGCGGCGTTGTTCATCACCCCAGTTCAGTGCGGGTAAACAATCGAGTTCTGGGCGGCTGGGGCCGCCAGGGATGGCCGACCGACAACTTGTCCGGCTTCTACCGGGCCCGTAGCGTGGCGCTGCAGCGATCATCCGGAGCTCGGGGGAATTCAGGATGGGGCGCAGGGAGAAGCCGGTCGATCCGGCGGCGGGGCCGGTGGCGCGATTCGCGGTCGAGTTGCGCAAGCTGCGCGACGAGGCCGGCGGTATCGCCTATCGGGCGCTGGCCGCGCGCACCGGCTACTCGGTCACCGCGCTGTCCCGCGCCGCCGCGGGGGAAAACCTCCCCTCCCTGGCCCTGACGCTCGCCTACGTCAAAGCCTGCGGAGGCGACGAACAGGGCTGGGAGCGGCGCTGGCGTGCCGCCGCCCGTGAGGAGAGCGAGACCGCGGCCGCCGGCGAGGACACCGCTGGGGCGCCCTACCGAGGCCTCGCCCGGTTCGAGCCCGGCGACGCCCATCTGTTCTTCGGCCGGGACCACCTGACCGACCACCTGACACGGTTGGCGCAACAGCACCGAATCACGGTGGTCTTCGGCCCGTCCGGCAGCGGCAAGTCCTCTCTCCTGCGGGCCGGGCTCACCCCTCGCCTGCGCCACCTCAAGGACACCGGGCGGCGTCCGGCGGCGATTCGCCTCTTCACCCCCGGCGCCCATCCCTTGCGCACCCACGCCAGCGCCCTGGCCCCCGCGGCGACAACCGGGGACACGTGGCTGATCGTGGACCAGTTCGAGGAGGCCTTCACCCTCTGCCACGACCCCACCGAACGAAGCGAGTTCATCACCCGCCTCCTGGCCGCCCGCCACCCCGCGAGCCGCCTGCGCGTGCTGCTGGGCGTCCGCGCCGACTTCTACACGCGCTGCCTCGAACACCCCGAACTCGCCGAAGCCATCCGGGAGTCGAGCCTCCCCGTCGGTCCCATGACCCCGAGCGAGCTGCGCGAGGCCATAGTCAAACCCGCCACCGCGGCGGGGCTGACCGTGGAACGCACACTGACCGCCCACCTGGTCGACCAGGCCGCCACTGAACCCGGCAGTCTCCCGCTGCTCTCCCACGCTCTGCTGGAAACCTGGCGCCACCGCCGCGGCCGATCCCTCACACACGAGGCCTACAGCACCGCAGGCGGCCTGCGCGGAGCCATCACCCACACCGCCGAAGACGTCTACACCCAGCTCTCCGAGGCCCAGGCCGGCACGGCCCGACGCATCCTGCTGCGCCTGATCACCCCGGGCGAGGGCACCCCGGACACCCGTCGCCCCATCGACGTGAGCGAACTGGAGGAAGACCGGCACCCCGACATCCGCACCGTGCTGGACCTGCTGGCCTACGCCCGCCTGATCACCCTCGAGGACTCGACCGTCGACCTGGTCCACGAGGCGCTGATCACCGCCTGGCCCCGGCTGAGCGGCTGGATCGAGGAGGACCGCGAACGCCTGCGCGCCACCAGGCGCCTGACCGAAGCCGCCACCACGTGGGCCGAATTCGACCGGGACTCAGGCGCGTTGTACCGGGGCACCCGCCTGGCGGGCGCCGAAGAACACTTCTCCCCTCCCCACGGCCACACCCACCTCACCGACCTGGAACGCACCTTCCTGAGCACCAGTACCGCCGCCCGCGACCAAGAACAGCAAGCGGCCGCCCGCACGAACCGACGGCTGCGCCGCTTCTCCCTCGCCGTGTCCGTGTTGCTCGCCCTGGCCCTGACCGCGGGGCTGCTTGCCTGGCAGCAGAGCCGCACCAGCGATCAGCAGCGCGCACGCGCGGTGGCCGCGCGGCAGACCGCCCTTTCCCGCCAGCTCGCCGCTCAGTCCGCCGCCCTGCTCGAGACCCAGCCCGACCTCGCCTCCCTCTTGGCCGTCCACGCCTACGACGCCAGCGCCACCCGGGAGGCCACCACCAGTCTCCGTACCGCCGCGGGCCTGCCGCTCAACCGCCGTCTCGCGCATGGGCTGTTCACCGAGGTGAAGCAGGCGGCCTACAGTCCCGACGGCCGTACGCTGGCCGTCGGCGGTGTGCGTCACGGCAAGACCCGCGTGGAGCTGCGGGATGCGGAAAGCGGAGTGACGAGGCGATCGTTCACCGGCATGGTCAGCGGCCTGGCGTCATTGGCGTTCGACCGCCGCGGACGTCTGCTGGTCAGTGGCTACGACGGCGACAAAGTGTGGTGGTGGGACGCGGCCACCGGCGGGCGCCACACGACGTTGCGCGGTGCCACGGACATGTGGAAGGAAGTGAGTCCCAACGCTCGCGCCCTGGCGACTGTCAGCAGTGACGACAGGCCGGTACAGCTGTGGGATCCGGGCACCGGCCGTCTTCGTGCGACCTTCAGCGGAGCGGTGAGCCAGGTGGGCGCCTTGGCGTTCACCCCTGATGGGCGCACTCTGGCGGTAGGCGGCTTGAACAGAGAAGGCCGAGGACTCGTACAGCTGTGGGACACCGTGTCACTCAAGCCCCGCTCCACGGTACTGGTTCCGGGTGGCGAGGTGATTTCAGTGGCCATCGCGGCCGACGGCCGTACGCTCGCCATCGGCGGTGCGAACGGAAAGGTGCGCCTCTGGGATCTCGGCAAGCGCCGGGCCAGGGCCATGTTCTTTGTGCAAGCCACCGACGTGATCCTGCTGACGTTCAGCCCAGACGGACGCACGGTTGCCACCAGCGGTAACGATCTGCGCATCAGGCTTTGGGAGACGGCCACGGGCAAGGCCCGCACCACGCTCGCCGGCCACTCCGCCTCCATAGTCGACCTGGCCTTCAGCTCCGACGGCCGCTCGCTGGCCAGCAGTGCGACAGACGGTGAGGTGCGCTTGTGGGACATGACCGAAGAGGAGGCACGGGCCCCCACGATGACGCGCACCGACGAGCTCGCGGCCCTGGCCTTCAGCCCCGACGGGCGCTTGCTGGCCACGGGCAGCAACTCCGGCCCGCACGGTGGGGAAGTGCGGCTGTGGAATACGGCCACCGGCACCGCGCGCACAACGGTCCTGCGAGGGTTTGCCGAGGTGCGGTCCGTGGCCTTCAGCCCTGATGGGCGCAGTGTGGCAGGCCTGGTCAGCAACGAACGATCAGAAAGAGCGGTGGTGCGGCTGTGGAATGCGGCCACCGGCAAGGTACGCGCCACACTCATCAAGCCCGTCGACCACGTACTGGCCATCGCCTTCACGTCTCACGGAGACCTGCTGGCCGCCGGTGACGCGACAGGAGTGGTGCAGTCCTGGGACATCGCCTCGGGTGAGACCCGGATGCTCAAAGGGTTCAAGGCGTTCTCGGCCCTGACCTCGGTGGCAGCCTTCAGCCCCGACGGGCGGAGCGTGGCCGCCGGTGACGTCGAGGGTCGCGTACGTCTGTGGGACGTTGAAAGCGGCAGCCTGCGCACCGTCGTGTCGCGGCGTGCTGACAAGGTCGGCGCCCTGGCCTTCAGCCCCGACGGGCACACTCTCGCCCTCAACGGCCGTACCGACGGCGAGGTCCGTTTCTACGACACCGCGACCGGCAGGCTCCGCTACGCGTTCCCACGACGTACTGCCAGCAGGGCGCCTCTCGCCTTCAGCCCCGACGGGAAGCGCATAGCGGGCGGCAGCGACGAGGGCACCGTACGGCTGTGGGACGCGGCCCCCCTCCGGCCGGGTCCGGCCCTCCACAAGATCTGTCACGCCGTCAACCGCGGCCTCACCTCGCAAGAACGCGCCACTTATCTCAGAGAGCCGACAGGCCGTTCGCCTTGCCGATCATGGAAGCAGTACCCCTGAAGCCGCAGAGGCCCGCCTGGACGCGGCGATGTCACGCCTGGGCCCTCAGGGCTGACTCGGGTCGGGTCCGCGTGCGTCGTGATCAACTGTGGTCGCGGCGCGCGTGGTCCCCTTTTCTCACGTACGGGGGTACGTACCGCATGGATTTCGTCTTCCACATATTTTCCCCGCTGCTCATCGTGCTGGCGTCGGACTGGCCGTCCGGTTCAAGGAGTCGGGTGGCCCGCCGAGCCGGGGGACGGGCGATGAGACGCTCGTGTACTACGCGGGCGACGAACCCGACAAGGCCACCGCCTCGGAGCCCCGGCCGGGCAAGGACATGTTCGGTACGGTGCTGGGTCTCGGCATCCTCGGCGTAGGGGTCGTCATCCTCACCAAGGTGATGGTCCAGTACTGGTGACGGCGGCCGAGGCAACTCCCCGCCCACGCCTCCGGCGCCGGGGGAGTTGCCGGACCGATCAGGCCGGGCCAGGTCAGGCCAGGTCACGGACGGCTGCTGCGGATCAGGTGCCGGACTTGCGGCCGTAGACGAAGACGTCGTCGCCCTTGCGCAGCATGTTCCAGTACTTCACGGCGTCCTTCTTCGTCATGTTGACGCAGCCGTGGGAGCCCGGCGGGGACCAGACGCTGATGCCGACCGAGTGGAAGGCCTGGCCGCCGTCGAAGAACTGGCTGTACGGCATCGGCACGTGGTAGAGGCTCGATACGTGGTCGATGTCCCGCCAGTAGACCTTCTTCAGGCCCGTGCGCGTCTCGTGGCCGTTGCGGCCGGTGCGCACCGGCACCGGACCGTACTTGAGGTTCTTGCCGTCCTGGATCCAACTGAGCTGGAGCGTCAGGTCGACACAGGCGATGCGCCCCTTGTCGGTCGGGCACTTGCCCGCCTTGTTGGGGTTGTCGCCCACCGCCTTCTGCTTGTTCATGAGGTTCATGACACCCCAGGTGACGCTGCCCGCGTACCCGGCGTTCGGGGCGATCTTGTGCTTGGTCTGGAAGGCCTTGATGGCCTTGCAGTCGGCCGCCGACTGCTTGCCGTCCACCGGGCGGCCGAGGAACTTCTCGACCTGCTTCTGGTACGGCCCGGTCTGCGTCGAGCACGACGCGGCCTGCGCGCTGCCGGTGCCGAGCGCCATCGTGAGCGGGGCCACCAACATGGTGATCCCCAGTGCCACGGCTCCTCGCCTGCGTATGTCCCCCACTGCTGCCGTCTCCTGTTCGTCATGCGTCCGCGGATCGGACTCCATGGGTCGGAATCCACCTGCTAGACAGCGCGGCCCCGCGGTTCGTTGCACCGCGAGACGACACAGGTGTGTAACAAGGGAGGATTTGTCGGGCCGTCGTCGGGGAGGGGGAGCGGGGGCGACGGGCTCCGGAGTCAGCGCGTGCTCTGCGTGCCGGGCGGCTCAGCGGGCCGCGGCTCAGCGGGCCGTGTGGCGGAGAGCAGGAGGACGCCCCAGCTCACCAGGACCGCCCCCGCCACCTGCGGCGCGATCCACCAGCCGATGTGCAGCCGGTCACCGTTGAGGACGATGCCGAGGGCCAGGCTGGCGGCGGCCTCGCCGAGGGTGAGGGCGGGCTGGGAAGCGATCAGGGGACCGGACTCCATGGCGTTGGCAAGCAGGAACAACGCGCAGGCGCCCGCCGCCACGCACCCGTAGGTCTGCCATGTGGTGGCCAACGCGCGGGCCCCGGAGCCGGTGTAAGTGCCGATGGCGGCGTTCATCAGCGTGGCTGTGAGCGCGTAGGCGAGCGCGGACGCGGTGCCGAACAGAGCGGCACGTGCCTTGCCCCGTGGGCGTGTCAGCGCGATCGCGGTGCAGGTGCCCGTACCGAGGCCTACGGCCAGGAGAGCGGCAGTCCACCCGACACCTGAGACATCGCGCCCGCCCTCGGCAGGAGCTGCCGCGCCAAGGAGCATGGCGAGGCCCGCGGTGGTGATGAAGCAGGCGCTCCAGCCGCCCGTCGGCATCGGGGTGCGGGTGAAGAGATGGGCGATGACCAGGGCGAGTGGCAGTTCCAGGACCAGGAGGGGCTGCACGAGCGAGAGCGGGCCGAAGCCCAGGGCCAGCGCCTGCAGCGCCGCCGCCGCGACGATGACGGCGATGCCCGCCAGCCAGGCGCGATGGTGCACCAGGTAGCGGACGAGGCGCGGGCTGAAGGCATCACCGGGCGGCACCTCGCGGGCGGCCACCCGCTGCAGGACGGTGCCGGCGGCGTTGGCCAGGGCGGTCAGCACCGCGAACAGGGCCGACAGTACGGACGCGTCCACCCCGGCCCCTCACACGGCCCGGTCGTGAGGCGGGTCCGGAGGCAGCGGAGAGCCGGGCGACATGGGTGACATGGGAGACACGGGGGACGCGGGAGATACAGGCGGCACGGAGGACACAGGGGACACAGGGGACACAGGGGACACGGGGGACACGGGGGGCACGGACCGGCCGACCCGCGCTCCGGGGCCGGACCCGCCCCGCGAGCGCCAACCAGCGGACAGTCGCCGAATCGGAGCGCCGACAGCGTTCCTGGGGCGCGGCGCCCCCGCGCTGAGCGCGAGCATCGCCAGCCACGCACCCACCAGCAGCACGTGGCACCGCTGGGCGACGCCATGCCATCCGCCGTATCCGATCAGTGGCCCCACAGTGCACAACGACGAGATCAGGGCGGCCCCGCCGACGGATGGCCCCCAGCGGGCGATGAGCTCGGGGCGCCCTCGCTGCCGCGCACACCGGATGAGCAGAGCCATGGAGACGAAGAGGCACAAGTGCACCGAAGCGCTGGTGAGCGTATGGGCGGGGTGCACGGCGCGGCAGTCGCGCTGCAACGAAGGGGCGCACGTCATCGGCATCAGCACATCGGCCACTGACGAGACGCCGAGTCCGGCCAGTGCCCACCACCCCGCCCGGACCATCCGGCCCCCCGTGGCCGCGATGCCACCGGCCGCGGCACCCGCCACGACGAGCAAGGCACAGCTCAGCTCCAGTCCGCCGAACAGCCACCGGTACGGGCTGCCTTCCGCGTACAGCTCGCTCACGTAGGAATGCCGTGCGTCCAACCCGGCCGGGACAACGGCCTGAAGGAGCCACGCGTTGTACAAGAGAGCGGCCACCGCCAGCGGCACGGCCACCGTCCAAGGATGCCCGCCCGGCCCGTGCGTGCGGTGACTGTGCGTCATTGTGCCGATCATGAAGCCTTGGTAGCGGCTTTCGCTGCTGCACGGGGGAGTAGCCCGCCCACGTCACCCGTGCGGGGGTGCCTCCGTGCACGACCGAAGGGCGGCACCTCTCGCTGTCAGTGCTCTGTGTCATCATTCGGGCGCGCCCCAGGGGAGTGGGCCGCGGTCTGCGATTGCCTGGGGGTTGGGGATGGGTGCGGGTACGGAGCCGGACGGCTCGTCCAGATCGGATGAGGAGTGGGATCGGTTTCTGCGTGAGTCGGTGACGGGGGCCGCCGACGCGCCCAAGGAGCCGTCGGCGCGGGCCCGCGAAATGTCGCAGCGGCTGCGTGCGGAGCCCGGCCGCGGTCAGGAGGGCTGGCGCACGCACACGCCCGCGCGGCCCAAACGGCGCACGGGCTGGTACGTGGCCGGGGTGCTGGCCTCACTGGTCCTGCTGGTGGTGGCGCTCATACCGGGCCGGATAGCGGACCTGTTCGCGGGCGACGACTCCGGCTCACCGCCGCTGGGGTCGGAGACTGCCCGGCCGACCCAGGCACCCCCGGCAGAGGCGGCCCAACGCCCCACCAGGGAGCGGCCGTTCCGTGGCTCGCCGGCGGCGAGCTGGGCCGGTGGAGCGGCGGGGATCGCCGTGCCGAAGGCCAAGGCGGTCGGCTGGATGAGTGCGGCACAGGTCGAGCGGGCCCTCGCCCGCAGCCGGGACTTCCTCGTCGGCTCGAGTCTGGACCGCGGGGTGCTGCGGGGCGAGCGTCCCGAGAACGCGATGGCACTGATCAGCCCGTACCAGAAGGACGTCCAAGACCTTCTGAGGACCGCCTTCCGCGCCCCGAGCGAGAAGCACGACCCGCTCCTCCTCTTCAGCCGTTTCCAGCCCTCCCGAGCTCATCTGGTCGGCGACGTCGTGAAGACCCGGGGCAGGCTCACCTATCGGGAGGGCGAGCGCGGCGCGCTCCGGGTGACCGCCGACGTCACGTTCGTCTACCCGGTTACGCGCGCGGACGCGGACGGCGGCGACGACGAGATCGTGCGCACGATCGTCCGGCGCGAACTGGTCCTCAGCTGGGACGACCCCGACAAGGTGAGCACTGAGCCGGGCACGTTCTCGATCGTCTCGTACAAGTACGACATGACCAACGGCGGCTGCGGCGCTCCCACCGGCTACTTCACCCCTCCCTTCGGCACGGACAGCGACCGCCGGACGGACGAGGCCGCCACCGAGATCGACCCCTACGACCGCAGCACACCGGTAGGGAAGGGCAAGTCCCCCAAGGACGAGTGCAGGAAGGCCACGCGGTCCTAGCGTCCGAAACGTGCCGTTCCCCGACGGTCCGCACCCTTGACACATGCGTACGGTTTCGCGACCTTTGAGCTCCAGGTCGAGAACCGTCATGTCGGCCGGGACCGCGGAAGGGCGGTCGGCCTGAGATGGACATCACGATCCACGGGCTCGACGGGCTCGGCGCCTCGCTGCGCGGGGCCTGGCACCGGACGATGGACACGTCACCCCAGTACGCGAACCCGTTCCTGGCACCGGAGTTCGCGGCCGGGGTCGCCAGGCACCGCGGCGGGGCGCAGGTGGCGGTCCTGCGTGAGGAGGGCGAGCCCGTCGGCTTCTTCCCGTACGAACGCAACGCCTTCGGGGTCGGCCGGGCCATCGGTCTCGGGCTCTCCGACTGCCAGGCCCTCGTGCACCGCCCCGGAGTCACCTGGAACGCCCATGAGCTGCTGCGGGCCTGCGGTCTCTCCGTTTTTGAGTTCGACCATCTCGTCGAGGAGCAGCAGCCGTTCGGCGGGTACGTGACGGGGACGTTCGCCTCCCCCGTGCTCGACCTGAAGGCCGGTGAGGAGAGCTACGCGGAGTGGCTGCGCGGCGCCTACCCGGGCCTGGCCAAGACGACGCTGAAGAAGGAGCGCCGGCTCAGCCGCGACGTGGGCGAGCTGCGGTTCGTCTACGACGAGCGCGACCCGAAGGTGCTGCGCACGCTCATGCGGTGGAAGTCGGCGCAATACCGCAGGACCGGCCGCATGGACCGGTTCGCCCGACCGTGGATCGTCGACCTGGTGGACGACCTGTTCCAGGTCCGCGAGGAGCATTTCACCGGCGTGCTCTCCGTGGTGTACGCGGGCGACCGGCCGGTGGCCGCGCACTTCGGTCCGTCGTCGAGCACCGTGTTCGCCGCCTGGTTCACCGCGTACGACCCCGAACTCGGCTACTACTCGCCCGGGCTGCTGATGCATCTGCGGATGGCCCGGTCCGCGGCCAGGGACGGCGTGCGGCTCATGGACATGGGCCGAGGCGAGAAGGAGTACAAGGACTGGCTCAAGACGCGCGAACTGCGCGTGGGCGAGGGGTTCGCGACGCGCCCGCACCCCGTGGCGGCGGCCCACCGGCTGTGGCGCAGACCGGTGCGCGGCCTGCGCAACACGGTCCTCGCCCACCCCGGGCTGCGGGAGCCCGCCGACCGGCTGCTCAAGACCGTCGGAACGCTCCGTACCCGGAAGAGGTGAGGATGCCGTACGGATCGCGGCTCGCCACGGTGATGGCACGGCGGCTGGGACGCCAATGCGTTTACACGCCCTCGGCGCGCCTTGCGCTGTACCTGGCGCTGCGGCACTGGTGCAGACCCGGCGCGCGCGTGCTGATGTCGCCGGTGAACGACGACGTGATCCTCTTCGTGGTCCTCGCGGCCGGGCTGCGTCCGGTGCAGGCCCCGGTCTCCGTATGGGACGGCAACATCGACCCGGCCGCCGTACCGGAGGAGACATGGCGGAACGTGGACGCCGTCCTGACCACGAACCTGTACGGGATACCCGACCGCGTCGTCGAACTGCGCCGCCGCTGCGACCAGTTGGGGATTCCGCTCTTCGAGGACGCCGCCCACGCGATCGGTACGTACGTCGACGGACGGCCGATCGGGACCTTCGGGCAGGCGGCGGCGTTCAGCCTGTCCAAACACGTGGCCGCGACGGCGGGCGGATTCCTCGCAGTCGAGGACGCGGACACCCGCCGCGAACTGGAGGAACTGCGCGACGAACTCCTGACACCGCGCAGCCTCCGCAACGACCTGGCCACCACGCTGCGCCCACTGGCACGTTCGACCGTGCGCGGCCTCCACCTGGTGCGCCCCGTGTGGCGGACGCTGCAACGCCTCGGGATGCTGGAGCGCGACGCCTTCCGCATGGATCTGCGCGCGCCCCGGCTCGCCCGCTGTGCGGCCCGGCCGCCGAGCCTCACCGCGTACGAACCGTGGATACGCGTCGACCTGCACGGCTTCCGGTCCCGCCACGGTGCCCTGGTCCGCGGCCAGTTGGAGCTGCGGACGGCACGGCTGGACGTCGACCTCGCCCGGCGCGGGGCCGGCACCTCGCTCCTCTCGGGCACCGGCTGGGCTTCCCCGGCGGTGCTGCGTGACCGTCCGCAGGGCGACGACCCGCCGCCCCTGTTCCGGGTGCCGCTCCTCGTCCAGGACCGGAACGCGTTGGTGGACCGTCTTGTGCGGCACGGCGTCGTCGCCGGATACCTCTACGATCCGCCGCTCGACGACTACGCGGGCGCGGAGTTCGTCGAGCCGTCCCCTGATCCGATGGTCGCCCGCTGGTTCGCCGCGCACGTGCTGCCGGCCGACCCGCTCCTGGCGCGCAGGATCACCAGGGCGCTGACGAAGGAACGGGCGGCACCGGCGCGCCCACCGCTCGCCTCCCTCGACGATCGAGTGCTTCCCGTCCGAGCTACTGACGGGTAGGGTCGGGAGCCGAGGAACGGAGCATTCCCCATGACCCGCACGTTCACCGTGTCCCGCAGCATCGTGGTCCAAGCGCCGCCCTCGGTGGTGTACGAGCAGGTCAGCCGCCCCACGCAGATGGGCCGCTGGAGCCCGGAGAACCTCGGCGCGACCGTGCCGGAGGCGGAAGGGCCGGCCAGGGTGGGCCTGGTCTTCGACGGCCACAACAAGCGCGGAGCGGTCCGCTGGACCACCCGCTGCACGGTGACCGCCGCTGATCCCGGCAGGCGCTTCGCCTTCCGCGTGCACGCGATCGGCCTGAAGCGCCCGCGCCTGCGCGCCCCCATCGCCACGTGGGAGTACCGCTTCGAAGAAGAGCAGACGGACGACGGGACGGCAGGGGTGGCGACGCGGGTGACCGAGACCTGGACGGACGACCGCCGCTCATGGCCGGATGTCGTGGCGGGCGTCTTCGACCGGATCGCCACGAGAGGTCAGACCTTCGCGGTGTTCCAGGTGGGGAACATCGACAGGACCCTTAGCAACCTGAAGCGGGAACTGGACGGGGTCCCCAGCCGCTGACAGGCGGTGGCCGCCGTAGTGCGGCTGAGTGTGTCGCGCGAGTGTGGCGCTGATGAGGATGGGCGCGACCTCGAGGATCCGGTCGCCGCGGGAGACGTAATTGGCGTGGGGCCCGTAGCCGCCGTAGGGGTCGTTTCCGCGTTCGACGTCGAGGACGGTCTGTCCGATGAGGACGGTGGAGGTCGTGTACAGCGAGCGCGGGACGTCCTCGCCGAAGACCGAGACGTACATGGCGTTCGCGGTGTACTCGTCGCGGGCGAAGAAGGCGTCGAGCTCGGCGGCGTGGTCGTACTCAGTATGTAGAAGACCGGCGCGAAGAATTCGTCGAGCCGGTCGTGGCGCGACAGCGGCCTGACGATGACCGTCGGCTGCACAGTGGCGGCCTCCATGTCGATGCCCCCGCCGTACACGACGTCACCGGCGGCTGCTTCAAGGCGTTGGGCGAGGTCTCGCAGCGGGCGCGGGTTGAGGATGGGCCCTACACGTACCAGCGGGTTGTCGTAGCCGCCGCAGGGGAGTGCGGCCAGGGTGGTGCGCAGCCGTGCGACGAACGCGTCGGCGCGGCTGCTGTGGACCAGGTACGCGTCGGGTCCCGCACAGTCCTGCCCGCCGTTGAACAGCCGGGCCGCGACGATCCTGTCGAACGAGGCGTCCAGGTCGGCGCGGGGCCCGACCACTATGGGGTTGGGGGCGCTGCCCTCGAACACGAACAGGGCCGAGGGGCATGCGCGGCGCACCTGCTCGGCGTTCTCGTACCGCCCGGTGAAAATCACTGTGTCGGCGCGGCGCACGTGGTCCTGGATGAAGGTGCGGCGGGTGCAGTGGATCAGTTCGAGCCTCGTGAAGTACTCGCCGAGCCCGCTCGCGACGAGCACGTCCTTGTGCCACTGCTCGGTGGCCGCGGGCCCGCGCACCGTGACCGCCTCGGCGGCCAAGGAGGGGATGGCGGCGAACAGCACCAGCGAATACAGCGGCAGATTGACGGGCAGGAACACCGCCACCCGTCCGGCCCGCGCGGCCCGCAGGTCCTGCACCTCGCGGTGCAGGTTCCGCAGCGCATCGATGGAGCCGTCGAGTTCGTCGGCGGCTGTCTCGGCGCTTTCGTGACGCGTGAGAACGTCCATCAACTCCGCGCGCCGCGCCGCGAGATGGTCGGCCGCCGCGGCCGCGGCCGCCAGATCGTCCGCAAGGTTCATCCGCCGTGCCGTGCGGCGTTCTTGGACGTCGGGGATGGGCTCTTCGGCCAGGTATGTCACGGGTGTCACGGGTGTTACGGGCGTTACGGGCAATGCGGATGTCACGTGTGTCTCCATGTGCGCCGGGAGTGGTCAGGTTGCTGTTCGGTGCGCGAAAGCTACCGGTTGTCCTCCGGCGACGCCTGAGAGCCCGGGGCTAACCTGCACGGGTGAGCACCGACTTGACCCTGCTGCCGCGTGTCGCCTGTCGCGGACAGGAGGTCACCGCACCACGCCTCCGCGACCTCCTCGCGCTGCTCGCCGACGACGTGCGTACCGGGTGCGGCACCGAGCGCCTCGTGGCGGGGCTGTGGCCGGACGAACTGCCCGAACGGCCGGGAAAGGCCCTGCAGGTCCTCGTGTCCAGGGCGCGGGCACTGCTCGGCGCCGACATCATCGCCAGTACGCCGACCGGCTACCGGCTCGCCCTCACCGAGGCCCAGGTCGACAGCTCCGCGCTGCTGCTGCACGCCGCCGCGAGCGCGGAGCGGGCCGGAGCCGGGGACCACGACGCATCGCTGGCGGAGGCCGAGGCCGGACTCGCCCTCTGGGAGGGGACCCCTGATGAGCCGGGCGCCGACGACCCCGTAGCCGCGTTGCGCGCCCGGCACGCCCCCGTGCACGGTGAACTCGTCCGCGCACAGGCGCTCGCACTCGCCCGTCTCGGGCGGCACGCGGAGGCGGCCGGGCCGCTGACCGTCGCCGCCGCGGAGCACCCGCGCGACGAGGAAGTGCTCGCCGCACTGCTGCGGGGCGAGGCGGCGACGGCCGGCCCCTCCGCCGCGCTGACCCGCTACGAGGCCTACCGACGCGAACTGCGCGACGAACTCGGCACCGAGCCGGGCGCCGGGCTCAGGGCCGTACAGCAGGAACTGCTGCACGAGCAGGCGCCCGTGACCAGGCGCGGCGTCCCGCACGAGCCCAACCGGCTGCTGGGCAGAGACGCGGACATCACAGCGGTGGAGCGGCTGCTGCGCGCCTCCCGCGCCGTCACCGTCGTCGGTCCCGGCGGCCTCGGCAAAACCCGGCTCGCCCACGCCGTCAGCCGCCGGGCCGAGCAGTGCCTGGTCCACTTCGTGCCGCTCGCCGGTCTCACCGCGGACGAGGACGTGGCCACAGAGGTGGCCTCCGCACTCGGCGCGGGCGACGTACGCCACGGCGTCGTAGGCGGCCCCGCCCCCGCTGACCCGGTCGCCGGAATCCTCGGCGTGCTCGGCCCCGGACCCGCCCTGCTGGTCCTCGACAACTGCGAGCAGGTCGTCCGGGGCGCCGCAGCCCTCGTACAGGCCCTGGTCTCGTCCTCGGCCTCGCATCAGCTGCGGGTACTCACCACCAGCAGAGCCGCACTGGACCTCACGTCGGAGGCGGTGTACGCACTGCCCGGGCTCGGACTCGACACCTCGGTCGAGCTGTTCACCCAGCGGGCCCGGGCCGCCAGGAACGGCGTGGAGCTGCCGCCGGACGCGGTGACCGCGCTCTGCCGCCACCTCGACGGGCTGCCGCTCGCCGTGGAGCTGGCCGCGGCGCGGGTACGGGTCCTCTCGGTGCCCCAGATCGCCCGCCGGATCGGCGACCGTTTCGCGCTCCTTCGCGGCGGCGCACGCGACACCCCGGACCGCCACCGCACACTCCACGCGGTCGTGGAGTGGAGCTGGAACCTGCTCTCCGAGAACGCCAGGGCGGCGCTGCGCACCCTCTCCGTCTTCCCCGGCGGCTTCTCCGCCGAGGCGGCGGACCACGTGCTGGGTGAGGACGCGCTGTCGCTGCTCGCGGAGTCGGCCGAGCAGTCGCTGCTCACCGTCGCCGACACCCCGTCCGGAGCCCGGTTCCGGATGCTGGAGACCGTACGGGAGTTCAGCACGGCCCGACGGGCGGAGGCGGGCGAGGACGAGGAGGCCATCGGCCGACTCCTGTCCTGGGCACGGGAGTTCGGGATCACCCACCACGACTGGGTTTTCGGCCCGGACCCGAGGACCGCCGGGGAACGGATCAGGACGGAGCAGGACAACCTCGTAGCGGCCCTGCGGCACGCCACGGCCCGCACGGACGGCCCCACCATCGCCGCCCTCACCGCAGTCCTCGCCGCCCTGTGGTCCACCGACTCCAACTACCCCCGCCTCGCCGCGCTCGCCGCAGAGACCGGCCCGCCCCTGTCGCACTACCGCCCCGAACCGGAGTACGTCGAAGTCGCCCGCGCCGCAGCCGTGCTGTGCACCGCGATCCTGTTCATGGACTACGGCCCGCACGCCGGTGTCGTACGACAGCTCGTCACCCTCCGGCGGCTGCCACCGGCCCCGCCGGACACCCTGCTCCGCGCCGCCGCGGTCGTCCTGAGCGCGGTCCCCGAGATGCTGCCTCCCCACTACGAAGCACTGCACGAGCTCTGCGCCGACGAGCAGCCGCTGGTGGCCGGCATCGCCGAGTGCGTCGCCACCTACGTCTGGGAGTCCGAGCACGACATCGACCGCGCGCTCGCCTCGGCCCGTCGTACGGTCGCCGCACTCGCACCGGTCGCCACCCCGTCCCTGCAGGTCATGGGCCACTCCCGGCTGAGCGAGCTGTGCCTGAAGACGGGGCGGGGAGAAGCCGCGTACGGGCATCTCAGAGTGGCCCTCGCCGCGCTGCCCCGACTCGGCGACGAACACGACTACATAGGCATCCGCAGAGGTCTCGCCCTCGCCTGCCTGCAGCGCGGCGACCCCGACGAGGCCGAGGCCTGGTTGCGGCAGGCGGCAGGCGACAACACCCCGCAGCACGACGACTTCTACAGCCCCGATCTCGGCGGGCGCGCCGAGATCGCGCTCGCCCGCGGGCTGACGGAGGCAGGCCTCGGCCTCTGGCGCAGCGCCGTCGAACGGATGCCGGTGGCAGGCTCGATGCTCCCGGGCGACCCCTGGCTCGACCCGTGGGCGCTGCAGATCCAGGCCGCAGCGGTGACGGCACACGCCCACGCCGACCGCCTCGAACGCGTCGTGGAGCCCCTCGCGCGCCTGCGGCGGCTGCTGCGGACGCTGCTCCTGAGCCCGCCCCGCACCCCCACGGAACTCCCGGTGCTCGGGACGGTGCTGCACGCCCTCGGCATGGCGGGGCTCGTGTCCGGCGACGCGTGTGCCGTCCGGATGATCGCGCTGGCCGAACGCCTGCGGGTGTTGCGCGAGTTCCAGCCCACGATGTCGGAAGCTCGCGCCAGGCAGGCCGCGGAGAACACCGACGGGGCGGCGTACGCCGACGCGGTGTCGGAGTACGCCGCCCTTGACCGGAGCGAGCTGCGGGAGGCAGCCCGCGCGCTCACCTCGGGTCGCGGTTGAACTTCGCGGTCGACCAGAAGTAGCCGAGCACCGCCAGGCCCAGGCACCAGGCCACGGCCAGCCAGCCGTTGTGGCCGATCTCGGTGCCGAGCAGCAGGCCGCGCAGGGTTTCGATGGCGGGGGTGAACGGCTGGTACTCGGCGATCGGCTGGAACCAGCCCGGCATGGCGTCGACCGGGACGAAGGCGCTCGACACCAGCGGGAGCATCATCAGCGGCAGCGCGTTGTTGCTGGCTGCCTCGGGGTTCGGGGCGGCCATCCCCATGCCGACCGCGATCCAGGTGAACGCGGTGGCGACGAGCGTGAGCAGCCCGAACGCGGCCAGCCACTCCAGAGCGGAGGCGTCCGTGGACCGGAAGCCGATGGCCACGGCCACGACGCCGACGAGTGCCGTACTGAGGATCGACTGCAGCACGCTGCCGACGGCGTGCCCGACGAGCACGGACCCGCGGTGGATCGCCATCGTGCGGAAGCGGGCGATGACGCCCTCGGTCATGTCCATCGAGACGGAGACGGCGGTTCCCGCCGGGGTGGCGCCGATGGCCATCAGCAGGATGCCCGGGACGAGATAGGCGATGTAGTCGGAACGGTCCGCGCCGCCACCACCGATGCCCACGCTCATCACGTCGCCGAAGACGTAGACGAAGAGCAGCAGAAGAACGATGGGCGTCAGCAGGATGTTCAGGGTGAGGGAGGGGTAGCGGCGGGCGTGCAGGAGGTTGCGGCGCAGCATGGTGGACGAGTCGCGGAGGGCGGGGGCGAGGGCGCTCATCGGACGTTCTCCTTGGGCTGGTTCTGCTGCTGGGCGGGGATGGTGGCGGGGGCGGTGAGGGCGAAGAAGACGTCGTCGAGGTCGGGGGTGTGGACGGTGAGTTCGTTGGCCTCGATGCCGTGCGTGTCCAGGCGGTCGAGGATGGTGCGCAGGGCGCGTTGGCTGCCGTCGTAGGGGAGTTGGAGGGTGAGGGCTTCGTCGATGGGGGCACCCCCTGCTCGAGCTAGGCCGAGAGCTTGGGGGATGGTGGTGTCGGGGAGGGTGTGGGCGGCGGTGCGGTAGGTGTGGGGGTCGGTGAAGCGCAGGCGTACGTGGCCGCCGGGGATGAGGCGCTTGAGTTCTTCCGCGCTGCCCTCGGCGGCGATCTTGCCGTCGTGGAGTACGGCGATGCGGTCGGCGAGTTCGTCGGCTTCTTCGAGGTATTGGGTGGTGAGGAAGACGGTGACGCCGTCGGCGACGAGGGAGCGGATGATCTGCCACATGGTGTGGCGGGAGCGGGGGTCGAGGCCGGTGGTGGGCTCGTCGAGGAAGATGATGCGGGGGTTGCCGACCAGGGTCAT
>NZ_JBEYZK010000037.1:0-50191 GCF_040646035.1 Streptomyces sp. NPDC046465
CGGTCTGCCCCGGCGCCCCCGGCACCTGTCCGGGCGGACCCGGCGGGCCCGGCGGCGCTCCCCGGCCGAGCCCGCGGGCGGCGGCCCGGCCCTCCTCGACGCCGCGAGCGGCTACTGGGCCCGGCGCGGTCTGCCCGTGGAGCGCGAGCAGATCGCCGCCGCCCCCGGCGCACCGCCCCTGCTCCTCGCCCTCGCCGCGGCCGTCGGCGGCGACGTCCTGCTGCCCCGCCCCTGCCCCGCCTGGTGGGCGCCCCAGGCGCGGCTGCTCGGCAGCGGCGTCTACCACGTGCCGACACCCGCCGAGTGCGGCGGCGTCCCCGACCCGTACGCCCTCCTGGAGACCGTCCGCCGGGTCCGTGCCGAGGGCGGCAGACCCCGGCTCCTCGTGCTCTCCGTGGCCGACGACCCCACCGCCACCGTGCCGCCCCCCGACGTGCTGCACGAGGCCCTGGAGGCGGCCGCGGGCGAAGGCCTGCACATCGTCAGCGACGAGACCTGGCGCGACACCCTGCACCACCCCCGCGACACCGTCCTGGTCGGCCCCGCCGAGATGGACCACGAGCGGGTGACCGTCATCGGCGACCTGGCCGGGGCGCTCCTCCCGCCCGCACTGCCCGCCGCCGTCGCCCGCTTCCCCGCGACCGACGCGGGCGCCGCCCTGCGCGCCCGCACCCTGGACGTCCTCACCGCACTCGGCGCGACCCTCGCCGCCCCGGCCGCCGCCGCTGCCTCCTACGCACTCGGCGAACCGGACGAGATCACCGAACGGCTCGCCGCCGCCGTCCGCCTGCACGCGCGGGTGGCCGCCGCCGCGCACCGCGCCGTCCTCGCCGGGGGCGCCCTCGCCCGGCCCCCGCAGGCGGGCCGCCACCTCTACGCGGACCTGGGCCCCCTGCGGTCCGCGCTCGCCGCACGCGGCGTCGGGGACGCGCAGGACCTGGAGGACTTCCTCGCCGAACGGCTCGGCATGCCCGCACCGGGCGGCCACCGCTTCGGCGACGACATCGACGCCCTGCGCGTACGGCTGTCCACCGGGCCGCTGCTCGGCTCGACCCGGGCCGAACGCCTGGCAGCGCTCACCGCACCGGACCCGCTGGAACTGCCGCACGTGGAGCGGGCGTTGCGGACGTTCGGGGCGGCCTTCGACGATCTCCGCGCGGCAGACCGGCGATCGCAGCCCCCGCGGGCCCGGCCTGATCCAAACGAAAGGCTCTAGGTGTGCCGGACCCGGCGCCACACCGCGGGCGCCACGCTGAGCAGCACCGTCAGCGCGACCGCCACCACGACGCCCTCCCACGGCTCTCTGAAGAGGGACCCGCCCAGGATGCCGATCAGCTGGTACGTCACCGCCCACGCGAGGCACGCCGGAACGTCGCCGCGGGCGAACCGGCGCAGCGGCATGTCCGCCATCAGGCACGCCAGCATCACCGGAATCCGGCCCGCGGGCACGAGCCGCGACAGCACGAGGACCATCACACCGTGGTCCTCCAGCTTCGCCTGCGCCTGCGCGAGGCGCTCCTCGGGCGCCCGGTCACGGATCGCCGCGAGCCAGCGCGAACCGTTCTTCGACCGCATGCCGCGCCGCCCGAGCCAGTACAGGGCGACATCCCCGAGGAACGCGGCGAACGCCGCGACGCCGAAGACGACGAGCAGCGAGAACGGCGACGTCTGGTGGACGGCGACCACCGCCGCCGAACTGACCAGCGCGCCCGTCGGCACCACAGGCACCAGCGCGCCGATCACCACGAGGAGGAACAGCGACGGATAGGTGACCGCCTGCTGGGTGCTCTCCGGCGGCACCTGCGTCACCGCGGTGAGTATCACCGGGCCACCTCCGGCAGCACGCTCTCCCCGTGCCCGAGCCGGTGCACCGTCACCCCGGGGGCGAGCCGGGCCGCCTGCCGGACGAACTCGTGGCCCGGCGTGTGGAACTCGTGGGGGCGCACGGCGTCCATGCCGATCGGCCAGTACGTGCCGTAGTGCACCGGGATCGCGCTGCGCGGCGCGAGCCGGGCGAGCGCCTCGGCGGCACGGCCCGCGTCCAGGTGCCCCTGGCCCAGATAGGGGCCCCAGCCGCCCACCGGAAGCAGCGCCACGTCCACCTCGCCGACCTCGTCGGCCATTTCGTCGAACAGTCCGGTGTCCCCCGCGAAGTACGTGCGCGCCTCGCCGTCCACGACATACCCCAGAGCGGGCGAACGGTGCGGGCCGACCGGAAGGCGCCGCCCGTCGTGCCGCGCGGACACCACCCGTACGGCGACCTCGCCGACCGGGACCGTATCGCCCGGCACGACCTCGGTGAAGCGCAGGTGGGGCAGGCGCCGGGTCAGGCCGGGCAGCGCGCGGGCCGTCCCGCGCGGGACCAGCGCGCGGGTGCCGGGCGCGAGCCGGGCGAGCGAGGGCACGTGCAGGTGGTCGGCGTGCAGATGGGACAGGAGCACGACATCGGCGACCGCCGCGCCGGGTGGCGGCAGCGCGCCCCTGCGGCGCCGCAGATGCGCCAGGCGGCGGGCGAACAGGGGGTCGGTCAGTACGCGGACGCCCGAGTCCTCGACCGTGCAAGTGGCGTGACCCCACCATGTGACCTCGACGGGCACCCGGTTCCTCCTTCGTGCGACTGTCTCCGAGCCTACGGCCAGGAGTAGGGTCGGCGGCCTACGCCGAGGGTGAGGGGAGACTCCATGGGAGAGATCGTGCGCGCCGCGGCGATCGCCAGCCTGACGCCCCTGGAGGAGCTCGACGCCGACCCCTTCCTGGTCGACTCGCGCAGCCAGCACGCGATGTGCGCGCGGTGGGCGGCCGCGCACGGGTACGTGATCACTCGGGAGTTCGTCGTACGAGGCCTGCGCGCCGACCACGCGATGCTGTGGGGCGACGTCGAGGCGGGCCTGGTGGACCTCTTCGTGGTGCCGAGCCGCAGGGTTCTGGAGCGGGCGCTGCGGTCTGCCGACGAGTTCACCGCGGAGTGCGCGCGGCGGGGGGTGCGGGTGGAGACGGCCGGGCTCGCCGAACCGGCGTACGACTCGCAGATGAAGGCGCGGGTGCATCGGCGGCTTTCGATGCCGACCGCGGGGTACGACGGGCGCTGACGCCTGTCGGCGGGGGTGCGGGTGGGTGTGTGGGCCTGCACCTCTGAGGGGCCGGATGGCGGGGTGTGGCACGCTGGTGTCCGGTTCGGGGGGAAACGTGAAAGGTCTTGGCGTGGGGCAAGGGCGATGGCGGAGAGTCGGCAGCGCGCTGTGGCGGGTGGTCGCCGTATGGGCCGTCAGCACGCTGACGATGCTCGTCCTCGCCGGCATCCTGCCGGACTTCAAGCTCCAGTCGGACAACGGCGACAGCGCCACCCGTATCGCGATCACCGCCGCCCTCGGCGCCGGTGCCTTCGGTCTGCTCTCCGTACTGGTGTGGCCGCTGCTCGTGCGGGCGCTGCTGCTCGTGCCCGCTCTCGTGCTCGGGCTGCTCGCCTTCTTCCTCAACGGGTCGCTGCTCCTGCTCGCCCTGAGCCTCATCCCTGAGGGGCGCGGTGAGGCGGGGGCCGAGACCGCCGTCGTCGTCGCCGCGGTGATGTCCGCCGTCGCCTCGGCCACCGGCGGCGCCCTCGCCGTGCGGGACGACGACGCCTACCGCCGACGCCTCTACCGGCTCGCCGACCGCCGCCGTCGGCGCGGGCCGGACGGTGCCCCGGGGCCCACGACGCCCGGCACCGTGTTCATCCAGCTCGACGGCGTCGGGCACGACGTACTCACCTCCGCCGTCGGCAAGGGCCTCATGCCCACCGTCGCCCGCTGGCTGGGAGAGCTTCCCACGCACCGGCTCACCCCCTGGCGTACCGACTGGTCCAGCCAGACCGGCGCCAGCCAGCTCGGCATCCTGCACGGCTCCAACCACGACGTGCCCGCGTTCCGGTGGTACGAGAAGGACACCGGCGAGGTCATGGTCAGCAACCGGCCCGCCTCCGCCGCGGAGCTGCAGCGGCGGGCCGTCCGGCGCACCGGCGACGGCGGGCTGCTCACCGTCGACGGTGCCAGCCGCGGCAACCTCTTCAGCGGCGGCGCCGAGCAGCTCGCCCTCGTGCTGTCGATCGCGGCCCGCCGCGGCAAGGAGAACCGGTCACGGGCCGGGTACTTCGCGTACTTCTCCGACCCCGCCAACGCCGTCCGCACCGCCCTCTCCTTCGTCGCCGAGGTCTTCCGGGAGATCGGCGAGTCCACCCGCGCCCGGTTCAAGCGGCGCCGCCCGCGGATCGGCCGCGGCGGCCTGTACCCGTTCATCCGCGCCTTCGCGACCGTCGTCGAGCGCGACGTCGTGGTCGCCGCCGTCATCGGCGACATGCTCGCCGGGCGCAGCGCGGTCTACGCCGACCTCGTCGCGTACGACGAGGTGGCACACCACTCCGGGCCCACCGGCAAGGACGTCGAGAAGGTGCTGCGGCGCTTGGACCGCTCGCTCGCGCTGCTCGACCAGGTGGCCGAGCACGCGCCGCGCGCCTACCGGATCGTGGTGCTCTCGGACCACGGGCAGAGTCCGGGCGAGACGTTCCGCGCCCGGTACGGCCTGACCCTCGGCGATCTGGTCCGGGCGGGCTGCGGGCTGCCCGTGCCGCGCAAGGCGCAGCGCACCCACAGCGGCGCCGAGGCCCGTTCGGCGGTGCGGGCCGCGCTGCGCAGGCCCGTTGAGGAGGGCGCCGACCAGCACCGTCCGGCCCGCCGCGCCGAGCCGATCGTGCTCGCTTCGGGCAACCTCGGGCTCATCTCGTTCCCGGACGTGCCGCACCGGATGACGCGTGAGGAGATCGACCGCCGCCATCCGGCGCTGCTCGCCACCCTCGCCAACCACCCGGGGATCGGCTTCCTCCTCGTACGCAGCGCGGAGCGGGGCCCGCTGGTGCTCGGGGCGCGGGGCGCCGAGGTGTATCTGGACGAGGATCCAGGACCGGCCGGTCTCGGGCCGCTCACCGACTTCGGGCCCGGCGCCGCGGACGCCGTGCGGCGCACCGACGGCTTCCCGCACGTCGCCGACATCATGGTCAACTCCTGGTACGACCCGGAGGAGGGCGAGGTGCTCGCCTTCGAGGAGCAGATCGGCTCGCACGGCGGGCTCGGCGGGGCGCAGGCCCGTCCCTTCCTCCTTTCGCCGCTCGTGCTCGGCGACCCGGTGGCGGACGGGACGGAACTGGTGGGCGCCGAGCAGCTGCACCGCGTCCTGCGCCGCTGGCTGGGGGAGGACCTGGGGCCGCAGATTCCGCTGGCCGTTCCCGTGCACGATTCGTTGTTCGACTCCCCGGACAGCACAGCATTTACGGCTTCCGGCCGCGCCGCACAGGACAAAACACACTGATTTGGAGCGGCGCCCGCCGTGCCCGACCATGGCTTCCGCCCGGCGGTCCCGGGCGCCAGGGCACGACGAGAGGCGCACCACCCCATGCACGACACCGGAACCGTGGCACCGTCGGCTCCGGCCTCCGACCAGGGAGAATCGGCGCGGTCCGCCGACCCGGGCGCCCAGAGCGAGCACGCACAGAGCAAGCACGCGCGGAGCTTCGGGCTCCCCGTCGCCATGTGCCTCGTCATGGGGAACGTCATCGGCGGCGGCATCTTCCTGCTGCCCGCCTCGGTCGCCCCGTTCGGCACCATCAGCCTCGTCGCGTTCGCCGTCCTGACCGCCGGCGCCATCGCCCTCGCGCTCGTCTTCGGGCGGCTCGCGGAGCGTGATCCGCGCACGGGTGGCCCCTACGTCTACGCCCGCGCCGCCTTCGGTGACTTCGCCGGGTTCCTGGCCGCCTGGTCGTACTGGATCACCACCTGGGTGTCCAACGCGGCCCTGGCCGTCGCCGCCGTCGGCTATCTCGACGTCCTCATGCCGGTCAACGACCACAAGTGGACCGCCTGCCTGGCCGCCCTGGTCCTGCAACTCCTGCCCGCGCTCGCGAACCTCGCGGGCACGCGATACGTCGGCGCCGTCCAACTGGTCGCCACCGTACTGAAGTTCCTGCCGCTGCTGCTCGTCGCGGTCGGCGGTCTCTTCTTCTTCGACAGCGCCAACCTCGGGCCGTTCCAGGCGAGCGACGACAGCCCGACGGGGGCCGTCTCCGCGGCCGCCGCGATCCTGCTCTTCTCGTATCTGGGCGTCGAGTCCGCCGCCGTCAGTGCGGGCGAGGTGCGCGACCCGCGGCGCAACGTCGGGCGCGCCACCATCTACGGCACCCTCGGCGCCGCCCTCGTCTACCTGCTCGGCACGCTCGCCGTCTTCGGGACCGTCGCGCACGACAAGCTGGTGACCTCCACCGCGCCCTTCTCGGACGCCGTCGACGTGATGTTCGGTGGCTCCTGGGGCGGCACCGCGGTCGCCGTCGCCGCACTGATCTCGATGGTCGGCGCGCTCAACGGCTGGACGCTGCTCAGCGCCCAGACGCCGTACGCGGCGGCCCAGGACGGTCTCTTCCCGAGTGCGTTCGGCAGGAAGAAGCGCGGCGTGCCGACCGTCGGGGTCCTCGTCACCGTCGTCCTCGCCTCGCTGCTCACCGTCTACAACTACACGGCGGGTTCCGGCGGTGTCTTCGAGTCCCTGGTCCTGATCACGACGTTCACGGCCACCGTGCCCTACCTCCTGGCCACCGCCGCGCAGATCTACTTCCTGCTCTCCGGGCAGCGCGAGCGCGTCGTCCGCGGGCGGCTGGTGCGGGACGCGGTCCTCGCGGGTGCGGCGTTCGCGTTCTCGATGTGGCTGGTCGCGGGCTCCGGGTACGCGGCCGTCTACCAGGGCGTGCTCTTCCTCTTCGTGGGCGTGCTCTGCTACGCGTGGATGGCGGCCCGCAAGCAGCGGGCCGCCACCGTCGACGACCGGTCCGGTTCCGGCTCCTGACTACCGCGCGAGCGGTGCGACGACCCAGCGGCGGGTCTTGAACATGCTGCCCTGCGCGCCGATCTCGATCAGCTTGCGGGCCGCCGGGTAGGCCTCGTTGCCCTCCATCTCGTAGCCGACCTCGAACGTGCCGGGGACGTCCGAGACCTGGGGCGGACGCTGTGCCGCCGCGCCCGGCGCCGCCGCGTCGGCGGTCTCCGCCGCGAGGTGGGCGAGCAGCTTGCGCTGTGCCGCGTCGAGCGCCTTGCGCGGGTCGCGCTCCAGCGGCGCCGCCGTGGCCTTGCCGCCCTTGGGCGGCGGCGGCGACACCTCGGTGCTCGGCTCGCGGGTGACGCCGGTGGCCTGGCGGGTGGCGATCTGCGCCTGGACGGGGGTGCCGTCGTTGTCGAGGCCGACGCGGATGAGGCCGCGGCCCGGAGTGATGACGGGGACGCCGTCGAAGACCTGCCGGAACGTCACGTGGGTCTGCAGCGAGACCGGGCGCCCGATCTCCGAGCCGTCCTTCGTGCCGGAGTTCTGCATCAGGTCGTGCACGCTGTCGACGACGAGGTCGGCGCCCTCTGCGTAGCGCTCGGCGATGCCGCGTGCCGTCTCGACCGCGCGGTCGGTGGACAGCTGCTGGGTGTTGCGGTGGTTGGGCTCGGCGAGCCTGATCCAGCGGTTGCCCTGCGGGCCTGTGGAGATGACGCGGTCGCCGGAGGTCGCGCTCAGCACGCCGAGGCGCTCGACCGACACGTCCTGCAGCGCCGCCGACGGTATGTCGGCCAGCTCCCCGAGCCGGCTGAGTTCCGCGCTCGGGTCACGGGGCGCCAATTGGACGATCTTCTGCTGGCCGGGCAGTTGGGTGAGCAGTTCCCGGACGCCCTGGCGGGCGTAGTACCAGCGCCACGCGTACCAGTTGTCCGGCACGTGGTCGCGGTAGAAGTTGCGTTCGGTGTTGAGGCGGTTGGTGGCCTCGGCCTGGGTGGATCCGACGGCGCACACCGAGGGTGCCTGGCCGTGGTAGATGTCCCAGCTGGCGTTGAGCCACGCGTCGCAGTACGTCTGCCCGGCCCGCCACTTCTCCCAGAACTTCTTGCCGTAGTCGCCGCTGTCGATGGAGGTGGTCTCGAACCCGAAGATCATCCGGAAGCCGATGTTGGGTCCGGCCCAGGTGCGGATCGGGGAGTGGCCGCCGGTGACCTTCAGCGAGTCACAGGTCGACCAGAAGACGTAGTTGGCCTTCTCGTTGCCGAGCGCCATCCGGTTGGAGATGGCGTCGCTGCGGCCGTCCCAGGCGGCGCCGAGCGGCGCGAAGAAGACGCCGTTGCCGTCCATGCCGCCGTGGCCCGAGTGGTAGACGGCGACGACCGCGTCCATGCCGTAGCGGTCCTGCCAGTTGTCGTACGTCTCCTCGTACGCCCACACCTGCGCGCCGCCGTCGGCGAACCAGAAGTTGCGGTCGTAGAACTGCTGGAGGTACGCCAGCCAGCCGGTGGCGTCCTCGTGCGTGTGGTAGAGCGTCGCCTGGTTGACGAACTTCTGGATGCTGAAGGCACCCCACCAGCCGAAGGTCGAGTCCCGGTCGCCGGCCGCTCCGGGCTTCTCCGGTTCGAGTGGAGAGGGACCGCGGTCCGAGTAGTTGATGCGCATGGCCATACCCCCTGAGACGGTCTCCTCGCTCTGTGCGCGAGGGGGCCTCAAAGTGTCACCGCGGACGCGCCTTGCCCAGTTGTCATTCCGGCCATAGGCCCCCTGTCACGCGCCTGTTCCCGCACCTCACAGGCCCCTGTGGCGCGGCGGCGCACACAACTTGTTCGTATCGGCCGACGCGCACCTGCGGCCCCCGCTCGAACACCACCCGGGCCCCGCGCGGCCCGTTTCCACCCAAGTCCTCCAGACGGAGCCGGGGTGCGGGGCCCGCGGGTGAACGGCGTAGCGTCTGCACTTCAAAGTCGGTGGCGAGGAGCGGAGTTACCCATGAACAGCGCGGACGGTCGGATCGATACGTCGACCGCACACTCGGCCCGGGTGTACGACTACATCCTGGGAGGCAAGGACCACTACCTTGTCGACGTCGAGGCGGGCGACGCCATGTGCAGCCACTGGCCGGCGCTGCCCGTGCACATGCTGGAGAACAGGCGGTTCATGCACCGCGCCGGGCGGTACCTCGCCCAGGAGCAGGGCATCCGGCAGTTCCTCGACATCGGCACCGGGCTGCCCACCGCCCCCAACCTGCACGAGGTGGTGCAGGACGTGGCGCCGGAGTCCCGTGTGGTCTACGTCGACAACGACCCCATCGTGCTCGCCCACGCCCGTGCCCTGCTGCAGAGCTCCCCCGAGGGGGCGACCGCCTATGTCGACGCCGACATGCACGATCCCGACGCCATCCTGGACAGCCCCGAGTTCCGCGCGCTGATAGATCTGGACGAGCCGGTCGGCCTGATGGTCATCGGGATCCTGCACTTCATCCTGCCGCCGGACGACCAGAGCCTGGTGCGGCGGCTGCTCGAACCGCTGCCGTCGGGCAGCTTCCTGGCACTCACGATCGGCACCGCCGACTTCGCGCCCGAGGAGGTCGGCCGGGTGGCCGAGGAGTACGCGCAGCAGGGCATGCCCATGGTGCTGCGTGACCTGCCGACCGCCACGTCCTTCTTCGACGGCATGGATCTGGTCGACCCGGGCGTCACCCAGGTGCACACGTGGCGTCCGGGCCCCTTGCAGGACGGCGTCGACGACCGGGCGATCGCCATGTACGGGGCGGTGGCCCGCAAGCGCTGACGGGCGGCCGCCGGAAGTGATCGGCCTTTGGCCGGTCGGCGATCCACCCGTGCCCCGATTCCGCCCGGAGTGTGATCGGATGGCGGCATCGGGACCTCCGAACACACAACCGCACTGAAGGGAACTGCATCGTGGCAACCACGCGCTCCGCGCACACGGTCTGGGAAGGCTCTCTGGCAGAGGGCTCGGGCACCGTCACCTTCGACTCCTCCGGCATCGCGGAGCAGCCGGTGTCCTGGCCGTCGCGCGCCGAGGAGGCGAACGGCAAGACCAGCCCGGAGGAGCTCATCGCCGCCGCGCACGCCAGCTGCTTCGCCATGGCGCTGTCGCACACCCTGACCGGCGCGGGCAACCAGCCCACCCGCCTCGTCACCTCCGCCGACGTGACCTTGACGCCCGGTACCGGCATCACCGGCATCCACCTCACCGTCGAGGGCACCGTGCCCGGCATCGACGAGGCCGCCTTCGTCGAGGCGGCCGAGAAGGCCAAGGGCGGCTGCCCCGTGAGCCAGGCCCTCACGGGCACGACCATCACGCTTTCGGCCAAGCTGGCCTGAGCGCACGTGGGTTGACGATGCCGCCGCCCCGGTCGGGGTGGCGGCTTTGTCATGCGCGGCATTGACAAGAGCCCGCTCAAGTTTTGTGATGGAGAACGGAGTAGACCTGGAGACGGGGGACGTGAGCTCGCGGCGGAAGGGACTGGACCATGGCACGTGCGGTCGGAATCGATCTCGGTACGACGAACTCAGTGGTGGCCGTACTGGAGGGCGGTGAGCCCACCGTCGTCGCCAACGCGGAGGGCGCGCGCACCACGCCCTCGGTCGTCGCCTTCGCGAAGAGCGGCGACGTCCTGGTGGGCGAGGTCGCCAAGCGGCAGGCGGTCACCAACGTGGAGCGCACCGCGCGCTCCGTCAAACGCCATATGGGCGACGGTGGTTGGCGCTTCCCGGAAAGCGGCTCCGTGGACGGCACCCGCTACACCGCGCAGGAGCTGTCCGCGCGCGTCCTGCAGAAACTCAAGCGCGACGCCGAGTCCTACCTCGGCGAGGACGTCACCGACGCGGTGGTCACCGTGCCCGCGTACTTCGACGACACCCAGCGCCAGGCCACCAAGGAGGCCGGGGAGATCGCCGGGCTCAACGTCCTGCGCATCATCAACGAACCGACGGCGGCGGCCCTCGCGTACGGCCTCGACAAGGGCGACGACGAGACCGTCCTCGTCTTCGACCTCGGCGGCGGCACCTTCGACGTCTCGCTCCTGGAGATGGGCGAGGGCGTCATCGAGGTCAAGGCCACCAACGGTGACACACAGCTCGGCGGCGACGACTGGGACCAGCGGATCGTCGAACACCTGGTGCGCCAGTTCAAGAACGGGCACGGCGTCGACCTCGGCAAGGACAAGATGGCCCTCCAGCGGCTGCGCGAAGCGGCCGAGAAGGCGAAGATCGAGCTGTCCTCGTCGAGCGAGACCGACGTCAACCTGCCCTACATCACGGCCTCGGCGGCGGGCCCGCTGCACCTCGCGGAGAAGCTGACGCGGGCCCAGTTCCAGGAGCTCACCGCGGACCTCCTCGACCGCTGCAAGGAGCCCTTCCACCAGGCGGTGAAGGACGCGGGCGTCAAGCTGTCGGCCGTGGACCACGTGATCCTGGTGGGCGGCTCGACGCGGATGCCCGCGGTGACGGATCTGGTCAGGGAGCTCACCGGCAAGGACCCGCACAAGGGCGTCAACCCCGACGAGGTGGTCGCGCTCGGCGCCGCCCTGCAGGCCGGTGTGATCCGCGGCGACGTCAAGGACGTCCTCCTGCTCGACGTGACACCGCTGTCCCTGGGCATCGAGACCAAGGGCGGCATCATGACCAAGCTCATCGAACGCAACACCACGATCCCCACCCGCCGTTCGGAGACGTTCTCCACCGCCGAGGACAACCAGCCCTCCGTCGGCATCCAGGTCTTCCAGGGCGAGCGGGAGATCGCCGCGTACAACAAGAAGCTCGGCGTCTTCGATCTGACCGGCCTGCCGCCCGCCCCGCGCGGCGTCCCCAAGATCGAGGTCACCTTCGACATCGACGCCAACGGGATCATGCACGTCTCGGCGAAGGACGAGGCCACGGGCCGCGAGCAGCGCATGACGGTGACCGGCGGTTCCGCGCTGCCCAAGGACGACATCAACCGCATGGTGCGGGAGGCCGAGGAGCACGCGGAGGAGGACCGCAAGCGCCGCGAGGCGGCGGAGACCCGGAACCAGGCGGAGCAGCTCGTCTACCAGACGGAGCGGTTCCTGCGGGACAACGGCGACAAGGTGCCCGCCGACACCAAGGCCGAAGTGGAGTCCGCGGCCGAGGAGTTGAAGGGGCTGCTCAAGGACCGGGCCGACGACACGGCGGCCCTGCGCACCGGCGCCGAGAAGCTCGCCGCGGTGAGCCAGAAGATGGGCCAGGCGATGTACGCGGCCTCCGACGGGGCCGCCCAGGAGCAGACGTCCACCGAGGCCGCCCCCGAGGACGGCGTGGTGGACGCCGAGATCGTGGACGAGGACGACCGGAACAAGGGCGGTGATACGTAGGTGACATGGGGGCGGACGGGTTCAGGAACCCGTCCGCTCCCAGCCCCGCCGGTCGGGCCGTGCCCCTACCCGCTTCGGGTCCCGGGTGCGGTAGACCACGTACGGCCGGAACAGGTACTGCACCGGCGCGCTGAACATGTGGATGAGCCGGGTGAAGGGCAGCAGCGCGAAGAGCAGCATGCCGATGACCGCGTGGATCTGGAAGGTGAGCGGGACGCCCACCATGCGGTCCACGTCCGGCTGGAGGGTGAACAGGCTGCGGGACCAGGGGGCGATGGACTCGCGGTAGTTGTACCCCTCCTCCAGACCGGAGTTGGTGAGCTTGGCCCACATGCCCATCACGATCGCCGCGAGCAGCACGACGTACATCACCTTGTCGTTGGCGGTGGTCGCCCGGAACACCGGCGCGTTGGTGCGGCGGCGGTAGAGCAGCATCAGGATGCCGAGGACCGCGACCGCGCCCGCCGCGGTGCCGCCCCACAGCGACAGCTTGTGGTACGTGCTCTCGGTGAGGCCGACCTTGTCCGTCCAGGACTCCGGCACGAACAGGCCCATCAGATGGCCGACGAGCACGAAGAGGATGCCGTAGTGGAACATCGGCGACGCGATGTTGAGGAGCTTCGACTCGTAGACCTGTGAGGAGCGCGTGGTCCAGCCGAACTTGTCGTAGCGGTAGCGCCAGATGATGCCCGCGACGAGCAGGACGAAGGCGACGTAGGGAAGCACGCCCCACAGCAGCGTTTTCATGAGGGTCGCTCCCCGATGAGTGCGAAGGGTTGCAGTCCGACGTCCTCGCGCGGCGGACCGGAGCGGGCGAGGGCCAGCGCCTCCGCGCGGTCCTTGGGCGAGGGTCCTGGCAGCGTCGCGCAGACCGCCTCGACGACCGCCGCGTACGGCGTGCCGCAGTCGGCCAGCGCGATCCGCAGCAGTTCGAGGCCGCTGCGGTGCTCCGTGAGGAGTACCGGGCCCGCCTGCGCGGAGAACTCCAGGACGGCGGGCAGGAAGTCCGGCAGCTCCTCGCCGGTGAACTCCAGGCCGTGCTCCCGGTAGACCTCCTTGAAGCGCACCAGGGCCATGCCGCGCCGCCGCGTGTCGCCGTCCCGCCACCAGCTCAGATACAGGCTGTGGCGGTTCTTGAAGTCGAAGACCTGGACGTAGTGCGCGGCGAGTTCGCGGGGTTCGGCCGCCGTGGCGTACTCCAGGAAGCCGCGGAGCTCAGAGGGCGCCGCCGCCGTGAGCAGGGGCAGCCGCTCGCGGAACTCGTCGTCGGGGTAGGCCAGGCAGAGCGCGGCGGCCTGGTAGAGCAGGGCGTGCCGGGTCACGTCTCGTCCTCCTTGGGCGCGTGGGCCTTCTCGACGGCGCTGGGTTCCTCGTCGGCGGTCTGCCGGGCCCGCAGCGCGTGGAAGTTCTCGATGGTGACCAGCGGCAGCTGCCTGCGGCCCGAGTCCTGTCCGAACGGCCCGTCGTCGCCCATGCCGGGCCCGCCCTCGTAGTCGAGGCTGCAGGAGTCCGGGAGCGCCGACTCCTCCAGGCGCTGCGCGTCCGCGACGGCCGCGGTCGGGATGACGTACCGGTCCTCGTACTTCGCGATGGCGAGCAGCCGGTACATCTCCTCGATCTCGGACCCCGACATCCCCACCGCCTCCGCGGTCGAACCGTCCGGCCGGTCACCGAGGTTGATGGCCCGCATGTGGGCGCGCATCGCCGCCAGCTTCTCCAGGGAGGAGCGCACGGGCCCGACGTCGCCGGCCGTGAAGATCTCCGCGAGGTATTCGAGGGGGATGCGCAGCGTGTCGATCGCGCCGAACAGATTGCCCAGGTCCTCGCCGTCGTGGCCGGTCTCGGTCAGCGCGTCCACCACGGGGGAGAGCGGCGGGATGTACCAGACCATCGGCATGGTGCGGTACTCCGGGTGCAGCGGGAGCGCCACCTTGTACTTGCTGATCAGTGCGTGCACGGGGGAGCGGCGGGCCGCCTCCAGCCAGTCATGGCTGATCCCGGACCGCTCCGCGTCGCGGCGCACCTCGGGGTCGTCGGGGTCGAGGAAAACCCCCAACTGCGCCTCGTACAGCTTGTGTTCGTCGGGCTCGGAAGCCGCTTCCGTCACCTTGTCGGGGTCGTAGAGGATCACTCCGAGATAGCGCAGGCGTCCCACGCACGTCTCCGAGCAGACGGTGGGCAGGCCCACCTCGACGCGCGGGTAACACATCGTGCACTTCTCGGCCTTGCCGGTGCGGTGGTTGAAGTAGACCTTCTTGTACGGGCAGCCGGTCACGCACTTGCGCCAGCCGCGGCACTGGTCCTGGTCGACGAGGACGATGCCGTCCTCCGCGCGCTTGTACATCGCTCCGGACGGGCAGGACGCCACGCACGCCGGGTTCAGGCAGTGCTCGCAGATGCGCGGCAGATAGAACATGAAGGTCTGCTCGAACGCGAACTTGACCTTGTCGGCGGCCTGTTCGCGGGTCTTGGCGACCATCGGGTCCAGATCGCCGTGTTCGGTGGCGCCGCCGAGGTTGTCGTCCCAGTTCGAGGACCACTCGATCTTCATGGGCTTGCCGGAGATCAGGGAGCGGGGTTCGGCCACCGGGTAGTCGTCGCCGAGCGGGGCGTCGGTGAGGTTCCGGTACTCGTACGTCCAGGGCTCGTAGTAGTCCTTGATCTCCGGGAGCTTGGGGTTGGAGAAGATCTCCAGGAGGGACTTGATCCGCCCGCCGTTCTTCAGCTTCAGGGCGCCGCGCTTGTTCAGCTCCCAGCCGCCGCGCCACTTCTCCTGGTCCTCGTAGCGGCGCGGATAGCCCTGCCCGGGGCGGGTCTCGACGTTGTTGAACCAGACGTACTCCATGCCGTCGCGGTTGGTCCACGCCTGCTTGCAGGTGACCGAGCACGTGTGGCACCCGATGCACTTGTCGAGGTTCATGACCATCGCGATCTGTGCCATCACTCGTCCATGAGTGACTCCGTCACGGGGCATCAGTAGGTGACCTCCTGGTCGCGGCGGCGGATGACCGTCACCTCGTCGCGCTGGTTGCCCGTCGGGCCCAGATAGTTGAACGCCCAGGACAACTGCGCGTAACCGCCGATGAGATGGGACGGCTTGAGGATCAGCCGGGTCAGCGAGTTGTGGATGCCGCCGCGCTTGCCGGTGGTCTCCGCCTTGGGGACGTTCACGGTGCGTTCCTGCGCGTGGTGCATGAAGACGGTGCCGGCCGGCATGCGGTGCGAGACGATCGCGCGGGCCACCACCACGCCGTTCCTGTTGACGGCCTCGATCCAGTCGTTGTCCTTCACGCCGATGGCGTCCGCGTCCTGCGGCGCCATCCAGATGCACTGGCCGCCGCGCGAGAGCGACAGCATGAAGAGGTTGTCCTGGTACTCGGAGTGGATCGACCACTTGTTGTGCGGTGTGAGGTAACGGACCGTCACCTCCTTCTCGCCGTCCGGGCCGATCCGCGGTTCTCCGAAGAGGCGGTTCATGTCCAGCGGAGGCCGGTAGACGGGCATCGCCTCGCCCAGCTCGTGCATCCAGTCGTGGTCGATGAAGAAGTGCTGGCGCCCGGTGAGGGTGTGCCAGGGCTTGAGGTGCTCGGTGTTGAGCGTGAACGCCGTGTACCGACGGCCGCCGGACTCGCTGCCGCTCCACTCCGGCGAGGTGATCACCGGCACGGGCGCGGCCTGCGTGTCGGCGTACGTGATGCGCTTGCCCTCGTGCTCGGCGGCCAGGTGAGCCATCTCCTGGCCGGTGCGCGCCTCCAGGGTGTGGAAGCCCTGGGTGGCGAGGCGGCCGTTCGTCGTGCCGGACAGGGCGAGGATGGTGTTGGCCGCCTTCACCGCCGTGTCCAGGGCGGGGCGGCCGTCCGCGGGCCCGCCGCGCACGACGCCGTTGCGCTCGCGCAGCTCGTCCACCTCCTGGTCGGGGTGGAGGGCGATGCCCTTCGCGGGCAGCCCCAGCTGCTCCACCAGCGGGCCGAGGGCGGCGAACTTCGCGCCGATCGCGGTGTAGTCGCGCTCCACCACGGTCAGGATCGGCATGGTCTTCCCGGGGAGCGCCTCGCACTCGCCCTTGCGCCAGTCAAGGACGACCCCGCCGGGCTGCGCGGTCTCGCCGGGAGTGTCGTGCTGCAGCGCGGTGGCGACGACGTCCTTGCGCACGCCCAGGTGGTCCACGGCCAGCTCGCTGAGCCGGTCGGCGATGACGCGGAAGGTGTCGAAGTCGGTACGGGCCTGCCAGGGCGGGTCGACGGCCGGGGTGAAGGAGTGCACGTAGGGGTGCATGTCGGTGGTCGACAGATCGTGCTTCTCGTACCAGGTGGCCGCGGGGAGCACGACGTCGGAGAGCAGCGTCGACGAGGTCTGGCGGAAGTCGAGGGAGACGAGCAGGTCGAGCTTGCCCTCGGGCGCCTCGTCGCGCCAGGTCACCGTCGAGGGCCGCTCGTCCGGCGAGGCCTCCTCGGCGCGCAGCGAGGAGTGCGTGCCGAGCAGGTGCTTGGTGAAGTACTCGGCGCCCTTCGCCGATGAGCCGAGGAGGTTGGCGCGCCACAGGGTCAGCACGCGCGGCCAGTTCTCGGGGGCGTCCGGATCCTCGCAGGCGAAGTTGAGGGTGCCCGCCTTGAGTTCGTCGACGACGCCCGCCACCGGGTCGTCCGCCTCGCCCAGGTCGAGGGGGTTGCGGTCGAAGGTCGGGTACGACGGCATCCAGCCGGTGCGTGCGGACAGCGCGAGACAGTCGGCGCCCGTCATCCCGGCGAAGCGGCCCTCGCCAAGGGGTGAGGCGAGCACGTCCGCGGCGAACCTGTCGTAGCGCCACTGGTCGGTGTTGAGGAACCAGTACGCCGCGCCGATCATCTGCCGCGGCGGCCTGCTCCAGTCGTTGGCGCTCGCGAGCGTCGCCCAGCCGGTCGCCGGGCGGCACTTCTCCTGGCCCACGTAGTGCGCCCAGCCGCCGCCGTTGCGGCCCTGGCAGCCGGTGAGCTGCAGCAGTGCGAGGAAGGCCCGGTAGATCGTCTCCGAGTGGAACCAGTGGTTGGTGCCCGCACCCATGAGGATCATGCAGCGCCCGCGCGACTTCTCGGCGGTCCGCGCGAACTCCCGCGCGATCTTCACCGCTTTCGCGGCCGGGACCGAGGTGTGCGCCTCCTGCCAGGCCGGGGTGCCGGGCGCCTCGGCATCCTCGTACGACGAAGGCCACTCGCCCGGCAAGCCCTCGCGCCCCACGCCGTACTGCGCGAGCAGCAGGTCGAAGACCGTCGTGACCAGCGGTCCGTCCTGGCCGCCCAGCCGGGTGGCGGGCACCCCGCGCCGCACGATCTCACCGCGGCCCTGGCCGTGCGTGCCGCCCTCGGTGTCGAAGCGGGGGAGCAGCACCTCGACGCCGGTCGCGACCGCTGAGCCCCGCAGCGTCAGCATCGGCTTGATGTCACCGAGATCCAGGTTCCACTTGCCCTTGCCCGAATCGGTCCAGCGGAAGCCGAGCGAGCCGTTCGGCACGGCGGGCCGCCCGGTGTTCTCGTCGAGGACGGCCGTCTTCCAGTCGCCGCCCTCGCCGTCCTGCCCGAGGTCCGTGGCGCGCAGGAACTTCGAGGGCACGTACGCGCCGTCGCGCTCGGTGAGCGTCACGAGGAACGGCAGGTCGGTGAACTTGCGCACGTAGTCGGTGAAGAACTCCGTCTGCCGGTCGACGAAGAACTCCTTCAGGATCACGTGGCCCATCGCGATGGCAAGCGCCCCGTCCGTGCCCGGGTGCGGATGCAGCCACTCGTCGGCGAACTTGGCGTTGTCGGCGTAGTCGGGCGCCACCACCACGACCTTCTGGCCGCGGTAGCGGGCCTCGGCCATCCAGTGCGCGTCGGGCGTCCGCGTCACCGGCACGTTCGAGCCCCACATCATCAGATACGCGGCGTCCCACCAGTCACCCGACTCCGGCACGTCCGTCTGGTCGCCGAACACCTGCGGCGAGGCCACCGGCAGGTCCGCGTACCAGTCGTAGAAGGACAGCATGGGCGCGCCGATCAGCGACATGAAGCGGGCGCCCGCCGCGTGCGACACCATCGACATCGCGGGGATGGGGGAGAAGCCCGCGACCCGGTCCGGCCCGAACGTCCGAATCGTGTGGACGTGCGCGGCCGCGATGATCTCGACGGCCTCGTCCCAGGACGCCCGCACCAACCCGCCCTTGCCGCGCGCCTGTTGATAGGCGCGACGCCGCTCGGAGTCGCCCTGGATGTCCGCCCAGGCGAGCACCGGGTCCTTCAGGCGGGCCTTGGCCTCCCGGTACATGTCCAGCAGGACGCCGCGCAGATACGGGTAGCGGACGCGCGTGGGGGAGTACGTGTACCAGGAGAACGCGGCGCCCCGCGGGCAGCCGCGCGGCTCGTACTCGGGGCGGTCGGGGCCGACGCTCGGGTAGTCCGTCGCCTGCGTCTCCCACGTGATGATGCCGTCCTTGACGTACACCTTCCAGCGGCACGAGCCGGTGCAGTTCACGCCGTGCGTGGAGTGCACGACCTTGTCGTGGCTCCACCGGTCGCGGTAGAAGGCGTCCGCGTCGCGGCCACCGGTCAGCCGGACGCTGTGCAGGTCAGGGGCGGCAGTACCGCGCCGGAAGAACTTCCCCGCCCGCAGCAGGGCGGCGGCGGGCTCGGTCGTCTCTGTCACCGTGCAGCTCCCTAGGTGTGCCTCCCACCGAACCTAGGTGCGTGGGCCACGGGACACCTGTCGGCCGCCGCCGTACGGGTTGCCGGGCGGGCGCGCGGCATTACCCCGCACGTAATCGACCAGGTCACGGGCGCCCGGCAGAGTGATGTCAACGGATCCGGTCCGGCGCACTCCGGACCGGATCCGGGTCCCGAAACCGCTCCCCCTCTCCTACGAAAGGCACCCCGCCATGGCCACGTCCACGTACCCGCTCACCGCTCTGGCCCGCACCACCGACCCGCGGACGATGCTGCGCCGCTTCCTCGGCCTCGACGCGGTCGTGACCGCGGGCAACGGCATCGCGTACGCCGCCGCCTCGGGGCCCCTCGGTGACTTCCTCGGCGTCGACTCCACGCTGCTGTTCGGCATCGGTGTCTTCCTCACCCTGTACGGGGTCGGCGTCGGCCTCCTCGCCACCCGCAGGAGGCCGCCGACGCCCGCCGTGCAGGCGGTCGTCGAGGCGAACGCGGCCTGGGCGGTGCTCAGCGTCGTCGCGCTCTTCGCCTGGCTCTCGCCCGGCACGGCGGGAACGGTGTGGATACCGCTCCAGGCCGCGGTCGTCGGCGGCTTCGCCGCGCTGCAATACGCGGCGCTGCGGGCGCTCAGGGGCTGACTCGCGACTGCACGTACTTGACCGTCGCCGGGTCGGCCGGGAGCAGCGTCTCGATGGCCAGCTCGGCGACCGTCACGTCCATCGGCGTATTGAACGTCGAGATCGAGGAGATGAAGGACAGCACGTGTCCGTCGTGCTCGATCCGCAGGGGCAGCGCGAAATAGGGCACGTCCGTCCCCGCCTCGAAGGCGTCCACGCCGGGGTCCGCCACCGGATACGCGGCCACCTCCTCGTACACCGCCCGCAGCGCGTCGGAGCGCTGCAGCGCGATCTGCCGCTCCATCTGGTGCAGCAGGTGCCCCCGCCACTCCCGCAGATTGCGGATCCTGGGCGCGAGGCCCTCCGGGTGCAGAGTGAGGCGCATCGCGTTCGGGGACGACAGAAGGTGCTCGGGGACGCCGTCGAGGATCATCGCGATGCCGCGGTTCGCCGCGACCACGCCGTACGTCGCGTCGACGACCAGGGCCGGATACGGCTCGTAGCCGGCGAGCAGCCGTTCCAGGCCCTCGCGCAGGGTGCCCATGGAGGGGTCGTCCAGTGGGGTCTCGCGGAAGCGCGGCGCGTAACCGGCGGCCAGGAGCAGCGAGTTGCGGTCCCGCACCGGCACGTCGAGGTGGTCGGCGAGACGCAGCAGGAACTCCTCGCTCGGCCGCGACCGGCCCGTCTCGACGAAGCTGATGTGCCGGGCGGAGGAGTCGGCGCGCAGGGCCAGCTCCAGCTGGCTCACCCGGCGCCGCTCGCGCCAGCTCCGCAGCAGCGGACCCGCTCCTGAGGCGTGCTCGTAAGTGGTCCCCTTGGCCTTGCCTCTGGCGTTCCCCTTGGCGGGCGCGGCGGTTGTCATACGTAGACGGTAGTCGAAACGGTTTGTGGCAAGGTGAGCCGCAGACCGCCTTCCCGTCGTGGAGGCGGCCCGCCCGGAAGGAGCCCCGCCCATGACCCCCGAACCGCTCTCGCAGAAGGAGATCGAGGACCGCCTCGCCGAACTGCCCGGCTGGTCCGTGGAGGGCGACAGGATCACCCGCACCTACCGGCTCGGTTCGCACTTCGCGGCGACCGGCCTGGTCGTCCACATCGCGCAGACGCAGGAAGAACTCGGCCACCACTCCGACCTGACGCTCGGCTACAACACCGTCGCGCTCGCCGTGCACACGCACAGCGCGGGCGGCGCGCTCACCGGCCTCGACTTCGAACTGGCCCGCAGGGTCGAGGAGTTGTCCGCCGCGCACGGCGCGGAGTGACGGCCGATGCTGGACTACAGCAAGGAAGCCGACCGGTACGACGTCTCGCGCGGCGGTGAGCCCCGCGCTGCCGCCGCCGCTGCCGCGGTCCTTGGCCTGGTGCCCCCCGACGCGGGCACGCTCCTCGATGTCGCCTGCGGAACCGGCCTGGTCACCCGGTGCCTCGCCGCGCGGCCGGGGCTGCGGGTGACCGGCGTCGACGCCGCCCACCGCATGGCCCGGCTGGCCGCGGGCCGGATGCCCGGAGCGGTCGTCCTCGGCGATAGCCGCCAACTCCCCTTCCCCGACCGGTCCTTCGACGCGGTGAGCACGGTGTGGCTGCTGCATCTGCTGTCCGGGCCCGAGGAGACCTCCTCGGTCGTCGCCGAGTGCGCGCGGGTGCTTCGGCCCGGCGGGGTCTACGTCACCACCGTGGACAAGGCCGCCTCGCACGACGTGCGCAGCGACATCGACGCCGTCCTCGCGCCGCGCCCCGTGGGGCCCGCCGTCGACCGGGCCGAGGCCGTCGACGCCTACGCCGCCGAGCACGCTCTCGCGCCGGAAGGCCGGGCCTCCTTCCGGGGCCACGGCCAGGGCCGCTCGCCGCGCTCCACCGTGGCGGACCTGCGGCGCGGCTGGTTCACCCGGATCCCGCCCGACGGACCGTTGGCCGCACGGTTCGAGGCCGGGCTCGCGGACCTGCCGGACCAGGACCTCGCACGCCCCGACCCGCAGTTCAGCGTGCGCGCGTACCGGAAGCGGCGCTGACCGAACTTTTTGCGATACCGGCAATACCGTTGGGCGGGAACCGGAAACGGGGAGCAGGCTGGCTCCGACGACGGACGAGGACGGCTTGACCGGAAGGCGGCAGAAGACGATGGGGCATCACCACGGGCATGGACATGGGCATGGGCACGGGCACGGGCACGAAGGCGACCTGGACTGGGCCGCCATGGAAGCCATGCTGGAGCGCTACGCACGGGTCGCCGCGCCCCTGTACGGCGAGACGGCCGACTGGCTGAAGCGCTGGGCCCCCGCTCCGGGTGTCGTCGTCGACGTCGGCTCAGGGCCGGGCGCCCTCTCCTTCCTGCTTGCCGACGCCTTTCCCGAGGCGCGGATCGTCGCGGCGGACCCCGAGGAGGCCCTGCTGGCGCGGGCCCGCGAGCGCGCGGGCAACGAGGGCCTCGCGGGCCGCTTCGGCACGGTCCGCGCGGCGCTCCCGGACGACATCGACGACGTGCCGCAGGCCGACCTGCTCTGGCTCTGCAAGTCCCTGCACCACGTGGGCGACCAGGGCGCCGCACTGTCGGCCCTCGCAGGCCGCCTCGCGCCCGGCGGCGCCATCGCCCTCCTGGAGGGCGGACTCGCCGCCCGCTATCTGCCCCGTGACATCGGCTTCGGCCGCCCGGGTCTCCTCGCCCGCATCGAGGCGGCCGACGAGGAGTGGTTCGCGGGGATGCGGGCGGGGCTCGACGGCGCGAAGGACGCGACCGAGGACTGGCCCGCCCTCCTCACCGGCGCGGGCCTGCGGTACGAGGCCACCCGCAGCTTCCTCCTCGACCTGCCCGCGCCGCTCTCGGCGGACGCCCGAGCCCATGTGGTCACCGAGTTCACCCGCCGCCGCGAGATGCACGCGGACCGGCTCGCCGCCGACGACCTCGCCGCCATCGACCGCCTCCTGGACGAGGACGACCCGCAGAGCCTGCACCGGCGCGCCGACCTGTTCCTGCTGACGGCGCAGACGGTGCACGTGGCGGTGAAGGACGACAGGCCCTGACGGCACGCATCAGCAGCCACCGGGGCGCGCGTACAAGATGACGCGTGCCCCGCGCGTGTGCCACGACCGGCACCGTGCGAAGCGGTCCTCGATCACCCGGCGCTTCACCGTCTCCCGGTCGATCGCGTCGAAGCCGCTGCCCGCCGGATCGGTGACAAGGACGATGCGCCGCTCCCCGCTCATGCGGTCGCGGATGACGCCCGCGGGCACCTCCCTGCCGTACAGGGTGTGCGAGGCGGCCGGACTGCGGTCAAGGGCGATGTCCCGCAGTCCCTCGACGGCAGCGGGTGACGACAGGGCCCACACCCTGCGGCGCGACGGCATGTACACCACCGCGTCCCCGGCGTGCCCGGCCGCCCGCACGGCGTGGGCGGCGCCGGTGGAGTTGTCGACGCGGCTCTCGGGCGTCCGCAGGTGCAGGGCCAGGGGGATCAGCGCGGCGAGGGCGGCGAGGACGGTCACCGAGGCGACGGCGGCGCGTCCGGGGCCACCGCGCAGGGACCGGTCGAGGACGCCTCCGGCGAGCAGGGCGAGACCGGCCCAGATGTACAGGACATAGCGGTCCACGAAGAGCGGCTTGACCGGCGCGAGGGCCATCAGCAGGCAGACGGGGGCGGTCAGCAGCGGCAGCGCCACCCGGACGAGCCCGACCGGCCCCGTCCGCCGGGACCCCCACCTCCTGAGGAGTGCGGCACAGCCCACCCCGACCAGGCACACACCGAGGGTCGCCGCGTACTGGCGGGTGTCGAACGAGAGCCACTGCACCTGAGCCTGCTGTCGCCGGCTCAGTACGGCGAGCGGCGCGAGCCCCACCACCGCCGCGCCCGCCGCCGCGGCCCACTGCCGACGCGCGGCGCGGGGAACCGCGAAGGCGTGCCCGGCGAGCGCGAACACCGCGAACTCGTGCAGCAGACACGCGGCCAGCACCAGCGCCGTGTACCGGCACCACAGGCGCCGCGCGCGGGGCCCCTCGGCGGCGACGGCGTCCACCAGGGCGGACGTCGCCCAGACGGTCAGCGCGCAGACCGCGGCGTACGAACGGCCCTCCTGCGCGAAGCGCTGGATCAGCGGGAACGCCGCGAACGCGACACCGGAGAGCAGCCCCGCGCGCGCTCCCGCGAGCCGTCTGCCGAGTAGCGCCACACCGGCGGCGGCCGCGCTCATGGCGAGGACGGAGGGGATCCGCATGACGAGGAGCGGGTCGGCGTCGCCCGTGATCCGGAACAGGCCGTGCATCAGGAGGTAGTAGAGCCCGTGCACCGCGTCCGCGTTGCCCAGCGTGTGCCAGAGATCGGCGAATCCGCGCCGCGAGACGTCGTACGTGACCGCTTCGTCCCGCCACATCGTGCCGCCGCGGCGGATGCCCCAGAGGCCGAGGCCGAGCGCCAGGAGCAGTCCCGGGAGGGCGGTGACGGCCCGCTGTGCGCGTCCGCCGGGCACGGGCCCGCGGGGGCCGCCCCGGGCGGGGCGGAGGGCTGAGCGGGTGGGCAGGGTGGTGGTGATGACGTACTCCCGTGGGTGCGCTGCGAAGGGCAGGAAGGACCCAGGAGCGGGCCCGAAAGGCCCAGTTCAGCGGCGCACGAATTGATGGGCAGCCCTGTTCCGCCGCGTCAATCAATTGCTAGCGTGGCTCGGGATCTTGACCGGGGGCGTCGGGCGGGGGTGTCGGCCGGACGTCGCAGGGCGCGGGGGAGGGATGGTCGGAGTGGGGCGTCGTGAGAAGCCGTTGGAGCCGTCCGCGGGCCCCGTGCAGCGCCTCGCGCACGGGCTCCGCAAGCTCCGCGTCGACGCGGGCGGTCCGACGTACCGGGTGATGGCGCAGCGCGTTCCGTACTCGGCGCCCACGCTCTCCGCGGCGGCCGCGGGCGAGCGGCTGCCGACGCTGCCCGTGCTGCTCGCCTATGTCGCCGCGTGCGAGGGGGACCCGGCGGAGTGGGAGCGGCACTGGTACGAGACGGTGGCCGAGGACGCCGGACGCGGCACCGACGAAGGCGAGTCGCCCTACCCGGGCCTCGCCCGGTTCGGCACCGGCGAGGCGGAGCGCTTCTTCGGCCGCGACGACCTCGTGGACGAGCTGGTGGGACTCACGGCCCGGCGGCGCGTGGCGGCGGTGATCGGCGCGTCGGGCAGCGGCAAATCGTCCCTGCTGCGGGCCGGACTGATCCCGGCGCTGCGGCGGTCGACCGGACCCGCGCGCCCCGCGGCGATCCGCATCCTGACCCCCGGCGAACGACCGGCCCGCACCCACCGGCACCTCTTCACGCCGGCCGACGGCGACGGCGACACGCTGCTCGTGGTCGACCAGTTCGAGGAGGTCTTCTCGCTCTGTCACGACCCGGCCGAACGGGACGCGTTCCTGCGCGGGTTGCTGGCCGCGCGCGACGCCGCCGCCCGGCTGCGCGTGATCCTCGCCGTGCGCGCGGACTTCTACGGCCGGTGTGCCGAACACGGCCCGCTCGCGGACGCGTTGGGCGACGCGAATCTGCTGGTCGGACCGATGCCGCCGAGCCGTTTGCGCGAGGCCATCGTCCGGCCCGCGGCGGCCGAACGGCTCGTCGTGGAACGCGCCTTGACCGCGCGGATCGTCGCCGACGTGGTGGACGAGCCCGGCGGCCTGCCGCTGATGGCCCACGCACTGCGCGAAGTGTGGCGTCGGCGCGGCGGCAGGACGCTCACCGAGGCGGCGTACGAGGCGATCGGAGGGGTGCGCGGCGCCGTCGCGCACACCGCCGAGGACGTCTACGGGCGCTTGGGTACGGCAGCGGCGTCGAAGGCGCGCACTCTGCTCCTGAGGCTGGTGGCGCCGGGCGACGGCACGCAGGACACCCGGTGCCCCGTCGACCGCACCGAGCTGCCGCCCGGCTGCGACGACGTCCTGGAACGGCTGGTCGCGGCCCGCCTCCTGACCGTGGACGGCACGTCTGTCGACCTCGCGCACGAGGCGCTGATCGGCGCATGGCCACGGCTGCGGGCCTGGATCGAGGAGGACAGGGAGCGGCTGCGCCTGCACCGGGCCCTGACCGAAGCCGCGCGCTCCTGGGCGGAGTTGGACCGGGACCCCGGCGCCCTGTACCGGGGGGAGAGGCTCAGGGCGGCGAGGGAGGCGTTCGAGGGCAGCAAGGGGGAGGATCAACTCACCGTGCGGGAGACTGAGTTCCTGCGGGCCGGGATCGCCGCACAGGAACAGGGCGTACGGGCACGCACGCGGGCCGCCCGCCGCACCCGCGTACTCCTCGCCGCGCTCGCCGTGGTCCTCTGTCTCGCGACGGTCGCGGGCGCGGTCGCCTGGCAGCAGAACCGGAACGGACACCGGCAGAGCGCCGAGGCGCAGGCCCGCCGGATCGCCGGTGTCGCCGAGACGCTGCGGACCTCCGACCCGGTCACCTCGATGCGGCTGAGCGTGGCCGCCTGGCGGCTCGCGGATCTCCCGGAGACCCGGGAGGCGGTGCGCAGCGCCGCCGCACAGCGGGAGCGGGACGCCTTCTTCGGGGACGGCGGGGCGGCCCCGCCCGCGACGACGCGGTTCCTGAGCGCGGACGGCCGCACGCTGACCAGTGCCACCGGGCGACGGGTGACGCGCCGGGAGCTGAACGGCGGACGGCGGATCAGTACGTACGACAGGCCGGGCTCCTTCGACTCCTCCGGCTACGACGCGGACGTCAGCGCGGACGGGCGGCTGATCGCACGGGCGACCCGGCGCGGGTTCCAGATCTGGGATCTGCGGAGCGAACGTGTGGTGGGGCGGCCGTTGGCAGGCGGCGAAGACGAGAACATGGGGACGGCCGGCAGGTTCGCTCCCAGCGGGCGGATGTTCATCGTCCAGCACGAGGCCCGGGGCGACGTCGAGGTGTGGGACGTGCGGGGGCACAAGGTCGTCACGAGGGTCCGTGGCGCGGACGCGGGCAGTGCGCCGTTCTCCGTCATGAGCCCCGACGACCGGCTCCTGGCCGTCTGTTCGGGGGACAAGGGCCCCCTTGCCGTACGGGAGGTGGGTACGGGGCGCGATCTGCCCAGGACGTGGCCGCGCGCGCTCGACCGGGCGTTCTGCGAGGCCCAGGAGGCGGTCTTCACACCGGACGGCCGTGCGCTGGTCGTCCCCGTGGAAGGGGGCGTACGGACCTGGGACGTACGGACCGGGGACGAGCGGCCGAGGCTCAAGCTGCCCGGCGCGTACGAACCGGACGTGGACCTCAGCGCCGACGGCACCCTGGCGGTCGCCCTGGGAAGCCGGGAGGTGGTCCTGTGGCGCACCGCCGATCCGGGGACTCCGCTGCTGCGGCACCCGGTGAGTGAGCTCACGGCGGACGGGGTCCGTCTGGACGAGGCGGCCGGGGTGGTCCGCGTGCAGGTGAGCACCAGGGTGGTCCGCACCCTCGACGTCCGTGACGCCCTGTCAGGTCCGCGCGGGACGCGGTCGCCCGACATCGAGAAGGCCCGCTTCAGCCCAAACGGCCGCACGCTGCTCACCCTGGAACGCCGAGGTAAGGAAGGGGTGTTCCGGCTGCGCGACGGCCGGGACGGCGCGGCCCTGCGCACGCTGCCCGGCCGGATGTGTGCGGACTGCGGCGACCCGGCCCTGGCGTTCTCCCCGGACAGCGGGACTCTCGCGTACGGCGTCGACCAGCCGAAGGGCACGACGATCCGGCGATGGGACCTGCGGCACGGCAAGGAAGAGGCGCCCCCGGCGGATGTGGCGTCGCGGGTGGACGGTGTCGTGCTGCCCGGGGGTGGCGGGCCGCCCGTCACGGTGGGCTCGCCGCCGACCGGTATGCAGGAGCTCGACGACTGGAAGGCCGACGTCTGGCGGCTCGGCGGGCAGAGCGAAGGCCTGGCCGCCACGCGCCTGCTGCACAGCAGGCGTCCCGGCACCGGTGCCTTGCTCCTCGCACCCGACGGGCGCGAACTCCTCTCCCTGGATGGTCGGATGACCGATGTCGGGACCGGGCGTACGAGGCCGGTTCTGCGCGGCGAGGACACGCTGTGGTCCGGCACGTTCAGTCCTGACGGCCGCTTCCTCGCTGTCGCCGACGACAACGGCAGGCTCACCCTGTGGGACGGCCGGGCCACCCGCGTCCTCGCCGTTCTGACGGAGGACGGACCGACACAGGACGGGCCGACGAGGGGCGGACCCGCGCGGTTCTTGGCCTTCTCCGCCGACGGCAGCTACCTCGCGGCGAGCGACGCCGACGGCTCCGTGCGGGTGTGGGAGACGGACACGCCGCGGCTCGTCGGCGCCCGGTACGCGGGGACGGGCGGTCCCGTTCTCGCGCTCGGCTTCACCGGCGACGCGTTGCGCGTCATGACCTCGCGCGGCGCGATCCGCACCGTCTCCGTCGCCGCGGGGCGCGCGGCGGACAGCGTGTGTGAGCGGGCGCGCGGCGGACTGAGCAGGGAGGAGTGGCGCACGTATCTGCCGGACTCCCCGTACCGGCAGACCTGTTGACCACGCCCGAGGGCCCCGGCGCGGTGGGAGGAGCCTGGCTCCTGGCCACCGTGCCGGGGCCCTCGGGGGAGGCTCAGACCACGTCGAACGTCGCCGGGTCCGGGCCGATCCGCCGGTCCTCGTTCAGGGCCGAGATCGCGGCCATGTCCTCGGGGTCGAGCTCGAACCCGAAGACGTCGATGTTCTCCTTGATCCGCGACGGCGTCACGGACTTGGGGATCACCACGTTGCCCAGCTGGATGTGCCAGCGCAGCACGATCTGCGCGGGCGAGCGCCCGTGCTTCTGCGCGATGGCGATGATCGCGGGGACCTCGAGGAGGCCCTTGCCGGAGCCGAGCGGCGACCACGCCTCGGTGGCGATGCCGTGCTCGGCGTGGATCTCGCGCGAGGCGCGCTGCTGCAGGTGCGGGTGGAGCTCGATCTGGTTGACGGCGGGGACGACCGACGTCTCGCCGAGCAGCCGCTCCAGGTGCTCGGGCAGGAAGTTCGAGACGCCGATGGACTTGGCGCGGCCGTCGGCGTGGATCTTCTCGAAGGCCTTGTACGAGTCGACGTAGCTGTCCTTGGAGGGCAGCGGCCAGTGGATGAGGTACAGGTCCACGTAGTCGAGGCCGAGCTTCTCCAGGGAGGTGTCGAAGGCGCGCAGAGTCGTGTCGTAGCCCTGGTCGCTGTTCCAGAGCTTCGTCGTGACGAACAGGTCCTCGCGGGCCACGCCGGAGGCCGCGATGGCCTTGCCGGTGCCTGTTTCGTTGCCGTAGATGGCCGCGGTGTCGATGCTGCGGTACCCGGCCTCCAGGGCCAGCGCGACGGCCTTCTCGGCCTCGTCGTCCGGAACCTGCCACACGCCGAAGCCGAGCTGGGGCATCTCGACGCCGTTGTTCAGGATGATCGGGGGAACCTTGCTCACGAGCTTTCGATCCTTAAGTCGGTCGGTTGGTATTCCCATGGTCAACGATCAGGGGCCGTGCTGCATTCCTGATCACCGATCGTCCCGTGAATTCATGGAGGCGGGATCGGTCCGGACCATTGGCGGTGGCCCGCCACGCCGCACTCGCCGTCCATGCGGGCGAGGGCCGCTGGTACCGCTGGCGGGACCTGCCCCCGGCCGTCCCGTACCGCTGAATGGCGGTTCCGAGGTCGGAGAGGTGCCGCATGGCCGCCGATGTCGTACGCCGTGTCTGGTCTGAGCCCCCTGGTCAACGTGCGTCGGTGGCCGGGGCCGTGCCCAGATACGCGTCGCGCACCCTCGGGTCCGCGCGCACCTCGGCCGCCGTGCCGTGCGCGAGGACCCGGCCCAGGTCGAGGACGACGACGCGGGCGCAGAGTTCCATGACGAAGGCGACGTTGTGCTCGACGAGCAGCACGGCGCAGCCCTCCTCGTCCGCGAGATGCCGTACGACGGCCGAAAGGCGGCGCCGCTCGTCGGCCGTCATCCCGGAAGCGGGCTCGTCAAGGAGCAGCACCCTGGGCGGGTCCGCGACCGCGCGCGCCAGCTCGACCATGCGGGCCTGCCCCACCGGCAGCGCGCCCGCGTACTGCCCGGCGAGCGCGTCGAGACCGCACGCGCGCAGCACCTCCGCGGCCCGCTCGCGCCGGGCGGCCTCGCGCGTACGCCGGGTCGGCGCGGCAAGCAGATCCGCGGCGAACCCGCCGCCCCCGCCCCGCCACTCCTGCGCCACGACGAGATTGTCGGCGACGGTGAGCTGCCCGAAGAGCTGCTGCCGCTGGAAGGTGCGGCGCATGCCGTGGCGGGCCCGCCACACGGGGGAGCGGCGCGTGACGTCGCGCCCGTCGACGAGGACCCGCCCCCGGTCCGGCCTGCGGATGCCGGACACGACGTCGAACAGCGTCGTCTTCCCCGCGCCGTTGGGGCCGATGAGTCCGCAGACCTCGCCCGGCCGGACGGCGAGGCCCACGCCGTCCAGGGCGCGGACGCCACCGAATCGCACGCCGATGTCCTCGGCCCGCAGGACGTGCTCCCGCTCGCTCATGGCCGCGCCATGCCCAGATACGCCTCGGTGAGCCGGTCGGCCCGCACCTCGGAGCGCGGACCGCACCAGGAGATCCGGCCCTGAGCCAGGTACGCCACCGTGTCGGCGACCCCGAGGATCTCCGCGGCCTTCTCCTCGACGAGCAGCAACCCGGCGCCCGCGTCCCGGAGTTCGACCAGGAGGCGGAACACGTCGTCGACCACGCGGGGCGCGAGGCCGAGGGACGGCTCGTCCGCGATCAGCACCTTTGGCGGGCGCTGCAGCAGCGGGGCGAGGGCGAGGAGCTGCTGCTCGCCGCCGGACAGGGAACCCGCGGGCACCCGGCGCCGGGCGGCGAGGCCCGGGAACCGCTCGTACACGGCGTCGCGCGCGTCCCGGTCCTTGAGGTACAGGGCGAGGTTCTCCTCGATGGTGAGGGCGGGGAAGATGCCGCGGCCCTCGGGGGCGAGGACGACGCCGGCGCGGGCGCGGTGGACGGCGTCCCAGCGGGTGGCGTCGCGTCCGTCGATGTACACCTGGCCGGTCAGGGGGCGGAGCTGTCCCGCCGCGGCGAGACAGGTGGTGGACTTGCCCGCGCCGTTCGGGCCGAGGAGGGCGACGATCTCGCCGGGGTGGACGGTGAGGTGTACGCCGTGCAGGGTGGGGGTGCGGTTGTATCCGGCGCGGAGGTTGTGGAGGGTGAGGGCGGGAGGGCCTTCCTCGCCGGGCCCGGCCCTCACCGAACTGGGGCGCTGCCCCAGACCCCGCTCCTCAATCGCCGGAGGGGCTGGAATCTCTGCCGGAGGGGCGGGAATCTCTGCCGGAGGGACCGGAATCTCTGCCGGAGGGGCTGGAATCTCTGCAGGAGGGGCGTAAGTCGCACCGCGCTTCTGCCGCCTCCGGTGCATCCGTACCGGCACCGCCGCGCAGTACCCGTCCGGGTCGTTGGCGAGTGCCAGGCCCGCGAGGCCGAAGAGGATCACCGGGAGGTGCACGGACTCCGTGACGTAGTCCGCGACGAGGTGCGGCACGATCGCGAAGACCAGGCCCGCCACCACCGCGAACTGCGCCCTGCGCACCCCCGCCGCGACCGCCACCGCCAGCCAGATCAGTCCGGTCATCGCGGTGAAGTCGGTAGCGGTGATGCGGGTGTTGAAGGACGCGTACATCACGCCGCCGAACCCCGCGAGCCCCGCCGACAGGGTGAACAGGAGCAGCTTCGTGCGCACCACGGACACCCCCGAGGCCATCGCCGCCGCGGGCGCGGACCGTACCGCCAGCATCGCGCGCCCCGAGGGCGAGTCGCGCAGCGCGCCGAGCGCGGCGACGGCCGCCGAGACGAGGACGATCATCGCGACGCCCATGGCGCGGTCGTCCGAGAGGTCGACGGGGCCGAAGACCGGGCGGGGGATCTCCCAGCCGGTGTCGCCGTTGCGCAACCACCCCATCTGGAACAGGACTTGATCGGCGAGAAAGGCTAGCGCCAGGGTCGCGAGGGCCAGCGAGCGGCCGCCGAGCCGCAGCGCGGGCAGCGCCACGAGCGCGCCGAGCGCCGCCGCCGCGCAGGTACCGGCAAGCGCCGCGGCGAAGAACGGCCAGCCGTGGCTCATCAGCAGCCCGGCGACGAGCGCGGCGCCCGTGACGAACGTGGCCTGCGCGAGGGACACCATCGCGCCGAGCCCCGTCACCACGGTGAAGGAGACGAACACCAGGGAGATCGCGAGCCCTTGGGTGAGGATACCGCTCCAGAAGGGGGTCGTGACCGTGTAGAGGGCGAGGGCCATGAGGACGGCCGCCGCCGTCCACGGACCCCACCTGCGCGTCCACGACCGCCCCGCGAGGTAGTCGACGGGCGGCGCGTCGACCGCCGCCGTGCCCGCGGTCCGCTGCCGCCGCGTGAGCAGGAGCAGCCCGGCGAACAGGATCAGGAAGGGCACGGCCGTACGGAATCCGGTGATCTTCTCGGCGAAATCGGCGTACCCCGCGACGAGGTTCTGTAGCACGCCGAGCCCGAGACCCCCGGCGAAGGCCAGCGGGATCGACAGGAAGCGCCCGAGCACGGCGGCCGTCGCGGAGACGAACAGGAACAGGGTGAAGTCGTGCGAGGAGAGGCCGAGGAGGGGGGTGGCGAGCACGCCCGCCAGGCCCGCGAGGGCGGACGACAGCATCCACGCCACCGACGAGAGGCGGTCCGCGCTGATGCCGCGCAGCTCCACGAGCGAGCGGTTGTCGACGGCGGCGCGGAGCCGGAGGCCGAGCGGCGTGTGGCGCATCAGGATCCACAGGCCGACCGCTACCACCGCCGTGGTCACCCAGGTGATCAGCTGGTCGGAGTCGACGCCGACGCCGTCCGTCAGCTGCCAGCTCCTGGCCGGGCTCGGCCCGACGCCCGGCAGCCCGAACTGGTTCTCCGCCGGTTCGACGGAGGCGCCCGCCTCGTCGAGGAGCTCCACCACCCACAGGCCGAGCGCGGGCAGCGCGACGAGCAGCCCGATCGTCGCGACGATCTGCGCGGTCTCACCGACCCGTGCCAGCTTGCGGAACATCAGCCGGTCCAGGCCCCAGCCGAGCGCCGGGGCCGCCACGACGACAAGGAGCAGCGCCGTCGGTACGGCGGGCCAGCCGAAGCCGGAGTGCAGTTCGTAGAAGGCGAGGGCGCAGAGGTAGGCGGTCGCGCCGTGCGCGAAGTTGAAGAGGCCCGACGCCGAGTAGGAGAGGACGAGCCCCGTGGCGAGGAGGGCGTACAGGGCTCCGGAGACGAGACCGCTCAGCACGAATCCCAGCAGGTCCGACATGGCGGCCCGCCCCTACTTGAAGGGGATCGGTTCGTAGCACTTGAAGGGGGATGAGACGGTGTACTTCCCGCCCCTCAGCTGGACGAGGGCGCCGCAGCCGAACGACTCCTTGCGCCCGTCGGGCAGTCGGCGGTCGCCGACCATGGTGCCGGTGTCGGAGTAGCCGTCGGCCGCCGCCTGGAAGGAACCGACGGTGAGGTCCTTGCCCGCCTTCCCGGCGACGGCGAGGAAGAGGTCGGCGGACATGTAGCCCGTCATCATGTGCATGTTGAGCGGCACGTCCTTGCCCGCCGTCTTCCTGATGTCCGCCTTGAACCGCCGCATGTCCGCGGTGTTCTGCTCGAACGGCTGGAACGACAGCAGGATGTGCACGCCGTCCAGGGCCTTCCGCGTCGCGCTCTTGGCGAGCAGGCCGGGGTCGTAGTCGGTGGGGTCGGTGAGCACGCCCTTGAACCCGGCGCGCTTGACGGCCGTGAACAGGCCGATGTTGTACGGGGTCTGCATGACGGAGACGACGGCGTCCGGCGCCTTCCCGCCGTCGGAGCGCAGGATCTCCTTCGTGTACGCCGACCAGTCGCTCGGCACCGAGGTGGCGGGCACCATCGACTTGGCGTACGTCACCTCGTACCCGGCCGCCGCGAAGCTCTGCTTGTAGGTGCGGATGGCGAACGTGCCCGCGTCGTTGTCGTTGGCGAGGATGGCCACCGACTTGCCCCGGGCGCCGTCCGTGACTTTCTTCAGGCCCTCGGGCCAGCTCTGGGTGATCGTGCCGCCGGGCATCGGCACCATGCAGCCGCCGAAGCCGTACATGTACGTCGGACCGCAGAAGGGCGGGATGGTGCCCCAGCCGAAGGTGGGGACCTTCTGCTTCTGCAGGAAGTCGGCGCCGGAGAAGGTGACCGAGCTCATCGGGGCGATGGCGAAGACCTTCTTCTGCTGGACGAGCTTGCGGGCCGCCGCGAGGTTCTTGCCGGGGTCCTGCCCGTCGTCCTCCGCGCCCAGGTAGTCGATCTTCCGCCCGTGCACGCCGCCCCCGGCGTTGGCGCGGTCGAAGCGGGCCCTGGCGCCGAGGTCGGTGTCCTTCTTGCTGTAGCCGCTGGCCGTCGTCATGGAGACGATCCCGCCCACCTTGATGGAGTCGTCGGTCACTCCGCGCGCCGAACTGCCGCCCTTCTCTCCGTCGTCCTCGCCCGAACCGCCGCTGTTGGAGGCGGAGTTGCAGGACGTGGCGAGCAGCAGGGCCGCAGCGGCGGCGGTGATGGTGCGGATCGATCGCGACACGGTCGAGCCCCCTGAAGTCGAAGTGGGGCTGATTCTGTGCGTGACCTGATGAACCGTCAATAAGGGGCGCAGGGAGAATTGATGACCCGTCAGATAGGCTCATGGGGCCGGATCCGGGCACGACCTAGCTGCGGTACAGCGCCTCGACCTCCGTCGAGTACGCCGTCTCGATCGCCTTCCGCTTCAGCTTCAGCGACGGCGTGAGCAGGCCGTGCTCCTCGGTGAACTGATGCGCCAGTATGCGGAACGTACGGATCGACTCGGCCTGGGAGACCAGGGTGTTGGCGGCCACGACGGCCCGGCGCACCTCGGTCTCCAGATCCGGGTCGCGCACCAGATCGCCCGGCGCCATCATGGGCTTGCGGCGCATGGTCAGCCAGTGCTCCACGGCCTCCGCGTCCAGCGTCACGAGCGCCGCGATGTAGGGGCGGTCGTTGCCCACGACGATGCACTGCGCCACCAGCGGATGGTCGCGCACCCGCTCCTCCAGCTGTGCCGGTGAGACGCTCTTGCCGCCGGACGTCACCAGGATCTCCTTCTTGCGCCCGGTGATCGTCAGATAGCCGTCCTCGTCAAGCGCCCCCAGATCACCGGTGGCCAGCCAGCCGTCGTGCAGCGTGGCGTCGGTGGCCTTGGGGTCGTTGAGGTAGCCCTGGAAGACGTTGCCGCCGCGCAGCCAGACCTCGCTGTCCTCCGCGATGTGCACGGTCATGCCGGGGATGGCCTGGCCGACGGTGCCGTAGCGGGTGCGCTCGGGCGGGTTGGCGGTCGCGGCGGCGGTCGTCTCCGTCAGGCCGTACCCCTCGTAGATCGCCACTCCGGCGCCCGCGAAGAACAGGCCGAGGCGCCGGTCCATCCCGGAGCCGCCGGACATCGCGTGCCGCACCCGGCCGCCCATCGCCTCGCGCACCTTGGAGTAGACGAGCTTCTCGAAGAGCTGGTGCTGCATGCGCAGCCCCGCCGCGGGCCCGGGGCCCGTCCCGAACGCCTTCGCCTCCAGCGCGTCGGCGTACCGCACGGCGCACTCGACGGCCTTGTCGAACGGGCCGCTCTTGCCGTCCTTCTCCGCCTTGCGCCGCGCCGCGTTGAAGACCTTCTCGAAGATGTACGGCACGGCGAGGATGAACGTGGGGCGGAAGGCGGCGAGGTCGGGCAGCAGCGCCGCCGCGTTGAGGTTCGGCTGGTGCCCCATCTTGACCCGGCCGCGCACCGCCGCGATCTGCACCATGCGGCCGAAGACGTGCGCCAGCGGCAGGAAGAGCAGCGTGGTGGCCTCGCTGTCCCGCTTGGAGGCGAAGACCGGCTCCCAGCGCGCGACCATCACGTCCGCCTCGAACATGAAGTTCGCGTGGGAGATCAGACAGCCCTTGGGGCGGCCCGTGGTGCCGGAGGTGTAGATGATCGTGGCGATCGAGTCGGGCGTGACCGCGCGCCGGTGGCGGTGCACCACCTCGTCGTCGATGTCCCGCCCCGCGGCGCCCAGTTCACCCACCGCGTCGGTGTCCAGCTGCCAGAGCTTGCGCAACTGCGGCAGGCGGTCGATGACCGAGCCGATCGTCATGGCGTGGTCCTCGTGCTCGACCATCGCGGCCGACACCTGCGCGTCGTGGAGCATCCAGAAGACCTGATCGGCCGACGACGTCGGGTAGACCGGCACGACCTGGGCGCCGATGCTCCAGAGCGCGAAGTCGAAGAGCGTCCACTCGTACCGGGTGCGGGACATGATGGCCACGCGGTCGCCGAACCGTACGCCCTGCGCGATCAGGCCCTTGGCCAGCGCGAGCACCTCGTCGCGGAACTCGGCCGAGGTGACGTCGGTCCAGCGCCCGTCGGTCTTGCGGCCGAACGCGATGCGCGACGGGTCCTCGAGGGCATGATCGAACACGGCGTCGGCAAGGCCGCCCACCAGCGGCGCCGACGCCATCGGAGGATTCGTGAACTCGCGCAATGATGCTCCTTGTGGCGCTCCGCACAGCGCCGTGACCGTACCCCACCCCGAGCGCCTTCGGGAGGGGGTCCAGGCGCGCTCGGTACGGACCATCGGCACAGGTCAGCCGGGGTAAATGCGGCCACAAGGGTAAGGGCCGGACAACTTACTTACGCTGGAGTAAGTTTCGGTGGCGTAATCTCCACCGAATCTGTACGCGGCACACAGATGTCTTCCTCCGGGGCCGTGACCCCGGATACCCACACGCAACAAGATCATGCACACCCGCGCCCGGCCGGGCCACCCGGGCCCGCCTCACCCCCGCACAGGCGCCGCGGCCGCCTGGGCGGCAGCGGTGGCAGCGGCGTCGGCTGCGGCAGGGGCGCCCGAGCCCACCACCACCTCCGTCGGCCGCCGAGGCGCCCGCACCATCACGAGCACCAGGACACCGGCGACCACACCCGCCACACCCGCCGCCAGCGACGCCCCGTTGAGCCCCGAGGCGAAGGCCGCGCGCACCGCGTGCTCGGACACCGTGCCGTGCAGGGCCGAGGCGCCACCGCCCGCGACGGCGTGCGCCGCGTCATGGCCGAGCGAGGCGTTCATACGGGAAGTGAGCACCGTCCCGAACAGGGCGACCGCGACCGCGTATCCGAGCTGGCGGAACGTGTTGACCGCGCCGCCCGCCATCCCGGCGTTCCCGGCCGGCACCGCGGCGAGCGCGGCCCCCGCCAGCCCCGGCGCCACAAGACCCGCGCCGACCCCCGTGAGCGCGAGCCCCGGCGTGAGCGCCGCCCAGGACGAGTCGGCGTCGAGCACCGCCATGCACAGCCCGCCCGCACCGATGAGCAGCAGCCCGACGCCGATGACCAGACGCGGCGCCACCCCGTGCAGCAGCCGCCCGGCGAGCAGCGCCACCACGAACGACGTCGTGGCGAGCGGCAGCAGCACCAGGCTGCCCTTCACCGGGCTCATGCCGAGCACGGTCTGCAGCCAGATGGAGACGTACGGGACGACGCCGAAGGCCGCCCCGTTGTAGCCGATCGCGCCGATCAGCACGCCGGTGAAGGCGGGCTTGCGCAGCAGCCGCAGGTCGAGGAGCGGCTGTGCCACGCGCCGCTCGACCAGGACGAAGCAGAGCAGCGCGAGCGCCGAGACCGCGAAGGACGTACCGGCGGTCGCCGACGTCCAGCCGTCCGCCCCGCCGCGCAGCACCCCGTACGTCCCCGCGCCCGCGAAGCTCGCGAACGCCACCGTGCCCGCCCAGTCGACCCGGCGCCCGGCCGGACCCCTCGCCTCCGGCACCACGCGCAGCGTCAGCCACACCGACACCACGCTCACCGGCAGGTTCACGAAGAAGATCCAGCGCCAGCCCGGCCCCTCGGTGAGCAGCCCGCCCACGATCGGGCCGAGCGCGGCCGACGCGCCGCTCACCGCGCCCCACACCCCGAGCGCCGTCGACCGGTCGCGCCCCTGATAGGCGGCGCCGAGCAGCGGCAGCGTCGTCGCGAGCATCGCGGCGGCGCCCAGGCCCTGCACGGCGCGGGCCGCCACAAGGACATCCGCGTCCGAGGCGAGCCCGCAGCCCAGCGAGGCGAGGGCGAACAGCGCGGTGCCGAGCACATTGAGCCGCCGCCTGCCGAGCACGTCGGCCGCGGCGCCGACGCCGAGCAGCAGCGCGGCAAGCGCGAGCGCGTAGCCGTCGATGACCCTTCCCCAAGCTCTTAATGAGCAGGGGAGACCCCATCCAGATCGCTCAGCGAGGCGTCGAGCGCCCGCGCCATGTCGGGCAGCGCCACGATCACGATCGACACGTCCAGCAGCAGCATGAACGTTCCCAGAGACACCGCGGTCAGCGGCCCCCATGTACGCATCTCTCTGTTCCTCCGACTCGTCGTCCCCACGGATGCCCGTGTCCTCGTACGATGAGGCGGCGGCGGACGATTCAGGTGCCGAGGGCTGTCTGAGCGCCGTAATTCGACATGGGGGCGGGTCGCAATGGTGGAATCCGATGTCTTCGACGAGCTGGACCTCAAGCTGCTGCACGCGCTTGAGGTCGACGGCAGGGCCCCCTTCAGCCGGATCGCAGGCGTCCTCGGCGTCTCCGACCAGACCGTCGCCCGCCGCTACCGCCGTCTGCGGGCCGAGGCGGGGCTGCGCGTCATCGGCGTGCGCGACACGCGACGGCTCGGCCGCGACGAGTGGATGCTGCGGCTGCGCTGCGCGCCCGACGGCGCCGAGGCCATCGCGGCCGCCCTGGCCCGCCGCCCCGACACGGCGTGGGTGCACCTCACCTCGGCGGGCACCGAAGTGGTCTGCATGACGCTGCCTCGCAGCCCCGGCGACTACGACGACCTGCTCTTCGGCAAGCTCCTGCGCAGCCGCAAGCTCGTCGAGATCACCGCGCACCAGATGATGCACCGCTTCTACGGCGGCCGCACCGGCTGGATCGGCAAACACCGGCCGCTCTCCGGGGAACAGGTCGCCGCACTGAGCGCCGGGCTGCCTCCGCCCGTCCCCGGCCCGGCCCGCATCTCCCCGGACGACGAGCCCCTGGTCGCCGCCCTGAAGTCCGACGGCCGCGCCGGCTACCCCGAACTGCAGCGGATCACGGGCCGCTCCGAGTCCTCCGTCAAGCGCCGCATCGCCGCCCTGCTCGGCTCGGGCGCCCTCTACATCGACGCCGAGTACGACACCGCCCGCTTCGGCTTCACCACCGCCGCGCTGCTCTGGATCACCGTCACCCCCGGGGCGCTCGACGAGGTGGGCCGGGCGATGGCCGAGCACCCCGAGATCGCCCACGTCTCCGCGATCACCGGCCGCGCCAACCTGATGGCGAGCGTCCTGACCCGCGACACCGACGAGCTCTACGCGTATCTGAGCGGCAGGCTCGGCTCACTCGACGGAGTGCGACACGTCGAATCGGCCCCCTACTTGCGCCGCTTCAAGGAGCTCACCTACCCGCGGCCGCTGCACTAGGGCCGGTCGGCACGCCCCTGCCTGCCCCGGTGCAGCCGGTCGCCGCCCGCCAGGATCGATGCCGCGAGGGCGTCCGCTGCCTCCTCCGCCGAAGCGCGCCGCTCGCCGTGCAGCAGCACGAAGTCGACCGGACCGAGCTCCGGCAGGCCCGCCCGGTCGGGGACGCGGACGAGGCCCGGCGGGATCAGGCCCCGTGAGTGCGCCATCACGCCGAGCCCCGCGCGGGCCGCCGCCACCAGGCCGTTGAGGCTGCCGCTCGTGCAGGCCACGCGCCAGGCACGGCCCCGCCGTTCCAGTGCCTCGAAGGCGAGGGCGCGGGTGATGCCCGGCGGGGGGTAGACGATCAGCGGCACCGGGCGCTCGGGGTCGAGGCGCAGCCGCTCGGCGCCGATCCAGACCAGGTCGTCCTGCCAGACGAGGTCGCCGCGCGGGTCCTCCGGGCGCCGCTTGGCGAGCACCAGGTCGAGCTTGCCCGCGTCCAGTTGTTTGTGCAGCGTCCCGGACAGCTCGACCGTCAACTCCAGGTCGACGTCGGGGTGGTCGTGGCGGAACGACTCCAGGATGTCGGTGAGCCGCGTCAGGACGAAGTCCTCCGAGGCCCCGAACCGCAGCCGCCCGCCGAGGCGCGTGCCGGTGAAGAACGCCGCCGCCTGCTCGTGCGCCGCCAGGATCCGGCGGGCGAAGCCGAGCATGGCCTCGCCGTCCTCGGTCAGCTCCACACTGTGGGTGTCGCGCGCGAACAGCTGCCGCCCGGTGGCGTCCTCCAGGCGGCGCACGTGCTGGCTGACGGTGGACTGGCGCAGGTTCAGCCGACGGGCGGCCCGCGTGAAGCTGAGCGTCTGGGCGACCGCGAGGAACGTGCGGAGCTGCGAGGGGTCGTACACACGGAGCAGCTTAGCGGCGCTCATCGCGAAACGTGATGACAGTCAGAGCGGTGTGCGGGATTCCCGATCACCTTGTTCGGGGGGATCATGGAGAGGCACCACCCCGCACCGAGAGCATGGAGCACCGTGAAACGCCTGAAGTGGCCGTCCTGGATGCCGGTCGACCCGTACATCGTGGCGTTGCTCGCAACCGTGGGGCTCGCGGCCCTGCTGCCCGCCCGCGACACCGCCGCCGATGTCGCCTCCGGCGCCTCCACCGCGGCCGTCTCCCTGCTCTTCTTCCTCTACGGGGCCCGCCTCTCCACCCGCGAGGCGCTCGACGGGCTCAAGCACTGGCGGCTCCACGTCACGGTCCTGGCCTGCACGTTCGTCGTCTTTCCGCTGCTCGGCCTCGCGGCGAAGGGACTCGTTCCGCATGTCCTGACGCCCGCGCTGTTCAGCGGCTTCCTCTTCCTCACCCTGGTGCCCTCGACGATCCAGTCGTCCATCGCCTTCACGTCGATGGCCCGCGGCAACGTCCCCGCGGCGATCTGCGCGGGCTCCTTCTCCTCGCTCGCCGGCATCCTGCTCACCCCGCTGCTCGCGGCCGCGCTGCTCGGCGGGGACGGGGGCGGCTTCTCCGGGGACTCGCTCCTCAAGATCGTGCTGCGGCTTCTCGTGCCGTTCCTCGCCGGGCAGCTCCTGCGCCGCTGGGTGGGCGGCTTCATCACGCGCCACAAGAAGATCCTCGGCCATGTCGACCGCGGATCGATCCTGCTCGTCGTCTACACCGCGTTCAGCGAGGGCATGGTGCAGGGCATCTGGGGCCAGGTCCACCCGCTGCGGCTGCTCGCGCTGCTCGGCGTCGAGGCGGTGCTGCTCGCGGCCATGCTGGCGCTCACCTGGTACGGCGCGAAGCGGCTCGGGTTCGGCCGGGCCGACCGCGTCGCGATCCAGTTCGCGGGCTCGAAGAAGTCCCTGGCCGCCGGACTGCCCATGGCGAGCGTGCTGTTCGGGGCGGACGCCTCGCTCGCCGTGCTGCCGCTGATGCTCTTCCACCAGATGCAGCTGATGGTCTGCGCGGTCATCGCCAAGCGCCGCTCGCGGGACCCGGAGCAGTTCGTCAGCGAGCCGCCGCGAGCCGCAGGGAAACGAACCGCGGTCGGTACAGCGACACGTTCCGGCTGATGTTGGCCTGCGCGTTCGCGGGCGTCGCGTTCAGCCAGTTGACGTCGTAGCTGAGCACGAGACGGCCGTCGCCGCCGAGCGCCGGGTGGGCCTGCGGGTTGTAGGCGGCGGTCTCCTGCCGCGGTGCGCCGTCCTTGGGCAGGGGCGCCTCGAAGGCCTTGGCGGGGCCGTGCCAGGGGCCGGTGGGGGAGCAGGACCAGTACGACGTGACGGTGGTCAGGCCCTCGGTGCCCGCGGCCATGGTGAACAGCACGTACGTCCCCTCCTCCCGCACCACCGTGAACGCGCTGCCCACCCCCGTGCGCCTGCCGTCCCCCAGCACGGGCCGCGGCGTGACGTCTGGCCCCCACTCCTCGCCGTCCCAGTACTCCCACGCCGCCGTCTCGGCGAGCCTGCCGTGCGGGACGCGGGCGACGTACGCGTGGGAGGAGGGGCGCGAGGTCGCCTGCGCGTCCGTGCCGCCGAAGACGTACGTCCAGTCGGCGTCGTCGACCGTGGTCGTGCCGTACAGGACCCGCTTCTCCGGATCGCCGACCGACCGCTGGTCGGAGACCTTCACGATGGACTCGACGCGCAGGTCGGGCAGCGCGAGCGTGGCGACCTCGGTGGCGACGGGGACGCCGTAGATCCAGGGGCCCTGGCTGGCCATGCGGTTCCACAGCAGGACCCGCACGACCCGCTCGTCCGCGCCGGGCGAGCGGGGCTCCACGCGGGCCGCCACCGGCCAGCGCCACTGCTGGGGCGCCGGGTCGGGGAAGAGCGGCGCGGCGAGGGTGCGCCGCGGTGCGCCCGAACGGGACGTCACCACCGCCGAGTTGCGGACCATCGGCGTGTTCGCGTCGCGCCAGGTGTGCGGCTGCCCCGCCGGGTTCGGGGGCGCGTGGACCTGGCCGAGGAAGGTGTCGGAGAACAGCCACAGCAGGCGCCCGTCCGGCAGGCGCACCGAGTGGGTGCCGTCGCCGCCGGTCCAGTCGTCGGTGCGCGCCGCGTCGTCGCCGTAGCGCGCGAACTCCCCGGTGGCCCTGTCGTCGGCGGCCCAGGAGGCGACGGTGCGGGGCCCGCATGCCGCATCGCCCTCCCGGTCGTCTTCCGGGAGGGCGATGAGCAGCACGGCCGCGCAGGCCAGGACGAGGAGCAGGACCGGCCAGATCCTGCGCGGCCCCGTCGCGGGGCGTTCGCGGACGGACACGCCCGGGACGTTAGTTGCTGTCGCGCACGTGGTCCATGGGGAGTCGCACGACGGTGTCCCGTGTCACAGGAGCATCACCCGTGCGCAGGTCCTCCACCTCCGCGTCCTCCAACGCCCGGCCGTACACGCGTACTTCGTCGAGGTCACCCGCGAAGTAGGCCCGGCTGTCCAGGCGTTGACCCACGTGCACACCGAAGGGCGAGGTGCGGCTGACCGAACCAGGCACGTCGGCGGCGCCGGTCTGGATGCCGTCGAGGAACAGCGTCAGACGTCCGGCGCCGCGGCGCAGCGCGATGTGGTGCCACTGGCCGTCGTTGTACGCGCTCGTCGTGCGCACGGAGGCGGACCTCGGGGGCGCCGCACCCTCGCGCGTGGTGATCAGGCCCGTGACGCGGTTGCTCGCGGGCTCGCCGCGCAGCCACACCTGCGGCTGATTGGTGCCGATGCCGCCCATCCACAGCAGGGGCTGCTCGCCGGTCGTGGCGGAGTAGCGGAACCACAGCGAGGCGGTGAAGTCCCGTGTGCCGAGAGGCAGTCGGTCACGGAAGGGCAGTCGTACGGCGTCATCGGTGCCGTCGAAGGCGAGCGCCCCGCCGAAGCGTCCCTCGGTCTCGCGGGGCCCGCCGAGCACCGCGGCGGGGCGCGCGCCCGGTGCCCGGTCGCGGGTCGTCGGATCCGGGCCGCGGCGCGGCCGCAGCCAGTCTTCGGTGAAGCGCGCGAAGCGGATCTCGTCGCGCGCGTCGACGGCGCCGCCCTCGTAGAGGAGCCCGACGTGCGCGCCGTCGGCCCGCACCAGATCGGAGTAGCCCGACCAGTCGGTGGTCACCGTCGTGCCGCGGTCGACGCTGTCCCAGGTGCGGCCGCCGTCGTAGGAGGAGCGGATCTGCATCGTGCGGCGGCGGTCGGGGTCGGCGGGGCAGGCGAGCAGCAGCCGTCCGCCGAACTGCAGGGTGGCGCCCTGGACTTGGGGCGCGTAGAGGTCGGGGATGGCCCGGAAGGGGGCGACGAAAGAGTCGCCGCCGTCGCGGCTGACCGTGTGGGTGCGGTGGCCCAGGTCGGTGCCGTCCTGCTCGCGGCCGCTGACGTAGACCGCACCGTCGGGCCGCTCGGTGATCGTCATCTCGGACGGTTTCTGACGGTACGTGCCGTCAGGAGGTATCGGGTACGAGTCCGTGGCGCCGACCTTCCAGTGGTCGCCGCCGTCGTCGCTGACGATCAGCGCGGCGTGGTTGGCGCTCACCCGGCTGCCGTCCCACGTCTCGGCGTTGACGGCGAAGGCGAGCCGTCCGGCGTGCTTGCCGCGGGTCAGCTGGATGCCGTGCACGGGGCCGGTCGCGTACCAGGAGTTCCAGGCCTTCGGCAGGATCTCGTCGCTCAGGTCGCGCGGCGCCGACCAGCTGCGGCCGTCGTCGTCGCTGTACTGCAGATGGGGGGTGCGGTCGCACGGCACGTCGCAGTTCTTGCCGTCCGTGCGGCCGGTGTTGAACGTCTCCGCAAGCAGGATGCGGCCGCTCTCGCGGTCCACGACCGGCGCGGGGTTGCCGTGGGTGTCGCCCGCGCCCTCGTCGATGACCTGGAGCGGGCCCCAGGTCCGGCCGCCGTCCTGCGACCGCTTCAGCACGAGATCTATGTCGCCCGCGTCGCTGCAGTCGTTGACCCGGCCCTCCGCGAAGGCGAGCAGGGTGCCCTTCGTCGTCCGCACCACGGCCGGGATGCGGAAGCAGGCGTACCCGGGATCCTGAGAGGCCTTGAACAGCACCTGCTGCTCGAACGGCGGTGTCGGGGCGGGCGCCGCACGCTCCGCCTGCACCGGGGGCGCGGGCAGCAGGGCGCCGACGGCGGCGGCGGAGACGACGGCGACGGCGGTGACGGCGGTGCGGATCGATCTGAGGCGTGTTCGGAGGCTCGATGGCATGGTGCGGTCCGCCTTTCATGGCGACGGCGACTCATGGTGCTGACGGCTCAGGTGATGGCAGCTCAGGTGACGACGTGACGGCGGCTCAGGTGATGACGGCTCAGGTGTTGGCGGCTCAGGTGACGACGGCTCAGATGACGAATATACGACCGGACATCCTGACATCCCACGTCCGACATACGTCTCACAGACGCTACGTCGGCCCTCGGAGCCCCACAAGAACCGCGCATCAAGGGATCAGGACGACCTTGCCCCGGTTGCTCCGCGCCTCGATCACCCGGTGCGCCCGCGCCGCCTCGTCCAGCGGGAACTCAGCGTGCACGGCGGGCCGCAGATCGCCCGAGGCGTGCAACTGCCACAGCTCCCGCCGCCACGCCTCGTACAGCTCGGGCCGCCCGCGCGCGATCAGCGCCATCTGGAACCCGACGACGGATTTGGCGCCGACGAGCAGGTCGTACGCGGCCACGGTCCCGCCGCCCGAGCTGTAGGCCACCAGGCGGCCGTGCGGGGCGAGGGCCCGGACGGCGGGTGCGAGCAGGTCGCCGCCGACCGCGTCGAGCACGTAGTCGACGGGCTCGCCCCACTCCGCGCGGTCGTACGTGATGACCTCGTCGGCACCGAGACCGCGCACGAAGTCCGCCTTGCCCGCCTCGGACACGGCGGCCACGACCCGCCCGGCACCCTTTAGCCGGGCCAGTTGCAGAGCGAGGTGGCCCACCCCGCTCGCGGCAGCGGTGACGAGCGCGGACTCGCCGGGCGCGGGACGGGCCGCTTCGAGCGCGCCGTACGCGACGAGCCCGGAGCGGACCAGCGCGACGGCGTCGACGGCGCTCGCCCCGTCGGGAACGGGCGAGGCCATCGCGGCGAGGAGCAGGGCGTACTCGGCGTACCCGGGCCCGAAGACGAGGCCGGTGACGCGGTCGCCCGGCGCGTGGCCGGTGACGCCCTCGCCGACCGCGACGACCGCACCGGCGATCTCGCCGCCGAGCGCGATCGGATCGCGGTCCTCGCGGACCTTGCGGACGACGGGCAGCGTCACGCCGACCGCCTCGACGCGCACGAGGAGCTCGCCGGGTCCCGGCTCGGGGACGGGGACGTCCTCCAGGAACAGGACCTCGGGACCACCGCTGCGCTCGTACCGGACACGACGCATCCGTACCACCTCCGAACGTCGGAAACCATTGGGAACACCAACGATAAATAGTCAATCATTGGGAAGTCCAACGAATACTCGTTACGCTGCTCCCATGGCCTCGACACCGCCCGCCCCCAGCGCGATCCGCACCCTCCCCAGCTGGCTCCTCGGCCGCGCCGCGGCCCGTGGCCGCGCCCTGGTCGCCGACGCGCTGATCCGCGAGGGCCTGAAGATGTGGCACCACGTGGTCCTGTCCGCCGTCGCCGACCTCGGCCCGGTCGCCCAGGCGGAGCTCGGCCGCAGCGTCTCGCTCGACCCGAAGGACATGGTCGGCGTCCTGAACGACCTGCAGGCCGACGGACTCGTCGAGCGCGCACCCGACCCACGGGACCGCCGCAAGAACGCGATCACGATCACGGCGCGCGGCAGGCGCACCGTCGAGCGGTGCACGGAAGCGGCCGCCCGCGCCAACGCCGAACTCCTCGCGCCCCTGTCCGCCGCGGAGCGGGAGCGGTTCCTTGAGATGCTCGGCCGGATCTCGGGGGTCGGCACGCCGGAGGCTGAGGCAGTGGGCCCGGCCGAGGGCTGAGGCGGTGGGCCCGGGTCAGCCCTGGGCGGCCGCGGCCCGCAGGGCGACGCGGTGCTCGCCCGCGTATACGTTCATGGAGGAGCCGCGCAGGAACCCGATCAGCGTGAGCCCGGTCTCGGCGGCCAGGTCGACGGCGAGCGAGGACGGTGCGGAGACCGCGGCGAGGACCGGGACGCCCGCCATCACGGCCTTCTGCGCGAGCTCGAAGGACGCGCGGCCCGAGACGAGCAGGACCGCGCGCGAGAGCGGCAGGCGCCCGTCCTGCAGGGCCCGCCCGACGAGCTTGTCGACGGCGTTGTGCCGCCCCACGTCCTCCCGTATGTCGAGCAGCTCGCCCTCCTCGGAGAAGAGCGCGGCGCCGTGCAGCCCCCCGGTCCGATCGAAGACCCGCTGGGCGGCGCGCAGCCGGTCGGGGAGGTTCGCGAGCAGCTCGGTCCCGAGCCGGACCGGGGGAGCGTCGGCGATCGGGAAGCGCGCCGTGGTCCGGACGGCGTCCAGGCTCGCCTTGCCGCACAGGCCGCAGGAAGAGGTGGTGTACACGTTGCGTTCGAGCGTGATGTCGGGGATCACGACGCCCGGGGTGGTCTTCACGTCGACGACGTTGTACGTGTTCGAGCCGTCCGCCGTCGCCCCCGCGCAGTAGACGATGGACTGCAGCTCGTCGGCCGCCCCCAGCACGCCCTCGCTCACCAGGAACCCGGCCGCGAGCGCGAAGTCGTCACCGGGGGTGCGCATCGTGATGGCGAGCGGTCTGCCGTTGAGGCGGATCTCCAGGGGTTCCTCGGCGACCAGGGTGTCGGGCCGCTCCGAGACGTGCCCGTCCCGGATCCGGATCACCTTGCGTCGCTCAGTGACTCGTCCCATGTCGTGATCAGTCCCGGTTCTGTACGTGCTGGTGGCCGAAGCGGCCCTAGTTGCGGAGGTTGCCGTGGGTCACCGGGTCGTCGTGCGGCGAGGTGACCTCCACGATGTCATTGTCCTGCACGTGCGGGGTCACGTTGCAGCCGACTCCGCAGTACGCGCACACGGTCGTCGTCGCGGTCCGCGCGGACTCGTCCCAGTCGCCTCGTTCAGGCGGGCCGCGTCGGGGCCGAACCGGCCGGTCCTCGCCTCGTACCCCCCTCATTTACTCGGCGACCTTCGGTGTGGTCGACAAGTCGACCGATGAGGCGAGCAGTTCGAGGACGACCCCGCGGCTGTGCCGGGTGCGCTCGGTGTCCGTACGGACGCTCATGCCCGGCCCGGCCCGGCCCGGCGCGAGCAGGCCGGGGCGAGGGTACGGGCGCCCTCCACCTTGGGGGTGAGGGTGTCGCCAGCGCAGAGCGTCGGTACGTCCTTTCCCGCGGCGCGACAGGCGTCGAGGACCGTGGACCCTTCGGGAACCCGGGCAGGCTCCCCGTCCAGGGTGAACTCCACGAGGCGGCGCGGTGGTTGGAGCGGGATGGTGCCCATGTCGCCGCCGCCCCGCACGTGGTTCTGGCCGCGCAGCGGCTGCAGGCCGGAGCCGTGGCGGCCCACGTGGCCGGTCAGGAGCGACAGGTTGATCGGTGCGCGCACGTTGTCGGTGCCGTTGTGGTGCTCGGTGATGCCGAGGGTCCAGCACAGCTGGGCCCGCTCGGCGCGCGTGTAGGCGTGCGCCAACCCGGCGACGGCGGCCGGTACGCCCGTCACCTTCTCGGCGAGCGACAAGCGACAGCGCCCACGGCTCGACGAGGGCTGCGTACTCCTCGAATCTTGTCGTCGCCCGCGCGGTGAACGCGTGGTTGGCCAGGCCCGCGTGGATGATCTCGTGGCCGATCGCGTGCGCCATCGGGATGTCCGTGCCGACGTTGAGGCCGAGCCAGTTGTCCGCCCACTCCGCGGTCTTCGTGCGGCGCGGGTCGACCGCGTACATCCACGCGCCGTGGGCGAGACGGGTGTACGTCTTGGGGGCGCGGTCGCGTTCGCTCATGCGGCGGTCCTCACTGAGAGCAGGTCCGAGATGGCGTGGACGGTGCGCAGCGTCGGCACGGGGACGCCGGTGACGTCCGCCAGTTCGACGAGGGCCGCGAGCAGCACGTCGAGCTCCAGCGGCTTGCCGCGCTCCAGGTCCTGGAGGGTGGAGGTGCGGTGGTCGCCGACCCGTTCGGCGCCGGCCAGGCGGCGCTCCACCGAGATGTCCGGCCTGAGCCGAGGACCGCGGCGACGGCGAGGGTCTCGTTTGAGGGAACGTATGGAGAGCGCGTCGACGGAATATTGCCTACAGTATGGAAGTTGACGCTTGGCGCAGCCAGGGTTCACGCACGCTTCCCCATCACCGTTCCCACGGCCGGTGCTCCCGCCCGGTTACGGACTGTGCGAACCCGTACACAAGGTCACGCGCCTCTGCGGAGGGTGACCGGATCATGAGAAGCATCCAAACACCGCGCTCCTTTCCTGTCGTATTACGCGCATCGTTACTCATCAGTCGCTGACCAGACTGGAGGGTCCCGCATCGTCGGCAACGTCGGCACCAAGCGTCTTCGGCAACAAATATTCTCGGCAACGAGGGGGACCCGTACATGCACGGCTCGCGCATCGCCGCTGTCGGCCACTACCAGCCCGCCAAGATCCTCACCAATGAGGACCTGGCAGGCCTGGTCGACACCAGCGACGAGTGGATCCGGTCCCGGGTGGGCATTCGCACCCGCCACGTCGCGGGCCCGGAGGAGCCGGTCGACGAGCTGGCCGCGCACGCGGGCGGCAAGGCCCTCGCGGCCGCGGGCCTGACCCCGGACGCGATCGACCTGGTCCTGGTCGCCACCTCCACGGCCATCGACCGCTCGCCCAACATGGCCGCCCGGGTGGCGGCCCGCCTCGGCATCCCGGGGCCCTGCGCGATGGACGTCAACGTCGTGTGCGCGGGCTTCACGCACGCCCTCGCCACCGCCGATCACACCGTACGGGCCGGGGCCGCCACCCGCGCCCTGGTCATCGGCGCGGACAAGATGACCGAGGTCACCGACTGGACGGACCGCACCACCTGCGTGCTGACCGGCGACGGCGCGGGAGCGGCCGTCATCGAGGCGTGCGGGCCCGACGAGGAGCCCGGCATCGGCCCGGTGCTGTGGGGCTCGGTGCCCGAGATGGGCAACGCCGTCCGCATCGAGGGCACGCCGCCGCGCTTCTCCCAGGAGGGCCAGAGCGTCTACCGCTGGGCGACGACCCAGCTGCCCCCGCTCGCCCGCGCGGCCTGCGAGCGCGCCGGGCTCACCCCGGCCGACCTCGCCGGTGTCGTCCTGCACCAGGCCAACCTGCGCATCATCGAGCCGCTCGCCGAGCGCATCGGCGCGGTGAACGCCGTCGTCGCGCGCGATGTCGTCGACTCCGGGAACACCTCGGCGGGAAGCATCCCCATGGCGCTGTCCAAGCTGGTGGAACGCGGGGAGCTCCGCTCCGGCGACCCGGTCCTGCTCTTCGGCTTCGGCGGCAACCTCTCGTACGCGGGAATGGTCGTGCGCTGCCCCTGATCGGCCCAGGCCCGCTGAACGGGCTCAATGGTTCCCAAGTTCGGGTCATGCGATACCCATGAATGAGTCACGTCGAGCGGTGTGATCGGCTCAACTTCTCCTGGTACTGGCCCCCACGGCTCGTAGACTGTAGACAAAAGGCAATCTTGGAGGAGGGGGCCGCGATGTTGTCCACAGGACTGCCTGCGGGGGCGGTACCCAAGCTCGAACGCCCCGGGCCGCTCAGGGAGCGGGTCTACGAGGCGCTGCTCGAACTGATCACGACCCGTTCGCTACAGCCGGGCCAGCACCTGGTCGAGAGCGAACTGGCCGGACATCTGGGGGTCTCGCGGCAGCCGGTGCGTGAGGCGTTGCAGCGCCTCAACACCGAGGGGTGGGTGGACCTGCGGCCCGCCCAAGGCGCGTTCGTGCACGAGCCGACCGAGGAGGAGGCGGACCAACTCCTCACCGTCCGGACCCTGTTGGAGGCGGAGGCCGCCCGGCTCGCCGCCGCGAACACCGGCACCGCGGGCATCACGGCCCTCGACGAGCTCTGCACCCGGGGCGAACAGGCCGTGGCCGACGGCGACGTGGACCAAGTGGTCACCCTCAACGCCGCCTTCCACGCCAAGGTGATGGAGCTCGCGGGCAACGTGGTCCTCGCCGAGCTCGCCGGACAGGTGGACCGCCGGGTCCGCTGGTACTACACGCCGGTGGCCCGGCAGCGCGGCAGCCAGTCCTGGCTGGAGCACCGCGAACTGATCGCGGCGATCGCCGAGCGCGACGAACAGCGCGCCACGGAGATCATGCGCGCCCACACCGAGCACACCCGGCAGACGTACCACCAGCGCGAGAAGACCCTGGAGTCCTAGGGGGTGTCTGACAATTCCGGTCTGATCAGCGAGATTCGGCTGAGCTGGCAATCCGGAGGTGCGCCGATCGGCTGGGGGGACTGGGCAGTGG
>NZ_JBEYZK010000038.1:0-42995 GCF_040646035.1 Streptomyces sp. NPDC046465
GTGGTCGACCGGGGTGACGAAGTCGGGGCCGGGCGCGGGATCGGCGAGGGACGGGTCGCCGGGCGGGGGCCCGCGACCTTGTTCAGTTACCGCCTAGGGGCGAGCCTCAGCTCTGGCCACCCGCAAGCTTCTCGCGAAGCGCGGCGAGCGCCTCGTCCGAAGCAAGGGCGCCGGAGTTGTCGTCCGACTCCGAGGAGTACGAACCGCCGCCGCCGCCACCGCTGGACGCGGCCGGAGCGGCGCCGGCCGGAGCCGCCGCACCCTCGGCCTCGGCCTGGGCGTCTGCCTCGCGGGACTTGATGACCTGAGCCTGGTGCTGCTCGAAGCGCGTCTGCGCCTCGGCGTACTGGGTCTCCCAGACCTCACGCTGCGACTCGAAGCCCTCGAGCCAGTCGTTGGTCTCGGGGTCGAAGCCCTCGGGGTAGATGTAGTTGCCCTGGTCGTCGTACGACGCGGCCATGCCGTACAGGGTCGGGTCGAACTCGACGACCGACGGGTCGGCGCCGAAGGCCTCGTTGGCCTGCTTCAGCGAGAGGCTGATGCGACGACGCTCGAGGTCGATGTCGATGACCTTGACGAAGATCTCGTCGTTGACCTGGACGACCTGCTCCGGGATCTCCACGTGGCGCTCGGCCAGCTCGGAGATGTGGACCAGGCCCTCGATGCCCTCGTCGACGCGCACGAACGCACCGAACGGAACGAGCTTCGTGACCTTACCGGGAACGACCTGCCCGATCTGGTGCGTACGGGCGAACTGCTGCCACGGGTCTTCCTGCGTCGCCTTGAGCGACAGGGACACGCGCTCGCGGTCCATGTCCACGTCGAGAACCTCGACGGTGACTTCCTGGCCGACCTCGACAACCTCGGAGGGGTGGTCGATGTGCTTCCAGGAGAGCTCGGAGACGTGCACGAGACCGTCGACGCCGCCGAGGTCCACGAACGCACCGAAGTTGACGATCGAGGAAACGACGCCGGAGCGGACCTGGCCCTTCTGCAGGGTCGTGAGGAACGTCTGGCGAACCTCGGACTGGGTCTGCTCGAGCCAGGCACGGCGGGACAGGACCACGTTGTTGCGGTTCTTGTCCAGCTCGATGATCTTGGCCTCGAGCTCCTTGCCCACGTAGGGCTGGAGGTCGCGGACGCGGCGCATCTCGACGAGGGAAGCCGGAAGGAAGCCACGGAGGCCGATGTCGAGGATGAGTCCACCCTTGACGACCTCGATGACGGTACCGGTGACGATGCCGTCTTCTTCCTTGATCTTCTCGATCGTGCCCCAGGCACGCTCGTACTGAGCGCGCTTCTTGGACAGGATCAGACGGCCTTCCTTGTCCTCCTTCTGGAGAACCAGGGCCTCGATCTCGTCACCAACCGCGACGACCTCGTTCGGGTCGACGTCGTGCTTGATGGAGAGCTCGCGGCTCGGGATGACGCCTTCGGTCTTGTAACCGATGTCGAGCAGGACCTCGTCCCGGTCGACCTTCACGATGACGCCGTCGACGATGTCGCCGTCGTTGAAGTACTTGATCGTCTCGTCGATCGCGGCGAGGAAGGCTTCCTCGTTACCGATGTCGTTGACCGCTACCTGCGGAGTGGTGGCGGTGGTCTCGGTGCTGCTCGTCATGTGGGTTAGGGCTCCGGTACGGACATTGAAGTCGTAGGTACTGCAACGCCGGGAGCCGATTTCGATCTGAAGAAGCCGGACAGCCTAGGAAGCGCGACTTCCGACAAGCGGAAGGCGCCTCGACAACCGAGGGGACATACGACAGACACGAGCGCAGCCTGCTACGTCTGAGGAGCGCAGGCTCGCAGCGCAACTTGTAGCATACGGGGGCTGTCGGACAGGGTCAATGCGCGAAGGCGCACACCCGGGGCGGATCGCCGCATACCCGGCAGAAAACCTGTCGCATGAGGCCACACGGGCCGCATCACGCCCCCTTCGCGACGACGTCCGAAGGAAGACACGGAAAATTACGACGATGGAGCCGATCATCCAAGAGTCCGAGCTGCCCGAGTCCGAAGCCACCAGGCGTGACGCCGACGTGACGGAGAGCAGCCGCGCCAACCGCGGCTGGTGGGACCGGAACGCCGACGAGTACCAGATCGAGCATGGCACGTTCCTCGGGGACGACCGCTTCGTGTGGGGTCCCGAGGGGCTCGACGAAGTGGAGGCGGAGCTCCTCGGCCCGCCCGAGGAGCTGAAGGACAAGGACGTCCTGGAGATCGGCGCCGGTGCCGCGCAGTGCTCGCGCTGGCTCCTCGCGCAGGGCGCGCGGCCCGTGGCGCTCGACCTCTCCCACCGCCAGCTCCAGCACGCGCTGCGGATCGGCGGGGACGTCCCCCTGGTGCAGGCCGACGCGGGAGTGCTGCCCTTCAAGGACGGCGCCTTCGATCTCGTCTGCTCCGCCTACGGCGTGATGCCCTTCGTCGCCGACCCCGTCCTCGTCCTCAAGGAGGTGCGGCGCGTGCTGCGGCCCGGCGGCCGGTTCGTCTTCTCCGCGACGCACCCCGTCCGCTGGGCGTTCCCGGACGAGCCGGGTCCGGAGGGCCTCTCCGTAGCGGCCTCCTATTTCGACCGCACTCCTTATGTGGAGCAGGACGAGCAGGGCAACGCCGTATATGTGGAGCACCACAGGACGATCGGCGACCGGGTGCGCGACATCGTGGCGGGCGGCTTCCGGCTCGTCGACATCGTGGAGCCGGAGTGGCCCGCCTGGAACACCCAGGAGTGGGGCGGCTGGTCCCCGCTGCGCGGAAACCTGATCCCGGGGACGGCCATCTACGTGTGCGTACGAGACTGAGCAGGTGACCGGTCTCCGTAACGACGCCCTCGACCTGCCCGTACGCGACGCGCTGCCCGCCCTCCGGTCCGCCCTGGAGGGGCCGGGCAGCGCCGTGCTGTGCGCCCCGCCCGGGACCGGCAAGACGACACTGGTGCCGCTGGCCCTCGCGGGCCTCCTCCACAAGGCCGACGACGGCGCCTACGACGGTGTACGGCGCGTGGTCGTCGCCGAGCCGCGCCGCATCGCCGCACGGGCCGCCGCCCGGCGGATGGCGTGGCTGCTCGGCGAGAAGGTGGGCGACAGCGTCGGCTACACGGTGCGCGGGGAACGGGTGGTGGGGCCACGCACGCGCGTGGAGGTCGTCACGACGGGTGTCCTGCTCCAGCGGCTCCAGCGGGACCAGGAGCTGGCCGGCGTCGACGTCGTCATCCTCGACGAGTGCCACGAACGGCACCTGGACGCGGACACCGTGGCCGCGTTCCTGGTGGACGTACGGGCGGCGCTGCGGCCCGAGCTGCGGCTCGTGGCGGCGTCCGCGACGACCGACGCGGAGGGCTGGGCGCGGATCCTCGGGGGCGCGCCCGTGGTGGAGGCCCAGGGAATCGCGCACCCCGTAGAGGTCGTGTGGGCGCCGCCCGCGCGCGCGGTGCGGCCACCGCACGGCATGCGGGTGGACCCCGCGCTGCTTGCCCACGTGGCCTCGGTGATCCGGCGGGCGCTGGCCGAACGGGCCGGAGACGTCCTGTGCTTCCTTCCCGGGGTCGGCGAGATCGCCCGGGTGGCCGGGCAGTTGACGGGGCTCGGTGACGTGGAGGTGCTGCAGGTGCACGGGCGGGCGCCCGCGGCGGTGCAGGACGCGGTGCTCGCCGGGTCGGACGGCCGACGGGTGGTGCTCGCCACGTCCGTGGCCGAGTCGTCCCTGACGGTGCCCGGCGTGCGGGCCGTCGTGGACTCGGGCCTCGCACGGGAGCCACGGGTGGACCACGCCCGCGGGCTGAGCGCACTGACGACCGTGCGGGCCTCGCAGGCGGCCGGCCGGCAGCGGGCGGGCCGGGCCGGGCGTGAGGCGCCGGGGGCCGTGTACCGGTGCTGGGCGGAGGCGGAGGACGGGCGTCTGCCGCGCTTTCCCACGCCGGAGATCAAGGTCGCCGACCTCGCCGCGTTCGCCCTGCAGACGGCGTGCTGGGGCGATCCCGACGCCACTGGGCTCGCGCTCCTCGATCCCCCGCCGGGCGGCGCGCTCGCGGCGGCCCGGGAGGTCCTCACGGCGGTCGGGGCGGTGGAGGCGGGCACGGGCCGGGCGACGGAGCGCGGGACGCGGATGTCCCGGGTCGGTCTGCACCCGCGCCTGGCCCGGGCCCTTCTGGACGCGGCGCCCCGCGTCGGCACCCGGCGGGCGGCGGAGGCGGTGGCCCTGCTGAGCGAGGAGCCGCCCCGCGAGTACGGCGACGACCTCGCGGGCGCCTGGCGGACGGCGCGGCGGGGCGGGGACTCCTACGCGGCGCGGTGGCGGACCGAGGCCAGACGCCTCGCCTCGGCGACGCCCGGCGGCCCCTCCGACGCGGGCGGCGGCAGCGACGAGTACGTCGCAGGTCTCGTGGCCGCACTGGCCTTCCCCGAGCGGGTGGCACGGAGCGTGGGCGACGGCGCGTACCTGATGGCGGGCGGGACCCGGGCCGAGGTGCGCCAGGGGTCCGCGCTCTCCGGGGTCCGGTGGATCGCCGTGGCGGTGGCCGACCGGCCGGTGGGCGCGGGGCACGCGCGCGTGCTGCTCGCCGGGCACATCGACGAGGACGTCGCACGGGACGCCGCGGCCCCGCTGCACTCCGAGGGCGACGAGGTGGCCTGGGGCGGCGGCGAGCTCGTGGCGCGGCACGTGGAGCGTCTTGGCGCCGTGGAGCTCGCGGTGCGCCCGTTGAAGGACCCCGATGCCGGGCTGGTGCGCGATGCGCTCCTTATCGGGCTGCGGGAGGAGGGGACGGGACTCCTGAAGTGGTCCCGGGGCGCGCGGGAACTGCGGGAACGGCTCGCGTTCCTGCACCGGCACCTCGGCGCGCCCTGGCCCGACGTGTCCGAGGACGCCCTCCACGCGCGCGTGGACGAGTGGCTGGAGCCCGAGCTCTCCCGGGCCCGGCGCCGGGCCGACCTGGCGAGGATCGACGCCGGGCAGGCTCTGGCCCGGCTGCTGCCGTGGGCGACGGGTGAGGCCGCCCGTCTCGACGAGCTCGCCCCGGAGCGCCTGGAGGTGCCGAGCGGCTCCAGGATCCGGATCGACTACTCCGACCCCGGACAGCCGGTGCTCGCCGTCAAATTGCAGGAGATGTTCGGGCTCGCCGAGACTCCGGCGATCGCGGGCGGCGCCGTGCCGGTGGTCGTGCATCTCCTGTCACCCGCGGGCCGCCCTGCCGCCGTCACCGCCGACCTCGCCTCCTTCTGGCGGACCGGCTACCGCGCGGTCCGCGCCGACCTGCGCGGCCGCTACCCCAAGCACCCGTGGCCCGAGGACCCCGCGACGGCCGAGCCGACCCGGTACACGAAGGCGCGGCAGGCGGGGCGGGGCACGGGGGCCTAGGCGTTGACGGGCTCCGGTTCGGGGTCGCTCTCCGCGGCCGGGGCGGGGTCGCCCGGCCTGCGGCTGCGGGCCTCAAGCCAGAGGGCGAGGGCCAGCAGGAGGATGCCCAGGGCGAGGAAGCCCCAGGGGAGGTACGAGGTGAGCAGGAGGACCAGGACGCGCTGGGACTTGACCAGGTCGACGGTGTCCTTGATGTAGTCCTCGCGCATCTTCACGTGCCCGGCGAAGACCGTGACCTTGTCGCGGCCGCCCAGGAGGGTGCCGCCGCGCAGTTCGTTCTTCTGGATCTCCTCTCCGTAGACGGGTGCTCCGGTGGTCGGGTCGACCCAGAATTTGCGGACGGTGGTGTACCAGCGGGTCGTTCCGGTCTCGGCGAGGGACTCCGCGGTGACGCCCTCGACCGGCATCGTCTTGGGGAAGGGGACCTTGGTCCAGGGGATGGTCTGCTCGAAGTAGTAGACCTTCAGGCCGCGGAAGTCCTGGGTGCCCTTGTAGTGGATGGGCCGGGTGATGCGGGCCTGCGCGTCGAAGTACTCGTAGTCCCGCTTCTCGGTGAGGAAGGGCCACTTGAACTCGATGCCCTCGCGCTTGACCGGGTCGCCGTCGACCGCCTCGCCGGTGGCGTGCACCGGTTCCTGGCTGTGCGCGTCGAAGATGTAGCGCTCGGGGATCTTGGAGACCATCTTGCCCTTGTCGTCCTGGACGTAGGAGAGGGCGTCCCAGACCACGACGTCGCGGTCCGCGCTCTTCTCGATCTTCTCCGAAGCCTCCACGTTGCCCTTGAGGGTCTGCACGATGGTGACCTTGTCGATCTTCTTGGCCTTCATGGTGCCGTAGTCGATGAGGATCGGGTCGTCCGCCTCAAGGACCGCCTCCTGGTACTGGCTCGGCGGGATCTTCGCGAGCCGCGGGAAGGCGTACCAGCGCATGAGCGGGGACATGGCCGTGCAGAACACGGCGACGGCGAGCAGGACGAGGCTGGCCTTGCGGCGCATCGCGGCGGCCTCCCAACGTCTATGGGTGACGTCTGTGGGTGACGTCTATGGGTGACGTCTATGGATGCTTGGGGACAGTGGTGAGGAGCGGCTCGGGGGATGTCTCGCCCGGTGGGGCGCCGATCGCCGTGATGGTCAGGACCAGGGCGAGCGCGACGGCGAGGCCGGTGGCGGCGGCGATGAGGGCGCGCATGCGGGGCCTCCCGATTCGGCGTGCGGCCGGAACTGATAGGTCGTCAGGGCGGGCACCGTAGCAACGGACGAGCGAGATGAGAACACGTTGCACAACAACGGACCGCCCCTCCGCCGTACTGGGCGGAGGGGCGGTCGGAAGGACTCGCGGCGGCCGTGCGGCCGTACGGTCAGGCGCTCGGCGTCCTGCTCGGCGTCCCGCTCGGGGAAGCGCTGGGAGAGTCGGTCGGGGAAGCACTCGGGGAATCCGTCGGCGACGGCGTCGCGTCGGGCTCGGCGGCGGCCACCTTCAGTTCGACGATGAGGGTGGCACCGCCGTCCGTGACGATGCGCAGCAGGTACGTGCCCGCCGCGTCGTCCGCGTACATCTTCGGGAGCTTCAGCCGCCCGTTCGCGTCCGTCTTGAGGCCCGTGAGGGTGCGGACCGGCTTGCCGTCCGCGTCCTTGAAGTAGGGGCCCTTGTCGTTGGCGGTCGCGTCCACCACCGACTTGATCATCGTGGCGGTGGCCCCGACTCCGTCGGCCGCCTTGCCCCGGTACGTCGCCTTGACCTCGACCCGGTCGGCGAACTCCTTGCCCGGCTCGCAGACCAGCGGCTTGTCACCGGTCCTGGCGACCGCGTCGGCAAGGCGCGCGGTGACCTCCGCGTCGAAGTCGACTCCGGTCACCGAGCGGTGGCCCACGACCGTGGCCCGCACCGTGAACTCGCCCGCCTTCTCGCCCGCTTCGAGCTCGGGGGCGGTGGCCTTGCCGGAGGCACCGGTGGTGACGACGACGCTCCTCGCACCGCCCTCGAAGCGGGTGTCAGTGTCGCCGACGACGCGGAACTTCACCTTGGCCTTCGGCACGAAGTCACCCTCCTCGGAGAGCGCACGCACCGCGACGCGCTCGGCGAAGGCGTCGCCCGTCTTCGCCACGAGGTCGCCCGTCCCGGCGTTCGCCAGCGCGTCGACCTCGGCCGGCTTCGGGTCGGGGGTGTGGTGGCCGCCTCCGGTCGGCGGCTTCGGGTTGCTGGTGCCGCCGCGGTGGCCGGACTCCTGCCCGCCCGACCCGCCCTTGCCGGGGTTCGGGTTCGGCTTGGGCCTCGGCGTCGGGGAGACCGGCACCTTCGGGCCCGGGTACCGGGTGTCGCTGCGGTCGTCGGGCAGTGTGCCCGAACCGTCCGGGATCTCGTGGGTGCCCTTGCGGTAGAACTCCAGCCACGACAGGACCGTGTTCAGGTACTCCGTAGAGCGGTTGTAGCTCAGGATCGCCTGGTGCAGGTCGTCCTCGACGGACAGATCGCGGTCGTTCGCGCAGAGGTAGTACCCGGCGGCGAGCGCCGCGTCGTAGATGTTGTTGGGGTCCTTCTTGCCGTCGCCGTTGCCGTCCCGGCCCGAGGTGGCCCACGTCGACGGGATGAACTGCATGGGGCCGACCGCACGGTCGTGCGTCGTGTCCCCGTCGTACGCGCCCTTGTCGGTGTCGGTGATCTTCGCGAAGCCGTTGCCGTTCAGGACCGGGCCCAGGATCGGCTTGAGCGTGGTGCCGTCCGCGTCGACGCGGCCACCGCGGGCCTGGCCCGACTCGACCTTGCCGATGGCGGCGAGCAGCTGCCAGGGCAGGTTGCAGCCGGGCCTGTCGGCGTTGAGCGCGGACTCGGCCTTCTTGTACGCGTCGAGGACGGTGGCCGGCAGACCCGCTTCGTGGCCGCTGGTCTTCGGCGGGACGGGGCTCTGCAGCGGAGGCAGGTCGGTGTAGTACGGGGAGTCACCCGTCGCGGAGCCGTCGGGCGTCTCCGCGGTGTCCGCGGCGCCCGCCGCCGCTTCCTTGCCGCCCGGCACGTCCGTCACGCCCGGAGCCTGCGACGCGGCGAGAGCCGCCACTGCCGCCGCGGCCACCGCTGCGGTCATCGTTCCTCTGCGCAGCCGCCTGCCGAATACCGGCGCCATGACCGAGCCACCCCTCCCCTTGTGGCGGCCGTTGCCCGCCGCCCCCACCTCCGTGCACGCGAACCCCCGCGTACACGCTTGTTGTCGTACGCCCGCACATTCCAGTGAGTCGACTCAGGCGACACTACGACAACTTCGGGCGCCCAGACACCCGTTCGTGCCCGGTTTTTACCAGTTGGCCTTGTCGTCGCGACAAGTCTGTTACGCGGCGGGTTCCGCGCTGGGCTCCCCGCCCTCGCCCTCCGCCGGAGCCGAACCGTCCGGAACCTCGCTGATCTCGCTCTCCGGGGTGAAACCCTGGCTGAGGGAGCGGCCCTTGTTGAGGCCCCGGTGCACGGCCTGCGCGATGCGCTCGATGGTACGCACTCCGTACGCCATCGAAGGGTTGTCGTGCGAAAGGACGACGATCCGGTAGGTGCGCCCCTCACCGGTGAACGCGCCCACGCTGTGCACCCGCCAGCCGTGCGTGGACCGGGGCAGCCAACCGTTCTTGAGATGCGCCCGGACACCGCGCGGCACACCCGCGGGCACGCCCCAGCGCTGATCGCGCCGCACATCGGCCAGCTGCCGCAGCCCGTACGCGCGCGAGCCGGGCCCGAGGACGCGGCGGGCCCCCGTGAGCACATCCAGCAACCGCAGCTGATCGGCCGCCGTCGTGCGGGTCAGCCCCCAACGGCCGTACGAACCCAGGGTGGTGGCGGTGGTCCCGACGCGGCGCAGGAACCGGGCGAGACAGACCTGGCCGAGGTCGCTCCAGAGCCGCACGGTCGCGCTGTTGTCCGACACGGTGATCATCGGGCGGATCTTGCGGCGCTCCCAGTCGGTGAGACCCCGCCCCCACTCCTGCGCGCGCCGCAGCGCGGCCTCCATCGCCAGGACCTTGACGACACTGGCCGAGTCGTAACGCCGTCGGCTCGCGAGGTCACAGACCAGCCCGGTACGGCTGTCGCGCACGGCCACGGAGACGGTTCCCCGCCGGGACGACAACGCCGCCCGGATGTCCCTGGACATCCGAGCGGCGAAAACACGGTCACGACCCGCCCTGCAGAGCGCTGCGCCCTGCCGCTGGCCGGCTTCGGCGGCGACCGCCGGTATAGGAGCAAGAAGAGCCGTGGTCAACGCCGCAGCGAGCGCCGAACGGCTTTTACGCAGGTAAGAACCCATACCCACATCCTGTCCCCCGCCCAGCACCGGGTGCGCCCCACCGGGGGCCACGCGAGTGAGGCCCCGCGGCGCCGCTGCGCTGGGCTTGAGCGGGATGACTCCGCTGCGCGGGGCGGTTCCGCTGCGCGGGGCGGTCGAGGTGGGGCCGCGGCCTGCCCCCAGGGGCGCGGGAAACTGCGCGACCAGCCACAACCAACCCGCAGGCACAGGAGCCGAAGCCCCCCCACCAGGGGCGCGGGGAACTGCGCGACCAGCCACAACCAACCCGCAGGCACAGGAGCCGAAGCCCCCCCCACCAGGGGCGCGGGGAACTGCGCGACCAGCCACAGCCGGCCCGCAGGGACAAGGAGCCGGAGCACCCCCAAGGGGCGCGGGGGTCTGCGCGACAGCCACAGCCGGCCCGCAGGGACGGGAGCCCGAGCCCCCCCAAGGGCCGCCCCCGGAGGGGGCGGGTAAGGCCCGCTCCCCCGCCCGGGAGGGCTAGTGCGCTGCGGATTCCCAGTCCGCCCCCACCCCCACCGAAACATCCAACGGCGCCCGCAGATCCGCCGCCCCCGCCATCTCCCTGCGGACCAGCTCCTCCACCTTCGCCCGCTCACCAGGAGCGATCTCCAGGACGATTTCGTCGTGGACCTGCAGCAGCATGCGCGAGTCGAGCTTCGCCGCGGTGAGCGCACCGTGCACGTTCAGCATGGCGATCTTGACGATGTCCGCGGCCGTGCCCTGGATCGGCGCGTTCAGGGCCATCCGCTCGGCCATCTCGCGACGCTGACGGTTGTCGCTGTTGAGGTCGGGGAGGTAGCGACGGCGGCCGAGCATCGTCTCCGTGTACCCCGTCGCGCGGGCCTCGTCGACGGCGCGGCGCAGATAGTCCCGTACACCGCCGAACCGCTCGAAGTACGTGTCCATCAGGGCACGGGCCTCGCCCGCGTCGATGTTCAGCTGCTGGGAGAGACCGAACGCGGACAGACCGTACGCAAGGCCGTACGACATGGCCTTGATCTTGCGGCGCATCTCCGCGTCGACCGCCGAACCGTCGACGCCGAACACCTGCGAGGCGACCGTCGTGTGCAGGTCCTCGCCGGACGAGAACGCCTCCAGGAGGCCCTCGTCCTCGGAGAGGTGGGCCATCACGCGCAGTTCGATCTGGCTGTAGTCCGCGGTCATGAGGGACTCGAAGCCCTCGCCGACCACGAAGCCGCGGCGGATCGCGCGGCCCTCGTCCGTACGGACGGGGATGTTCTGCAGGTTCGGCTCCGTGGAGGAGAGCCGGCCCGTCGCCGCCACCGTCTGGTTGAAGGTGGTGTGGATGCGGCCGTCCGCGGCGATCGCCTTGATCAGGCCCTCGACGGTGACGCGCAGCTTCGCCTGCTCGCGGTGGCGGAGCATGATGACCGGCAGTTCGTTCTCGGTCTGGGCCGCGAGCCAGGCCAACGCGTCGGCGTCCGTGGTGTAACCGGTCTTCGTCTTCTTCGTCTTGGGGAGGTTCAGCTCGCCGAAGAGGACTTCCTGGAGCTGCTTGGGCGAGCCGAGGTTGAACTCGTGGCCCGCCGCGGCGTGCGCCTCCTTCACTGCCTGCTGCACCGCGCCCGCGAACTGCTGCTCCATGGCCTCCAGGTGGGCGCGGTCCGCCGCGATGCCGTGCCGCTCCAGGCGGGCCAGGAGCGTGGACGTCGGCAGCTCGATGTCGGCGAGCAGATCGCTCGCGCGGACCTCCGTCAGCTTCTCGCCGAAGGCCGTACCCAGGTCGAGGATGGTGCGGGCCTGCGACATCAGGAAGTCGGCCTCGGCCCGGTCGTCCTCCTCCGTACCGAAGGCGAGCTGCCCCTCGGCGGCGGAGGCGGGCGCCAGCTCACGGCCCAGATACTCCAGGGAGAGCGCGTCGAGGGCGAAGGAGCGGCGGCCCGGCTTCACCAGATACGCGGCGAGCGCCGTGTCCATGGTGACGCCGTCCACGCTCCACCCCTGCTCGGGGAAGACCCGCATCGCGCCCTTGGCGTTGTGCAGGACCTTGGGCTTGGTGGGGTCGCCGATCCACGCCGCGAAGGCGTTCTCATCGGCCTCGTCCAGGGTCGACGGGTCGAACCATGCCGCCGCCCCGCCCGCCGCGGCCAGCGCGATCTCGGTGACCGTGCCCGTCCCGAGCGCCCAGGTGTCGACCGTGGCAAGGCCGAGGACCGCCCTGCCGTGCTCGGCCAGCCACGGGGCCAGCTCGCCCGCGCCGAGCACCGTGCCGTCCAGCTCCACGCCCGGCTCGGCGGGGGCCTGCTCGACCTCCTCCGCGCCCGGGTCGACGGCGAGAAGCCGCTCCCGCAGCGAGGGGTTGCGGATCTCCAGGGTGTCCAGGACCATCGCGAGCGCCGTACGGTCATACGGAGCGCGCTCCAAGTCGGCGACCGTCTTGGGCAGTTCGACGTCGCGGACCATCTCGGTGAGGCGGCGGTTGAGCTTGACCGCGTCCAAGTGGTCGCGGAAGTTCTGCCCGGCCTTGCCCTTGACCTCCTCAGCGCGCTCGACGAGATCGGCGAACGAACCGAACTGGTTGATCCACTTCGCGGCGGTCTTCTCGCCGACGCCAGGAATGCCCGGAAGGTTGTCCGACGGGTCGCCGCGCAGCGCCGCGAAGTCCGGGTACTGGCTGGGCGTGAGGCCGTACTTCTCCTCGACCTTCGCCGGGGTGAAGCGCGTCAGCTCCGAGACGCCCTTCGTGGGATACAGCACCGTCACATGGTCGGTGATCAGCTGGAAGGAGTCACGGTCACCCGTGACGATCAGCACATCGAAACCGGCCGCCTCCGCCTGTGTGGCCAGGGTGGCGATGACGTCGTCCGCCTCGAAGCCGTCGACCGCGAAACGCACCGCGTGCATCGCGTCGAGCACCTCGCCGATCAGCTCGACCTGACCCTTGAACTCGTCCGGGGTCTTGGAGCGGTTCGCCTTGTACTCCGAGAACTCCTCCGAACGCCACGTCTTGCGCGAGACGTCGAACGCCACCGCGAAGTGCGTGGGCGCCTCGTCGCGCAGCGTGTTCGCCAGCATCGACGCGAAGCCGTAGATCGCGTTCGTCGGCTGGCCCGTCGCGGTCGTGAAATTCTCCGCGGGCAGCGCGAAGAACGCCCGGTACGCCAGGGAGTGCCCGTCCATGAGGAGCAGGCGCGGGCGCTGCTCACCGCCCGCCTTGTGGGCCTTCGTCGCCGCGGTCTCGGACTTCTTCTTCGATGCTGTTTCTGCCACGTCCCCGATCCTGCCACGCCCCACTGACAGTCCGGCCCCGTGCCGCCCCTGAGCCCGGCATTGTCACCGTCGCGTGGGAGGATCGGAGACATGGCTCACGCAGGTGGGAGCCGCAGCTCACGCAGGTCCTCGAAGGGGAGCCGACCATGGCAAGCAAGCCGCCCAAGGGCGATCCGGTCCAGGACGCACCGCAGGTCGCCGAGGCGCAGCACGCCGCCGCAGGCCTGCCCGCCATCGGTCACACCCTGCGGATGGCACAGCAGCAGATGGGCGTGCGGCGCACCGCGCTGACCCTGCTGCGCGTCAATCAGAAGGACGGCTTCGACTGCCCCGGCTGCGCCTGGCCCGAGCCGGACCACCGGCACAAGGCGGAGTTCTGCGAGAACGGCGCGAAGGCCGTCGCCGAAGAGGCCACGCTGCGGCGCGTCACACCCGACTTCTTCACCGCCCACCCGGTCGCGGACCTCGCCACCCGCAGCGGCTACTGGCTGGGACAGCAGGGCCGCCTCACCCACCCCATGTACCTGCCGGAGGGCGGCGAGCGGTACGAACCCGTCTCCTGGGAGCGGGCCTTCGACATCGTCGCCGAGGAGATCGCGGCACTGGACTCCCCCGACGAGTCCGTCTTCTACACCTCGGGCCGCACCAGCAACGAAGCGGCGTTCCTGTACCAGCTGTTCGCCCGCGAGCTCGGCACGAACAACCTCCCCGACTGCTCGAACATGTGCCACGAGTCATCGGGCTCCGCACTCACCGAGACCATCGGCATCGGCAAGGGCAGCGTCCTCCTGGAGGACCTCTACAAGTCGGACCTGATCATCGTCGCCGGGCAGAACCCGGGCACGAACCACCCGCGCATGCTCTCCGCCCTGGAGAAGGCCAAGAACAACGGCGCGAAGATCATCACGGTCAACCCGCTGCCCGAAGCCGGCCTGGAGCGCTTCAAGAACCCGCAGACCCCCCAGGGCATGCTCAAGGGCACCGCCCTCACCGACCTCTTCCTACAGATCCGCCTCGGCGGCGACCAGGCCCTCTTCCGCCTCCTCAACAAGCTCATCCTGGAGACGGAGGGAGCCGTCGACAAGGAGTTCGTCCGCGAACACACCCACGGCTACGAAGAGTTCGCCGACGCCGCACGCGCCGCCGACTGGGACGACACCCTCACCGCCACGGGCCTGGAGCGCGACCGCATCGAGGAAGCACTGCGCATGATCCTCGCCTCGAAGCGCACCGTCGTGTGCTGGGCGATGGGGCTCACCCAGCACAAGCACGCCGTGCCCACCATCCGCGAAGTCGTCAACTTCCTCCTGCTGCGCGGCAACATCGGCCGCCCCGGAGCGGGCGTCTGCCCCGTGCGCGGCCACTCGAACGTGCAGGGCGACCGCACCATGGGCATCTTCGAACGCCCCGCGCCCGCCTTCCTCGACGCCCTGGAGAAAGAGTTCGGCTTCGCGCCGCCCCGCCACCACGGCCTGGACGTCGTCCGCGCCATCCGGGCCCTGCGCGACGGCGAGGCGAAGGTGTTCTTCGCGATGGGCGGCAACTTCGTAGCCGCCTCCCCCGACACAGAAGTCACCGAAGCGGCGATGCGCAAAGCACGCCTCACCGTGCACGTGTCGACGAAGCTGAACCGCTCGCACGCCGTCACCGGCGCGCGCGCCCTCATCCTGCCGACCCTGGGCCGCACCGAGCGGGACCTCCAGGGCAGCGGCGAGCAGTTCGTGACCGTCGAGGACTCCATGGGCATGGTGCACGCCTCACGCGGACGCCTGGAACCCGCGGGCAAGCACCTCCTGTCCGAGCCCGCCATCGTGTGCCGCCTGGCGCGCCGCGTCCTGGGCAGCGCCTCGCACACGCCCTGGGAGGAGTTCGAGAAGGACTACGCCACCGTGCGCGACCGCATCGCACGCGTGATCCCCGGCTTCGAGGACTTCAATACGAAGGTGGCGGCGCACCCCGGCGGCTTCGCGCTGCCCCACGCGCCCCGCGACGAGCGCCGCTTCCCCACCGCCACCGGCAAGGCCAACTTCACGGCCTCCCCCATCGAGTACCCGAAGCTCCCGCAAGGGCGCCTGCTGTTGCAGACCCTGCGCTCCCACGACCAGTACAACACCACCATCTACGGCCTCGACGACCGCTACCGCGGCATCAAGAACGGCCGCCGCGTCGTCCTCGTCAACCCCCAGGACGCGGCCGACCTCGGCCTCGCCGAAGGCACGTACGCCGACCTCGTCAGCGAATGGCAGGACGGGATCGAGCGCCGCGCGCCCGGCTTCCGGATCGTGCACTACCCGACGGCCCGCGGCTGCGCGGCCGCCTACTACCCCGAGACCAACGTCCTGGTGCCGCTGGACGCCACCGCGGACACCAGCAACACCCCTGCCAGCAAGTCCGTCGTCGTACGCCTGGAACAATCGGCGCTCGACTGAGCGTTCGCTCAGCGACAGCTGACGACGACGAACGAACGGAGCCGGGCCCATGGGTGAGCAGCACAGCGTGAAGTTCCCGCCAGAGGTCATCGACGAGTACGCCGCGCTCGGTGTCGACCTGCCCTCCCTGTTCTCGGCGGGGCACCTCGGCACCCGCATGGGCGTACAGGTCCTGGAGGCCTCGGCGGACCGCGTCGTCGGCACGATGCCCGTCGAAGGCAACACCCAGCCGTACGGACTCCTGCACGGCGGGGCGTCCGCGGTCCTCGCCGAGACCCTCGGCTCGGTCGGCGCGATGCTGCACGGCGGCGCCCACAAACTCGCCGTCGGCGTCGACCTGAACTGCACGCACCACCGCGGCGCCCGCTCCGGCCTGGTCACCGGCGTGGCGACGCCCGTGCACCGGGGCCGCTCGACGGCGACGTACGAGATCGTGATCAGCGACGAGCAGGGCAAGCGCGTCTGCAGCGCCCGACTGACCTGCATGCTGCGCGACGCGACCCCCGAGACGGGCTCGGTCGCCTCGGCAGGCTGACGCCCGGCAGACGGACCGCCCCCGCCCGCGCGGGGGCGGGGGCAGGGGCGGAAGCGGGGGCGCGCGGCCCGTAAGGCCCGCCCAGCTCATTGTCGGAGCGGCCGCTCCGCACTAGCGTCTCCACATGAGGCACCGGATATCGCTCTGTGCGCTCGCCCTCACCGCCGCCCTCACCGCCGGATGCGGAAGCTCCGGCTCCGGCTCCGGCTCCGACGACGGTCCCGACGCCACCCTCCGTACCCCGCACACCTCGCACCCCTCCGCAGGGACCACACCGCCCGCCCGCCTCTGCGCCACGGTCATCACCAAGTGGGCGCGGCAGATCTACGACTCGGGCGACACGGGCTACGGCGACTACCAGTCGATGGGTCTCTCCAACGGGCAGTACATGATCCTGCGCGACATCCTGGACGCCGCACGCACCGAACGCAGACGGGAAACAGACGCCGCAGGGCGGGAGTTGATCGCCCGCCAGGCGCGGGCGAAGTGCGCCGAACGCTATCGGCACGGCGGTCCGAGCGGCGGGCCGTGGGTGTGAACGCCATCGGACCGGTCGAGCCGGGCGAGGACACCTACGACCACGAGCGGGCCCTGCCGCACCCGGTGGCCCGCACCGCGCCGCACCGGCTGCGCCACCGCCGTACGACGCTCGCCGCCTGCGCGGCCGCGCTCGCGGGCGCCGCCGGACTCACCCTCTATCTGACCCGTCCGGAACCGCCGCCCGCGCCGCCCCCGCCCTGGCCGTCGCAGAGCGTGGCGGTGACGTACGCGGGCGGCATGTCGCATCCACGGGCCGGGGACCGGAACTTCACCTTCAGCGTCACGTTCGCGCAGGAGTCGGGTCCGGCGGCGACCGTCCGGCGGGTCTCCCAGCCGTCAGCGGCCCTTTCGGTCAGCACCTCCCCTCCCGCCCCTTTCACGGTTAAATCGGGATCACCCCGGAAGTTGATCATTACGATGCACATTCGCGAATGCGGAGAAGTGCCCCGGAATGCCAGCCTCCCTTTTCTGGAGGTGACTCTGCGTAATGTGCGCGCAAACGAGAGGCAGAGTTACATCCTGGGTCCGGAATACGCGAATGATCTTTCCGGGGCTCTCGACGCCGCATGCCCACGAACACCACTGTCATGAGTAAAAGGACTTTACAGTCCTGGAAGTTCCGCCGGAGATTCTCAGCATGCGGATCCACCGAGATCCACCGAACAAGGCCATATTCAGCCTCAACCGCCCCCCGCGTTCCAGCCCGGAATACTCCGTGGCATAACAAGAGCGTCACAGCCTTGGTCCGACCACTCCACCAGGAACAAAGCCGCCCTTAGAGTCACGGCCAGTCACCGCGCCCACCGGATTCCTGTCAGTTCGGTTCCGCGCTCGACTCGGCATCCCAACAAGGGACAGCCGTGCCAGGGGAAAGGACTGATCGTGCGTCAACGTTCGCTCATAGCCATCACCGCTGCACTCACCGCGGGGGCTCTCACCCTCACCGCCTGTGGCTCGCGCGACGACAAGGACGACGGAAACGAGGCCGGTGGGGGCGGCACCACCGTGGTCATCGGCGTCGACGCGCCACTGACCGGTGAACTCTCCGCACTGGGCCTCGGCATCCGCAACTCCGTCGACCTCGCCACCAAACAGGCCAACGAGAAGAAGTACGTCGACGGAGTCACGTTCAAGATCCAGGCCCTCGACGACCAGGGCCAGCCCTCGTCCGGCCAGACGAACGCCACCAAGTTCGTCGCCGACAAGAGCGTCCTCGGAGCCGTCGGCCCCCTGAACTCCTCCGTCGCCGAATCCATGCAGAAGGTCTTCGACGACGCCAAACTCATCCAGGTCTCCCCCGCCAACACCAACCCCGCCCTCACCCAGGGCCCGGACTGGAACGGCGGCAAGAAGGCGCGACCCTACAAGTCCTACTTCCGCACGGCCACCACCGACGCGATCCAAGGGCCCTTCGCCGCCCAGTACCTGTACAACAAGGCCAAGAAGAAGAAGGTCTTCGTCGTCGACGACAAGAAGACCTACGGCGCCGGACTCGCCGCCACCTTCAAGGACGAGTTCACCAAGCTCGGCGGCAAAGTCGTCGGCACCGAACACATCAACCCCGACACCAAGGACTTCGGCGCCGTCGCCACCAAGATCCGCAATTCCGACGCGGACCTCGTCTACTACGGCGGCGAATACCCCCAGGCCGGACCCCTCAGCAAGCAGATGAAGCAGGCCGGCTCCAAAGCCCCCCTCGTCGGCGGCGACGGCATCTACAGCGCCGACTTCATCAAGCTCTCCGGCAAACAGGGCATCGGCGACTACGCCACCTCCGTCGGCCAGCCCGTCGAAGAACTCCCCTCCGCCAAGGAATTCATCGCCAACTACAAGAAGGCCGGCTTCAAGGAAGCCTACGAAGCCTACGGCGGCTACTCCTACGACAGCGCCTGGGCCATCATCGAAGCCGTCAAGAAGATCGTCGACGACAACGACGGCAAACTGCCCGACGACGCCCGCACCAAGGTCATCGACGCCATGAAGGACGTCTCCTTCGACGGCGTCACCGGCAAGGTCTCCTTCGACCAGTACGGCGACGCGACCAACAAGCAGCTCACCGTCTACCAGGTCAAGTCGACCGACCCCAAGACCGGCTGGAAGCCCGTCGAGTCCGGCACCTACGCCGGATCCAACTGACGCACGACCCGCAGCCCACGACAGACCGCGCGGGGCGCTCACACACCAGCGCCCCGCGCGGCGTCGCATCCGTCGCACCCGTCACCAGGAGCGTGCGACCGCGCGCAGGCCGCTGAGCCACCGCGAAACGGTCGTACGACATCGAAAGACTCGGAGGACCTGCGGTGCACGAACTGCCGCAACAGCTGGTCAACGGCCTGCTATTGGGATCCATGTACGGCCTGATCGCCATCGGCTACACAATGGTCTACGGCATCGTCCAGCTCATCAACTTCGCCCACGGCGAGATCTTCATGACCGGCGGATTCGGTGCCCTCACGGTCTGGCTCTGGCTCCCCGACGGCACCAGCATGTGGGCCGCCACACCCCTCATGCTCATAGGCGCCATCTTCGTCTCCACCACCATCGCCGTCGGAGCCGAACGCTTCGCCTACCGCCCCCTGCGCGAAGCACCCCGCCTCGCCCCCCTCATCACCGCCATCGGCCTCTCCCTCGCCCTCCAGCAAGCCGTCTGGGCCTGGTACCCCGAAGCAAAATCCGCCCGCTCCTTCCCCGAACTGCCCGGCGGCTCCATCCACATCGGCTCCGTCACCATGCAACCCGGCGACATCTTCCTGCTCGTCGCCGCACCCATCTGCATGGTCGCCCTCGGCTACTTCGTCATGAAGACCCGCATCGGCCGCGGCATGCAAGCCACCGCACAAGACCCCGACACCGCCAAACTCATGGGGATCAACACCGACCGCGTCATCGTCGTCGCCTTCGCCATCGGCGCCGCCTTCGCCGGCATCGCAGCAGTCGCCCGCGGCCTCAAATACGGCCAGATCGACTTCCGCATGGGCTTCATCCTCGGCCTCAAAGCCTTCACCGCAGCCGTACTCGGCGGCATCGGCAACATCTACGGCGCCATGATCGGCGGCGTCGTCCTCGGCCTCGCCGAATCCATGGCCACCGCCTACATCAACGACGTCCCCGGCATGGACAAACTCGGCGGCCAGTCCTGGGCCGACGTCTGGGCGTTCGTACTCCTCATCATCGTCCTCCTCGTCAGGCCCCAAGGCCTGCTCGGCGAGCGCGTCGCGGACAGGGCGTGACAACCATGACCACACACACCACACCGGCCGACGGCCCCCGCCCGCAGACCCCCGGCAAGGACAAGCCCCACACCGGGCTCATCCCCCTCCCCGCCGGCCCCGCCCGCGCACTCGCCACCGGCGGCGGCATCCTCACCGTCATCTCCGCATTCCTCGCCTGGACCTGGACCGCCACATTCCCCGGCGACCTCACCGTCTACGGCTACCCCGGCGGACTCCAATGGCTCGTCCTCATCGCCGGCGCCCTCACCACCCTCTACGGACTCGCCTCCTACGGCACCAAAGGCCTCCGCGCCCTCGCCCCCGCCGGAGCCGACGCCGCCCTCAAATACGCCGCCGTCGCCGCCTTCGCCACCGCCTGGTACACCCTCTACGCCATCAGCAAAAAACTCGGCGGCCTCGCCAACCTCGAACCCGGCGGCTGGATCGCCGCCATCGCCACCCTCGCCGCCCTCACCGGCGCCCTCGCCCTGCCCTTCCAACGACCGCACACCTACCCGGTCGACGACGAAGACAGCACCTGGGAACAGTACAAACACCGCGCCCGCAACGGCCGCATCATCATCAAGGGCGCCTTCGCCGCAGACACCCCCGCCCCGCCCCGCAAACTCAACTCATACCTCGAAATCCTCATCATCATCACGGCCCTCGCCACCGGCCTGCTCGTCTTCACCTACGGCATCGGCACCGAATACGACGAACTCTTCATCGGATTCCTCATCACCGTCGGCTTCGGCTTCGCCGCACTCGCCAAAGCAGGACTCGTCGCACAAATCTCCACCTACACCGCACGCCACCGCAACATCACCCTCATCGGCGCCTTCCTCGCCGCCGCAGCCTTCCCCTTCACACAAAGCGACGACCAATACGCCACCATCGGCGTCTACATCCTCATCTTCGCCACCGTCGCCCTCGGCCTGAACATCGTCGTCGGACTCGCAGGACTCCTCGACCTCGGATACGTCGCCTTCCTCGGCGTCGGCGCCTACGCCGCATCCATGGTCTCCGGAACCCCCTCCTCCCCCTTCGACATCCACCTCCCCTTCTGGGGAGCCATCCTCGTCGGCGCCGGCGCATCCCTCGTCTTCGGCGTCCTCATCGGCGCCCCCACCCTCCGCCTCCGCGGCGACTACCTCGCCATCGTCACCCTCGGCTTCGGAGAGATCTTCCGCCTCGCCGCCAACAACAGCGACGGCTCCTCAGGACCCGACATCACCAACGGGTCCAACGGCATCTCCTCCATCCCCAACCTGGAAATCCTCGGCTTCGACTTCGGCGTGGAACACAGCATCCTCGGCCAGACCATCGGCCGCTTCGCCAACTACTTCTTCCTGATGCTGCTCATCACCCTCGTCGTCGTCCTCGTCTTCCGACGCAGCGGAGACTCCCGCATCGGACGCGCCTGGGTCGCCATCCGCGAAGACGAAACCGCGGCACTCGCCATGGGCATCAACGGCTTCCGCGTCAAACTCACCGCCTTCGCCCTCGGCGCCTCACTCGCAGGCCTCGCCGGCACCGTGCAAGCCCACGTCACCTACACCGTCACCCCCGAGCAATACCAATTCGCCAACTCCGTACCACCCAACTCCGCCTTCCTGCTCGCCGCCGTCGTCCTCGGCGGCATGGGCACCATCAGCGGACCCCTCGTCGGCGCCTCACTGCTCTACCTCATCCCCAACAAACTCCAATTCCTCGGCGACTACCAGCTCTTCGCCTTCGGACTCGCCCTCGCACTCCTCATGCGCTTCCGCCCCGAAGGCCTCATCCCCAACCGCCGCCGCCAACTCGAATTCCACGAAGCCGACCTCAGCCCCGGCGAGACGCCGCCACCCGCAGCCCTCAGCAAGACAGGGGTCTGACCATGACCACCGACATGACCAAAGAGGACCGCACCCCCGCCACCCCGGCAGGACAGACCGTCCTCGACGCCCGCGGCGTCACCATGCGCTTCGGCGGCCTCACCGCCGTACGCAACGTCGACCTCACCGTCAACAGCGGCGAAATCGTCGGACTCATCGGCCCCAACGGCGCAGGCAAAACCACCTTCTTCAACTGCCTCACCGGGCTCTACATCCCCACCGAAGGCGAAGTCCGCTACAAGGGCACCGTCCTGCCCTCCAAGTCCTTCAAAGTCACCGCAGCAGGCATCGCCCGCACGTTCCAGAACATCCGCCTCTTCGCCAACATGACGGTCCTCGAAAACGTCCTCGTCGGCCGCCACACCCGCACCAAAGAAGGCCTCTGGTCAGCACTCCTGCGCGGACCCGGATTCCACAAGGCCGAAGCAGCCTCCAAAGCACGCGCCATGGAACTCCTCGAATTCGTCGGCCTCGCCGCAAAAGCCGAACACCTCTCCCGCAACCTCCCCTACGGAGAACAACGCAAGCTGGAAATCGCCCGCGCCCTCGCCAGCGAACCCGGCCTCCTCCTGCTCGACGAACCCACCGCCGGCATGAACCCCCAAGAAACCCGCGCCACCGAAGAACTCGTCTTCGCCATCCGGGACATGGGAATCGCCGTCCTCGTCATCGAGCACGACATGCGCTTCATCTTCAACCTCTGCGACCGCGTCGCCGTCCTCGTCCAAGGCGAAAAACTCGTCGAAGGCACCAGCGAAACCGTGCAACAGGACGACCGCGTCATCGCCGCCTACCTCGGCGAGCCCTTCGAGGAGAACAACAAATGACCGCACTCCTTGAGGTCGAGGACCTCCGCGTCGCCTACGGAAAAATCGAAGCCGTCAAAGGCATCAGCTTCAAAGTCGACGCAGGAGAAGTCGTCACCCTCATCGGCACGAACGGCGCGGGCAAGACGACGACGCTCCGCACGCTCTCAGGCCTGCTGAAACCAGTAGGCGGCTCCATCAAATTCAACGGAAAACCGCTCCGCAAATACCGCGCCGACCAAATCGTCGCCCAAGGCCTCGCCCACTCCCCCGAAGGCCGCCACATCTTCCCCCGCATGACCATCGAGAACAACCTCCGCCTCGGCGCCTACCTCCGCTCCGACAAAGCAGCCATCGAAAAGGACATCAAGCGCGTCTACGAACTCTTCCCGATCCTCGGCGAACGAAAGAAGCAAGCCGCGGGCACGCTGTCGGGCGGCGAACAGCAGATGCTCGCCATGGGCCGCGCCCTCATGTCCCAGCCGAAACTGCTCATGCTCGACGAACCCTCCATGGGCCTCTCCCCGATCATGATGCAGAAAATCATGGCGACCATCGCCGAGCTCAAGGCGAACGGCACGACGATCCTCCTCGTCGAACAGAACGCCCAAGCGGCGCTCTCCCTCGCCGACCACGGCCACGTCATGGAAGTCGGCAAGATCGTCCTCTCCGGAACGGGCGGCGACCTCCTCCACGACGAGTCCGTACGCAAGGCGTACCTGGGCGAGGACTGAGCCCCTGCCCTCCCCCGCATACGAGGAGGCCCGCACCCCTGGCTGGGGGTGCGGGCCTCCTCGTACGTCCACTCCGGTCCGGGCTAGCCCTTGGACGCCTTCTTCTCCTCGGCGTCCTCGATGACCGCCTCCGCGACCTGCTGCATCGACAACCGCCGGTCCATCGACGTCTTCTGGATCCACCGGAACGCGGCGGGCTCCGTCAGGCCGTACTCCGTCTGCAGAATCGACTTCGCCCGGTCCACGAGCTTCCGCGTCTCCAGACGCTGCGAGAGGTCGGCGACCTCCTTCTCCAGCGTCTTCAGCTCCGTGAAGCGCGAGACGGCCATCTCGATCGCCGGGACGACGTCCGTCTTGCTGAAGGGCTTCACCAGGTACGCCATCGCGCCTGCGTCCCGCGCGCGCTCGACGAGGTCGCGCTGCGAGAACGCGGTCAGCATCAGTACGGGGGCGATGGACTCCTCGGCGATCTTCTCGGCCGCGGAGATGCCGTCCATGACGGGCATCTTCACGTCCAGGATCACCAGGTCCGGCTGGTGCTCGCGGGCCAGCTCGACGGCCGTCTGACCGTCACCGGCCTCACCCACGACGCTGTAGCCCTCTTCCTCGAGCATCTCTTTGAGGTCGAGCCGGATCAGGGCCTCGTCCTCGGCGATGACGACGCGGGTCGTCAGCGGAGGCACGTGCGACTTGTCGTCGTCGGACGCGTCGGTGGGCTGGGGCGACTCGGGGGCGGTCACGGGGGGCTCCTCGTTCATGGCAGGTGCGCTGCCCTAGCAGGGTACCTAGCTGCAATGGTCGCCGGTGACCCGGTACACTTCCGGCAGCGCCTGGCCGGGTTGGTGGAACGGTATACACGGAGGTCTCAAACACCTCTGCCTGAGAGGGCTTGCGGGTTCGAATCCCGCACCCGGCACCGCCGAAAAGCGGAGGTCCACATTCGCGTGGATCTCCGCTTTTTGCTACGTGCAGCCACGTTCCGTTGCACAGAGTGGCCGTATGAACTTCCACGGCACAGAGGTGCGACAGAAGGCGCTCACGCTGCTGCGCGGCGGAGCGAAAAACGCTTGGGTCGCGCGTGAGCTGAACGTGCCACTCGGCACCATCGGCTACTGGAAGCACATGGACCGAGCCAAACGCGGAGAATGTCCCGGGGGACACGATCCGAAATGTCCACGCTGCGATGGCCGCGAGCTCGACGAAGGCGCGTACTCGTACCTCCTGGGCCTCTATCTCGGCGACGGACACATCATCCGGTACTCCGCCCACCGCGTCCCGAGCCTGATGATCGCCTGCGCCGAGGCATGGCCGGGGCTCATGGACCTCTGTGAAGAGGCGATGCGCGCGGTGTTCCCCGACAACTCGGTCTGTCGCGTCCGCAGGACCGGCTGTCGGAGCGTGAAGGTCTACTCGAAACACCTTTGGTGCATGTTCCCCCAGCACGGCCCCGGCAAGAAGCACAACCGCAAGATCGCCCTCGAACCTTGGCAGCAAGAGATCGTCGACGCCCACCCGTGGGGGTTCATCCGTGGACTCATCCACTCCGACGGCTGCCGCATCACCAACTGGACGACCCGGATGGTCGCCGGTGAGCGCAAGCGGTACGAGTACCCGCGGTACTTCTTCACCAACAAGTCCGACGACATTCGGAAGCTCTTTACCGAGACCTTGACCGGGGTCGGCGTCGGGTGGACCGTATTGGCCCGCGGCAGTGACCCCTTCAACATCTCCGTGGCCCGCAAAGCCTCCGTCGCCCTCATGGACGCCCACATCGGCCCCAAATACTGACCCGACCCCTACTCCGGGCTGTCGTCCTCGCCGATGTGGTGGATGCGGACGAGGTTCGTCGAGCCGGGGACTCCGGGTGGGGAGCCTGCCGTGATGACGACGATGTCGCCCTTCTCGCAGCGGCCGATCTTGAGGAGCAGCTCGTCGACCTGGTCGACCATCGCGTCGGTGGAGTCGACGTGCGGGCCCAGGAGGGTCTCGACGCCCCACGTGAGATTGAGCTGGGAGCGTGTCGACTTGTCGGGGGTGAAGGCGAGGAGTGGGATGGGTGAGCGGTAGCGGGAGAGGCGGCGGACCGTGTCGCCGGACTGGGTGAAGGCGACGAGGAATTTGGCGCCGAGGAAGTCGCCCATTTCGGCGGCGGCTCGGGCGACGGCGCCGCCCTGGGTGCGGGGTTTGCTGCGTTCGGTGAGCGGGGGCAGGCCTTTGGCGAGGATGTCTTCCTCTGCCGCTTCGACGATGCGGCCCATCGTTTTGACCGTCTCGATGGGGTACTTGCCGACGCTGGTCTCGCCGGAGAGCATCACGGCGTCCGTGCCGTCGATGACCGCGTTGGCGACGTCGCTCGCTTCGGCCCTGGTGGGGCGGGAGTTGTCGATCATCGAGTCGAGCATCTGGGTGGCGACGATGACCGGCTTGGCGTTGCGCTTGGCGAGTTTGATGGCGCGCTTCTGGACGATCGGGACTTGTTCGAGGGGCATTTCGACGCCGAGGTCGCCGCGGGCGACCATGATGCCGTCGAAGGCGGCGACGATGTCTTCGATGTTGTCGACGGCCTGGGGCTTTTCGACTTTGGCGATGACGGGGAGGCGGTGGCCTTCTTCTTCCATGATGCGGTGGACGTCTTCGATGTCGCGTCCGCTGCGTACGAAGGAGAGGGCGATGACGTCGAATCCTGTATGCAGCGCCCAGCGGAGGTCTGCTTCGTCCTTGTCGGAGAGGGCGGGGACGGAGACGGCGACGCCGGGGAGGTTGAGGCCTTTGTGGTCGGAGACCATGCCGCCTTCGATGACGGTGGTGGTGATGCGGGGGCCTTCGACCGCGGTGACTTCGAGGGTCACTTTGCCGTCGTCGACGAGGATGAGTTCGCCGGTGGCGACGTCGTCGGCGAGGCCGCTGTAGGTGGTGCCGCAGAGTTGGCGGTCGCCTTCTACGCCGTTTTCGACGGTGATGGTGAACTCGTCGCCGCGTTCAAGGAGTACGGGTCCTTCGCGGAAGCGGCCGAGGCGGATCTTCGGGCCTTGAAGGTCGGCGAGGACCCCGACGCTGCGGCCGGTCTCGTCGGAGGCCTTTCGCACGCGCTGGTAGCGCTCCTCGTGCTCGGCGTGGGTGCCGTGGCTGAGGTTGAAGCGGGCGACGTCCATTCCGGCTTCGACCAGTGCCTTGATCTGGTCGTAGGAGTCGGTGGCGGGTCCCAGGGTGCAGACGATTTTTGCTCGGCGCATGGTTCGACCCTAGGCCTTACCGGTCGGTAGAGAATTGGTCGGGGGTGACTACTCAACAACCTTTGCGTGAAAGGTTATTGACAAGTGTTGAATTGTGCGGGGGGCCGCTCCAATGAGCGGCTCCCGTCCTCCTGTCGGCGCGAAACCGGTGGTTCACGAGCGGGCGATGTCGTCGAGGTGGGTGTCGAGTTCGGCGAGGCCGGGGTGGTCGAGGAGCTGGTCGAGGGTGCGTTGTCGCATCTCGGCGGAGTAGGCCGCGGTGACCTGCTGGGGTGTGACGTCGAGGGTGTGTGCCAGGTGGGTGGCCTGTTCGGGGGTGAGTCCCGCGTCGAGGGCGACGGCGGCGGTGACGACGATGCGGATGTGGGCTTCGGCGTCGTCGGTGTCGTGTCCTGCGAGCCGGTATTGGCGGAGCAGCCAGCGGGCGAAGCTGCCCCTGTGGTGGCGGCGGTCAGCCATGCTGCTGGATCCATCGGGCGGCGAGGCTGACGAGGCCGGTGCCGAGGCCGTAGCAGGTGCCGCGCAGGAGGTGGGCGGCTGCGTCCCGGCGGCGGTTCGTGGCCGGTGGGACGCTGGTCGTGCGGATGAGCTTCGGCTTACGCTTCGGCATGGGTGGCCCTCCTGGGGGCGTGCCTGTAGAGGAGCCTGTCGGCGGTCGGTGGCCTAGGAAACCGGATGACCGCCGGTCAGGCTCTTTGCTGTGGGGGGGGCAGTGCTGTGGGATCCGTGCTGTGGGGTCAGTGCTGTTGGGCGCAGTGCTGGAGGCGGTCGGCGATTTCCCGTTCGGGGCGGCAGACGAGGACGGCTTCGGTGTCGTCGCGTGCGGCGAGGCGTGCCACTTCGGCGGTGATGCCGGGTTCGCGGGCGCCGTGGGGCGGGTGGGTCGTGGGGGTGTCGTCGGGGTCGTCGTGGCAGTGCTGGAGTTGGCCGAGCCAGTGGGTGGCTTCGGGGTTTTCGCCGCGTCCGAGGTGGTGGAGGTAGAGGCAGTGGGCGGCGGTGCGGTTTCCGGCGCCGGCGGCGAGTTGCCACCAGAACTGGGCGCTTTCGGGGTGGTCGGCGAGGTGGAGCATGCAGGCGAATACGTGTGCGCCGCCCACGTCGAGGTCTTTGAGTGGTGTGCGGTTGCCGTCGAGGCCGTCTTCGCCGATTTCCTGGGCGAGTCGTTCGATGTGGACGGCTGCGCCGCTCTGGTCGAGTGTTCCGCGTACGACTGCGGTGAGTTGGCGGCGGGCTTGTGCGACGGGTGGCATTTCTTTGGTGTGGCGTACGTAGCCGGCGTCTTCGGCGAGGCGGCGGAGTCCGGCTGCTACGTCGAACGGGCGTCGTCGGGTGCGTAGTTCTGTGCCGACTTGTGCCAGTAGTGTCTCCATTTTTGTCATTCCCGGTCCCCCTCGGTCTTGATGTGTGAGGCCACGGCGGGCTCCAGCCGCTCCTTCGCCTTGCGGCAGTGGTGGTCGACGGTGCTGGGTGTGACGCCCATGTAGCCGCTGATTCTCTTGGTGTCGTACTGCAGGACGTATCGCAGGACGATGACGTCGAATTGGCGTGGCGGCAGGTTGCTCATGGCCCGGAAGAGGCCGATGTCGCTGGGTAGCAGCGCGAGGCGCTTGCGGAAGGCCTTCAAGGTCTGCGACATGACGACCCGTCGGAGGATCGCCCACATCTGCTGTTGGAGGTCGTTCTCTTCGATCAGTGCGTTCCAGTGCCGCAGGATTTCCAGGAACGCGCGGTGCACCGCGTCTTCGGCAGCGCCGTTGGTGCCGAGTCGCAGCAACGCGTAGGAGTGAAACGCTTCCTGGTTGGCCAGGTAGAGCGTTTCGAATTCCAGCGGCAGTGGCAGCACGGACTCGGCTACCGGGCTGCTGCCGTCCTCCGCGTGGACATCTTCGGTCATGAGTCCTCTTCATGGAGGGCTTGATGCGAAGGGCGATCGTCAACTTGCGTTCCGTCGCCCACTGGTGAGGGTTACTCAACCGCTCGAAGTGGACGAACACGCATGCGTGGAGGAGCGAATATTACGCAGTGATCATTGAACACTGCACAACGTCACCACATACTGACGGGTAACGGAGTGTGACCATAGGGTTCGCCGTTGCACATGGTGCGAGGTCTACGCCAATGCCGGAGGCGTGCGTGACTCAAGTCACACATGACAGCAGCACATGCGGCGCCACCGAACGCCGACGACGACACGTACGAGTGACTCCACCCGAACACCGGGTCAACCCGGTCACCGGGTCACCGGGTCACCGGGTCACCGGGTCACCGGGTCAACCGGGCACGTTCATGCTCTGCGTGCCGATGACCGACAGCAGGCGCATCGCCTCTTCCGACGGCGAGCCGGGCGCGGCGGTGTAGATGACGACGCGCTGGTCCCGGTCGGTGATGTCCAGGACGTCGCAGCGCAGGGTGACCGGGCCGACGAGGGGGTGTTCGAAGGTCTTGCAGAGGGCGGGCCGGTCGGCGACGTCGTGGGCGGCCCAGAGGCGGGCGAACTCATCGCTGCCGGTCAGGAGTTCCTCGACGAGGCCGGTCACTTCCGGGTCGTCGGGGTAGCGGGCGGCGGCGGTGCGCAGGTGCTGGGCGGCGGTCCGGGCGAACTCGTCCGTGTCGGTGACGCCGTAGAGGCGTCGGCCGTGTTGGTAGGGGGCGAGGAAGGCGCGGCGGATGAGGTTGCGGGCGGGGCGGGTGAGGGCGGAGAAGTCCTCCATGAGGGCGGTGGCGAGCGGGTTCCAGGCGATGACCTCGTAGGTGGCCGACAGGACGACCGCTGCGGCTCCGGGCAGTCTCTGCAGCAGGTCGTCGATGCTCTGGCGTACTTCGCGGGACGGTCCTGGGGTCGGTCCGGGCGGGAGGCCGGCCAGGTGGTGGACGTGGTCGCGTTCGACGTCGGTCAGGCGTAGGGCGCGGGTGACCTGGGCGAGGACTTCGCGGGAGGGGTGTGGGGCGCGGGCCTGTTCGAGGCGTGTGTAGTACTCGGTCGAGATGTATGCCAGTTGGGCCACTTCTTCGCGGCGCAGTCCGGGGGTGCGGCGGCGTGGCCCGGCGGGGAGTCCCACGTCGGCGGGGGTGATGCGCTCCCGTCGGCTGCGCAGGAAGTCACCGAGTTCTTGTTGTGCGCGTCGTTCCACTTGATCAGTGTGGACGAGCTGTCCTGTGTGTACGTGCGGTGGGGTGGGCTCAGCCAGGTACTGCTGGTGCCTGGATGATTCAGGTGGCGGGGCGCAGGCTCGGCTTCATGAACAACACGACGAACAACACCCCTGACCACACCCCGCACAACTCCACGTCCACCCCCGGCTCCGGGCTGCTCGCCGAAAAGGTCGCTTTCGTCACGGGTGCCGGTCGTGGCATCGGTGCGGCGGCGGCGCGGCTGTTTGCCGAGGAGGGTGCGCGGGTGCTCCTGGCGGCGCGTACGGAGAGTCAGCTGAAGGCGGTGACGGAGGAGATCCGGGCGGGTGGGGGCAGCGCGGAGTATGTGGTGTGCGATCTGGCCGATCCGGTGAGTGTGCGGGCGGCGGTCGAGCGGTCCGTGGAGGTGTACGGCCGGTTGGACGTGGCGTTCAACAATGGTGCGACGGGGCAGGTGCCGGGGCCGATGGATCAGTTGTCGGAGGCTGATTTCGATCAGGTGTACGCGGTGAACGTGAAGGGTCCGTGGCTGGCGATGTCGGCGCAGGTGGCCGCTATGCGTGCGACGGCGGGGCGCGGGGCCATCGTGAACACGTCCAGTGTCGGCGGTCTGAAGGCCAATCCGCAGTTGCCCGCGTACGGGGCGTCGAAGCGGGCGTTGAACAGCCTTACGGCGGCGGCGGCCGAGACGTATGGCCCTGAGGGCATCAGGGTCAATGCGGTGGCGCCCGGCACGACGCTCACGGAGATGTTGTTGGAGTGGGACGAGAAGGTGCCGGGCACCATCGAGCAGCTGAATGGCCGGACGCCGTTGGGCCGTGCTGCTGAGCCGCGGGAGATCGCGGAGGCTGCCGCGTGGTTGTTGAGCGATCGTGCTTCCTATGTGACCGGGGCGGTGCTGCCGGTGGATGGCGGCATGCTGGCCTGAGCGGGCCCGGTCCAGCCGAGGGGGGCTATCCCAGTCGTGGCGGGTTCATGGTGAACCGGGCGTTGACCTGCGCGTAGACGTGTTGGCGTTGTGGTTCGAGGTCGAGGGGGGCGGCGTCCTCGGTGTGGTCGGGGGCGCCGCCGTACGCGGCGGAGCGCATGGCGCCCGCGGGGCTGCCGTAGCCGTAGGAGGGGGTGGGGTTGTCGGCTCCGATGTCGGCGAGTTCGACGAGGGCGGCGAGGGTGGTGCCGAGGGCTTCGGCGTATTCGCGGGCGCGTTGGACGGCTTCGCGGACGGCTTCCTGGCGGGCGTGGCGGTGGGTGGGTGAGTCGGGGCGCAGGGCCCACCAGGGGCCTTCGACGCGGGTGAGGTCGAGGTCGGCGAGGCGGGTGGTGAGGTCGCCGAGGGCGGTGAAGTCGGATAGTTCGGCGGTGGTGTGGACGCGGCCGTGGTAGGCGCGGATGCGTTCGCCGCGGCCGTGTTTGGTGAGTTCGGGGCTGATGGAGAAGGCGCCGGTCTCCAGGTTCTCGACTTCGTCGCCGTAGGTCTTGATGAGGTCGAGGGCCTCTGTGTTGCGGCGGGTGAGGTCGTTGAGGGCGTCGCGGCGGTCGGTGCCGCGGGCGCTGATGGTGATGCTGATGCGGGCGATCTCGGGGTCGACTTCGAGGTGTGCTTCGCCGCGGACGGCGAGGCGGGGGGCGTCGGGGGTGCCGTAGGGGGTGGGGGTCGTGTCCATGCGGGTCACTCTCGCATCGGGGCGGGGCACCGGACAGTCACCGGATCGAAACCTGGGGGGGGTCTGTTGCGGGGCTGGTGCCCGGGGTCAGAATCTACGCGCGTTACATCGGTCGACTGAGGAGTACGAAATGCCGCTGAACCGCCGGAAGTTCCTGGGTACGTCTGCCGCGTCGGGTGTGGGGGTGGCGCTGGCGGGTGCGGCCGTGGCGCCGGTTGCGGAGGCGGGTGAGTCCGGGCGGGGCGGTCGGCGCGCGAAGCGGTACTCCTTCACCGTGCTCGGCACGACGGATCTGCACGGCAATGTCTTCAACTGGGATTACTTCACGGACAAGGAGTTCGACGACAAGGACCACAACGATGTGGGCCTGGCGAAGATCTCGACGCTGGTGAACGAGGTGCGGAAGGCGAAGGGCCGCCGCAATACCCTCCTCATCGACGCGGGCGACACGATTCAGGGCACGCAGCTCTCGTATTACTACGCCAAGGTTGATCCGATCACCGCTGAGCACGGCCCGGTGCATCCGATGGCGCAGGCGATGAACGCGATCGGTTATGACGCGGCGGCGCTCGGCAATCACGAGTTCAATTACGGCATTCCGGTTCTGCGCAAGTTCGAGGAGCAGTGTGACTTCCCGCTGCTCGGGGCGAACGCGCTGGACGCGAAGACGCAGAAGCCCGCGTTCCCGCCGTACTTCATGAAGCGCCTGCGCACTCCGCACGGCCGTGATGTGAAGGTGGCGGTCCTGGGTCTGACGAACCCGGGCATCGCGATCTGGGACAAGGTGAACGTGCAGGGGAAGATGACGTTTCCGGGCCTTGAGGAGCAGGCCGCGAAGTGGGTGCCGAAGCTGCGTTCGATGGGTGCGGACGTCGTGATCGTGTCGGCGCACTCGGGGTCCAGCGGGACGTCGTCGTACGGGGATCAGCTGCCGTACGTGGAGAACGCGGCGGGTCTGGTGGCGGAGCAGGTGCCGGGGATCGACGCGATCCTGGTCGGGCACGCGCACACGGAGATTCCCGAGTATTTCGTTCAGAACAAGAAGACGGGCAAGCAGGTCGTCCTTTCCGAGCCGTTGAAGTGGGGCCAGCGGCTTACGCTGTTCGACTTCGATCTGGTGTGGGCGAAGGGCCGCTGGACGGTCGAGAAGGCCGGTGCGAAGGTCCTGAACTCCAATACGGCGGTAGAGGACAGGAAGGTCACGCGGCTGCTGGCGGACGAGCACAAGAAGGTCGTCGCGTACGTGAATCAGGTGATCGGTACGTCGACGGCGGCGATGAGCACGGCCGAGGGCCCGTACAAGGATGTCGCCATCATCGATCTGATCAATCTGGTGCAGACGGAGACGGTGGCGGCGGCGCTGAAGGGCGGCGCGTACGCGGCGCTGCCGGTGCTCTCGCAGGGTTCGTGCTTCTCGCGTACGGCGGGGATTCCGGCGGGCGAGGTGACGATCAAGGATGCGGCGGGGCTCTACCCGTTCGAGAACACTCTTGAGGCGCGGCTGCTCACGGGTGCGCAGTTGAAGGAGTACTTGGAGTTCTCGGCGCGGTATTACGTGCGGACGGCGGCGGGTGGTCCGGTCGATCCCGCGAAGCTCACGAATGCCGAGAACATTCCGGACTACAACTATGACGCGGTGCGGGGTGTGACGTACGAGGTGGACATCGCGAAGCCGGTGGGGTCGCGGATCGTGAAGCTGGCTTTCGATGGCAAGGCGATCGATCCGAAGGCGGAGTTCGTTTTTGCGGTGAACAACTACCGGGCGAGTGGTGGCGGGAACTTCCCGCATATCGCGGGCGCCAAGCAGTTGTGGGCGAATTCGGAGGAAATTCGTAACACGATCATCGGTTGGGTGAAGGCGAAGGGGACGGTCGACCCGGGTCAGTTCGCGTCGGTGGACTGGAAGCTGACCCGGGACGGCACGCCGGTGTTCTAGGTTCCGGATCTCTGAGAGCTCTCAGAGCTTTCAGAGTTCTCAGAGTTTCAGGGTGGCCAGGTCCACGGCGTCGGCGAGGGCCTGGGCGCCTGCGTCGTTGACGTGGAGGCCGTCGCCGCTGTCGTAGTCGTCGTGGATCCGGTCGGGGTCGGCGGGGTCGGCGACGGCGGCGGCGAGGTCGGCGTAGGCGTCGAAGGGGCTGTCCGCGCCGCGGATCCAGTCGTTGACCTCGCGGGCGACGGCCAGACCCTCGGGGGTGGAGTAGCCCTCGAAGATCGTGTCCTTGTAGGGGCCGACGGTGGTGGCGATGGCGGTGAGGCCCGCCGCGTGGAGGCGGTCGGCGATGGCGGTGAAGCCTGCGATGAGGTCGGCCGCGGTGGGGATGGGCGCGGGTTCGGGGTAGGCCTCCTGGCCGGGGATGCCGAGGTCGTTGAGGCCGAAGTGGATCAGGACGTGGGTGACGCCGGGTACGTCAAGGGCGTCGCGTTCCAGGCGGGCCAGGGCGTGTTCGCCGATCTCGTCGGTGAGCAGTCGGTTGGCGGACAGGCCCTGGTTCACCACCCAGCCGCTGCTTCCGGCCGCCCTGAGCCGGTCGTTGAGCAGGTCGGGGAAGCGGTGGTCGGTGTCGGGCGTGGAGCCGGTGCCCTCGAACCAGGAGTCTCCGAAGGCGACGGCGATGGCGGTGCCGGTGGGGGCGAGGACGTCGGCGCCGCTGATGAAGTGGCGGGTGGTGAGTTCTTCGAGGCCGTCGGTGCCGTCGAGGGTGGGTGCGGTGAGGGCGTTGCCGGGTACGGCGTAGCCGGTGCGCAGGGGGACGGCGGAGTAGGTGGACAGGCCGGTGTCGTCGGGCAGCCAGAGGCTGAGGGCGAGCTCGTCACCGGTGGTCACGGCGCGCTCGATGGGGTCGGTGACGATGTCTTCGCCGACGGGGACGGTGAAGTCCTCGGCGCCGCCGAAGCGTACGGGCGTGTCGCTTCCCGCGTCGATGCCGCTTCCTTCGGTGCGTCTGGCGAGGCGGGCGCCGCCGATGTGGAGGGGTTCCTTGCCGTAGCGGTTGCTGAGGCGGATGCGCAGGGCGGTGCCGCCGCCGTCGAGGCGGATGATCTGGCGGACGGTCTGTCCGGCGAAGCCGCGGAGTTCGAAGAGGTCGATGCTCTCGTGGGGGCTGACGACGGCGGAGCGGAAGGCGGCGGTCCAGGAGGCTGTGGTGTTGGTGGTCATGGTCGTCCGAACCGATCGGGCGGGGCCGGTATTTCGCCGTGGGGCGCTTTTCGCGAGGGAATATTCGGGGGCGTCACGGCGCTTGGGCGGGGACAATTCCCCCATGAACACTGACCTTGCCGCTGCTCTCGCACCGGTGCTCCGTGATCTGTCGGCCACGTGTGCGGTGCGCCCCGTCGTCCGGGAGGAGCACGATGCGCAGATCGGGGAGTTGGTCATGCTGTACGAGGCGGACGGTTCGGGTGCGGGTCTCGTCGCGCGGTATGGCGCGGAGGGCGCGGAGCTGACGGCGGATTTCGCGGATCAGGCCCAGGACTGGGCGGTCGAGGCGCTGTGTGCGCAGGAGAGGCCCGCCGTGTGGCCCGAGTGCCCCACGCACCCCGACGCGCATCCGCTGGAGGCCGGGGTGGTGCGGGGTGCCGCGGTGTGGTCGTGTCCGCGGACGCGCCGGGTGGTGGCCCCGGTCGGGGAGCTGGGGGCGGTGAGATAGGGCTTGTGCCGGGGGCGTCAGCTTTTGAGGGGTACGAGGTTGCCGCGCTGTTCGCCGATGCGGCCGGTGGTGCCGGTGCCGGTGTGCCGTTCGGGGGTCTGGAGTCCGAAGCTGGTGAACGCGGTGCGGTCGGGCAGCGGGTAAGGGGTGCGGTTCGAGAGGGAGTTGAGGATGGTGGCGCTGCGCCAGGCGGCGAGGCCGAGGTCGGGGGCGCCGACGCCGTGGGTGTGGCGTTCGCCGTTCTGTACGTAGACCGAGCCGGTGACGGAGGGGTCGAGGAGGAGGCGGTACTGCGCGTCGATGCGGGGGCGGGCGGAGGAGTCCTTGCGGATGTAGGGGTCGAGTCCGGCGAGGAGTTGGTCGACGGGGCGTTCGCGGTAGCCGGTGGCGAGGACGACGGCGTCGGTGGTGAGGCGGGAGCGGGTGCCTTGTTGCAGGTGTTCGAGGTGGAGTTCGACGCGGGTGCTGGCGACGCGGCCCGCGGTGCGTACGGAGACGCCGGGGGTGAGGACGGCGTCGGGCCAGCCGCCGTGCAGGGTGCGTCGGTAGAGCTCGTCGTGGATGGCGGCGATGGTGTCGGCGTCGATGCCTTTGTGGAGCTGCCATTGGTGCGGGACGAGGCCGTCGCGTACGGCTTCGGGCAGGGCGTGGAAGTAGCGGGTGTAGTCGGGGGTGAAGTGCTCCAGGCCGAGTTTGGAGTACTCCATGGGGGCGAAGGCCTCGGTGCGGGCGAGCCAGTGGATCTTTTCGCGGCCGGCGGGGCGGGAGCGCAGCAGGTCGAGGAAGATCTCGGCGCCGGACTGTCCTGAGCCGATGACGGTGATGTGTTCGGCGGTGAGCAGCAGGTCGCGGTGGTGGAGGTAGTCGGCGGAGTGGATGACGGGCACGGTGGGGGCGTCGGCGAGGGGTTTGAGGGGGTCGGGGATGTGGGGGGTGGTGCCGATGCCGAGGGCGATGTTCTTGGTGTAGGTGCGTCCGAGGGCTTCGGCTTCGCCGTCGGTGTCGAGTTGGGTGAAGTCGACTTCGAAGAGGTCGCGTTCGGGGTTCCAGCGGACGGCGTCGATCTGGTGTCCGAAGTGGAGTCCGGGGAGGTTCTCGCTGACCCAGCGGCAGTAGGCGTCGTATTCGGCGCGCTGGATGTGGAAGCGCTCGGCGAAGTAGAAGGGGAAGAGCCGTTCGCGGGTCTTGAGCCAGTTGAGGAAGGACCAGGGGCTTGCGGGGTCGGCGAGGGTGACGAGGTCGGCGAGGAAGGGGACTTGGAGGGTGGCGCCGTCGATGAGGAGTCCGGGGTGCCAGTGGAAGTCGGGGCGCTGTTCGTAGAAGGCGGTGTCGAGTTCGCCGAGGGGTTCGGCGAGGGCGGCGAGGGAGAGGTTGAACGGGCCGATGCCGATGCCGACCAGGTCGCGGGGGTCTTCGGGGGTGGTGAGCGGCCGGGGGCCGGGGTGGTCGGGTGTGCCGGTCATCGGGGGGTGCTTCCTTCCGGGTGGTCGGGGGCGGCCGCGGTGATGGGTGCGGTGGTGGGTGCCGGGTCGGGCTCCTCGACGAGTTTGAGGAGCGCGGCGAGGTCGCCGGGCCGGGTGTGGGGGTTGAGGAGGGTGGCCTTGAGCCATCGGCGGCCGTCGAGGTCGGCGCGGCCGAGGACGGCGGTGCCTTCGGTGAGCAGTCGCCTGCGGATGTGGGCGATGTGGTCGTCGGTGGCGTTCGTGGGGCGGAACAGGACGGTGCTGATGGCGGGGGTGTCGTAGAGCTCGAAGCCGGGGTGTGCGTCGATGAGGTCGGCGAAGTCGCGTGCCTGGTCGCAGACTTGGTCGACGAGGGCGCCGAGTCCGGTGCGGCCGAGGGCCTTGAGGGTGACGGCGATCTTGAGTACGTCGGGGCGCCGGGTGGTGCGCAGGGAGCGGCCGAGGAGGTCGGGGAGTCCCGCGTCGGTGTCGTCGTCGGCGTTGAGGTAGTCGGCGCGGTGGGTGAGGGCGTGCAGGTCGCGGGGGTCTCGGACGGCGATGAGGCCTGCGGCGGCGGGTTGCCAGCCGAGTTTGTGCAGGTCGAGGGCGACGGTGTCGGCGCGGTGGAGGCCGTGCAGCTGCTTCTTGCGGGTGTCGCTGAAGAGGAGTCCGCCGCCGTACGCGGCGTCGACGTGGAGTCGGGCGCCGTGGGCGGCGCAGAGGTCGGCGATCTCGTCGAGGGGGTCGATGAGTCCGGCGTCGGTGGTGCCGGCGGTGGCTGCGACGAGGAAAGTGCCGGGTGGGCCGCCGAGTTCGGTGAGGGCTTCGTCGAGGGCCGCGGGGTCGAGGGTGCCTGCGGGGGCGGGCACGGTGACGGGGTCGGGGAGGCCGAGGAGCCAGGCGGCGCGGGCGAGGGAGTGGTGGGCGTTCTCGCCGACCAGGAGGCGGACGGGGCCGGGGTTGGCAGGGGTTTCGCGGGCGAGGAGCAGGGCGAGTTGGTTGGCCTCGGTGCCGCCGGTGGTGACGAGGGCGTCGCCGCCGTCGTGGATCTCGGCGGCGAGGGCGCGGGTGACGAGTGCTTCGAGTGCGGTTGCCGCGGGGGCCTGGTCCCAGGAGTCCATGGAGGGGTTGAGGGCGGAGGCGGCCAGGTCGGCGGCGGCGGCGACGGCGAGCGGTGGGCAGTGCAGGTGGGCGGCGCACAGGGGGTCGGCGGGGTCGGCGGCGCCTTCGGCGAGGGTGTGGACGAGGGTGCGCAGGGCGTCTTCGGGCCCGGTGCCGTGGTGCGGGAGGATGGGGTCGGCGGCGGCGCGGACGCGGTCGGCGACGGCTTCGGGCCCGCCTGCGGGGAAGGGGCCGCGGCGGGCGGCGGCCCCGGTGTACAGCCCTTCGAGTGCGGCGGCGAGCAACGGCCGCAGGGCGTCGGGTCCTTGGGCGCCTCCGGCGAGGGGTGGCGGGGTGCTCATGGGCGGTCCTTCGGGTGCGCGCGTACGGGGGGACCAGCCTGTACGGCGGGTGGCCCGGTGCGCCCGGATACGGGGGCGAGGGAACCCGAAAGTGGTACTGCCGTGCGGAGAAAACGTGTTGGGGCGGGTTGGGGTGCTAGGGCCTGTGTCGTACGCGCGGGGCGGGGCCGCCAGGACGTGCGGGCCCGCCCCGGTACCGGTACCCGTCAGGAGCTGAACGCGTCCTTGTGGTCCGTCGCCCACTGCTCGAATGTGCGGGCGGGCTGGCCTGTGACGGCCTTGACGGTGGTGGTGATCTCCGGTTCGGCGCCGACCGCCTCGCCCCAGGTGCGGAGGATGGCGGGGAGCATGTGGGGCGGTACGTGCGGGAAGAGCTCGGGCCGTACGTCCTGCGGGGGTACGTCGATGAAGCGCAGGGTGCGGCCGAGTGCGGCGCCGATGGTGTGCACCTGCTCCTCGTTGGTGACCGGTTCGGGTCCGGTGAGGCGGTGGACGGCGCCCTGGTGGCCGTCGTCGAGGAGGGTGCGGGCGGCGACTGCGGCGATGTCCGCCTCGTGGACGGGGGCGCTCACGGCGCCCGGGTAGGGGCCGCTGACGGTGTCGCCGGAGCGGATCTGGGGCGCCCACTGGAAGGCGTTGGTGGCGAAGGCGTTGGGCCGCAGGAAGGTCCAGGCGAGTCCGCTCTCGCGTACGTGGTCTTCGAGGCGGGCGTGCTGGACGTAGATGGGGTGGGTGGTGTCGGCGCCGTCCTGGACGATGCCCGAGGAGAGGACGGTGACGTGCCGGACGCCGTGCGCGCGGGCCGCTTCGAGGAGGGCGGCGGTGTGCGTGCCCACGGCTCGGGCGTGCAGGAAGAGGGCGTTCGCGCCGTCGAACAGGGCGCTCAGGTCGGCTGGTTCGGTCCGGTCGGCCGGTTCGGTTTGGTCGCCGGTCAGGTCGAGGCGGGCCACGTCGGCGCGGTCGGGGAGCGCCGCGCGTTCGGGGTCGCGGGTGAGGGCGCGTACGGGCGCGTCTTCGGCGAGGAGGTGGCGGACGAGGGCGCTGCCCACGTTTCCGGTGGCACCGGTCACGACGATCACGAGGGGCTCCTTGCTGGCGCGGCCCGGCCGGTCTGCTCCGGTCCTGGTGCCGGGGGGGGCGGCCCGGCGGGGCCGGACCGGCTCCGGGTCACCCTAGGGCGGGTCCGCGGGGCCCCGGGTCGCCGCCGGGGCCAAGGGGCGCGGGTACCGGGCCCCGCGCCCCCTCACACCTCCGTCAGCCCTTCTCCACTCCTTGCCGTACACGCAGCGCCCGTGCGAGGTCGTCGAGTTGGTCGACGAGCTTGCGGCGCAGGGCCGGGGTGAGGTCGGCGTCGCGCAGGCACCGCTCGCCGAGCCGGAGCGTCTCCGTGTCCACGAACGGCAGCGGGAAGGCGTACCGTCCCGCCGCTTCGGCCATGGCGGGTCCGCGGCGGGCGGCGAGGGCGACCGCGTCCTCGAAGTAGCGCGGTACGTACTCCCGTACGAGGTCGGCCTGTCCGGGCTGCCAGAAGCCCTGGGCGGTGGCGGTGAAGAGGTAGTTCGACAGGTCGTCCGTGGCGGCGAACATGGCCTCCCACGCGGCCCGCTTGGCGGTGGCGTCGGGCAGCGCGGCCCGGCAGCGCGCCGCGCCCTCGCGTCCTGTGGCGCTCGGGTCGCGGGCGAGTTCGGCCTCGATGGCGCTCTCGTCGGTCGCGTCGAGCGCGGCGAGCCGGCCGAGGGCGCGCCAGCGCAGCTCCGGGTCGAGCTCGGGGCCGCCGGGCACGGTGCCTTCGGTGAGCCAGGCGTGGAGCGGCGCCGCCTGGGTGGCGACGTCGATGGCGCCGCGGACGGCGGTGAGGCGGAGGCCGGGGTTCGAGCCGTCCTCGGTGCGGCGGATCAGGTCGCGGCAGAGTTCGCCGAGGAGGGCGAGGGCGGCGGGCCGCTCCTCGGGGGTGGCGAAGCGGTCGGCGATGTGGGTGGTGGCGAAGGCGAGGACGCCCTGGACGATCGCGAGGTCGCTCTCCTCGGGGAGGTGCGCGCGGGCGGCCGCCAGGTAGGCGGCGCCCGCGAGTTCGCCGTCGCGGACCATGTCGCGCAGGCTGTTCCACAGGACGGCGCGGGTGAGGGCGTCGGGGACGCCGGACAGGCCGTGCAGGGCGGCTTCCTGGGACGCCTCGTCGAGGCGGACCTTGGCGAAGGTGAGGTCCTGGTCGTTGAGGACGACCAGGGCGGGGCGGCCGCCGTCGCGGGTGATGTCGCCGCCCGCGGGGATGTCCGTCTCGAAGCGCTCGCGCAGGACGAGGTCACGGCTGCCGGAGAGGTCGCGGTCGTAGACGCCGACGGCGATGCGATGGGGTCGCCCGGCCTCCCGGGCCGGATCGCCGTCCCGGCCCGGATCACCGTCCCGGCCCGGATCGCCGTTCCGGCCCGGCCCGCCGTCCCGGTCGACCGCGAGCGTCCAGGCGCGGCCGCTGTGCGTGACCTTCGAGGTGAGGGTGTCGACGCCGGTGGTGCGCAGCCACGCCTCGGCCCAGCCGTGCACGTCGCGGTCGGTGGCGTGGGCGAGGGAGTCGATGAAGTCGGCGAGGGTGGCGTTGGCGAACTTGTGGCGGGCGAAGTGGGTGTTGATGCCCGCGAGGAAGTCCTTCTCGCCGAGCCAGGCGACGAGCTGGCGCAGGGCGCTTGCCCCCTTGGCGTACGAGATGCCGTCGAAGTTGAGCATCGCGGACGCGGTGTCGGGCACGGCGTCGGGGTCGGGGGCGACGGGGTGGGTGGAGGGGCGCTGGTCGGCGTCGTATCCCCAGGACTTGCGGGCGACGCCGAAGTCGGTCCAGGGGTCAGCGAAGCGAGTGGCTTCGGCGGTGGTCTGGAAGCCCATGTACTCGGCGAAGGACTCGTTCAGCCAGATGTCGTCCCACCAGGTGAGGGTGACGAGGTCGCCGAACCACATGTGGGCCATCTCGTGGGCGATGACCATGGCGCGGGTCTGCCGCTCGGTGTCGGTGACGGCGGAGCGGTAGATGAATTCGTCGCGGAAGGTGACGAGTCCGGGGTTCTCCATGGCGCCGGCGTTGAACTCGGGGACGAACGCCTGGTCGTAGGAGTCGAAGGGGTAGGGCTCGTCGAACTTCTCGTGGTAGCGGTCGTAGCAGGCGCGTGTGATGCCGAGGATTTCCTCGGCGTCGGCGTCCATGAAGGGGGCGAGCGACTGCCGGCAGTGGATGGCGAAGGGCAGCCCGCGGTGCTCGGTGCGCACCGAGTGCCAGGGTCCTGCGGCGACGGCGACGAGGTAGGTGGAGATGAGCGGGGTGGGGGCGGCCCGCCAGGTGCCGTCGCCGATGTGCTCGGTGACGCCGTTGGCGAGGACGGTCCAGCCCTCGGGGGCGGTGGCGGACAGCTCGAAGACGGCCTTCAGGTCGGGCTGGTCGAAGGCGGCGAAGACGCGCTGCACGTCCTCCATGAAGAGCTGCGTGTAGGTGTAGGTCTCGCCGTCGGTGGGGTCGGTGAAGCGGTGCATGCCCTCGCCGGTGCGGGAGTAGTGCATCGCGGCGTCCACGCGCAGTTCGTGCTCGCCCGCGGTGAGCCCGTCGAGCGCGAACCGGTTGTCGACGAGGCCCGCGGGGTCAAGGGGCCGCCCGTCGAGGGTGATGGAGCGCAGTTCGGCGGGCTTGAGCTCGACGAAGGTGGCGCCGTCGGTGCGGGCGCCGAACCGGATGACCGTCCGGGAGTCGAAGGTGTCGCGGGCGGGATCCGCCGCCCGGCTCAGATCCAGCTCGACCGTGTACCGGTGGACGTCGATGAACTGGGCTCGGGTCTGCGCTTCGTCGCGCGTCAGTACGGGCATGGGCCCATGCTGCCCGATGGCACGGGGATCGGTGTAGGGCTCAGATCTCAGAGCCGTGCCGTCGCCGCCCGGCTACTTGGGGGCGCGCAGCACCCAGCCTGGGGAGGTCTGGTCGGGGGCGGGCGCGAGCGGTGCGTTGGCTCGCTGGAGCTTGCCGACCGCGGACCGGTCTCCGTAGACGCGCAGGGCGAGGTCGCTCAGGGTCTCGCCCTCCCCCATCGTGACGAAGCGCGGCGGAATGTCCTCCTGGCCTGACTCGACGAGGTCTTCGACCGAGGTCACGCCGTAGGTGTTGCCCAGGGCCAGGAGGATCTTCTCCTTCTGCTCCTGCACGGCGGCGTCCCCGGAGACGCTCACTGTGGTGCCCTCGACCTCCACCACGAAGTGATCGTGTGTGAGGCCGAGCTTTTCGAGGCGGTCCTTGAGCTGCTTGGCCGCCTTCGCGCCCTCGGCGTCCAAGGGGGCGTCCAGAGCGTGCCCCGCGGTCTTCCTGAACTCGTAGGTCGTCACGTTCTGATCCTTTGCTCCACCTGCGGACCGTCCTCGGTGTTCCCCGAAACTATCGGAGCATGGCGTCCGAGAGCGACAGGCTCAGGTCGGATCGGCTCCACCACTGGTCAGCGGCTTCTCGGCGATCTGCTCGTGGTGGCGGATGACCTCCGCGATGATGAAGTTGAGCAGCTTCTCGGCGAAGGCCGGGTCGAGCTTGGCGTTTTCGGCGAGTTCGCGCAGGCGGGCGATCTGGCGGGACTCGCGGGTGGGGTCGGCGGGTGGCAGGTGGTGCTGGGCCTTGAGGTGGCCGACCTGCTGGGTGCACTTGAAGCGTTCGGCGAGCATGTGGACGACGGCGGCGTCGATGTTGTCGATGCTGTCGCGCAGCCGGGACAGCTCGGCGCGCGCGGCCTCGTCCGGTGCGCCGGCTCCCGGCGCGCTGTTCTCGTCATGGGTGTGGCTGGTGGTCATGGGTCACGAGCCTACGTTGCCGGTCCGGGGCCGCCACCAGCGGAAGAGCGCAAAACAGGTGGGTGGTCCGGGTCGGGTATCCGGTGCGACCAGCCGCCTGGTACGGCCCTTCCCTGCTGGTCGCGGAAGCGTACGGGGGCCATTCCGACCCGGCGGGTGAAAAGGCGGGAAAAGTACGCGGGGTCGTCGTATCCGACGCGGCGGGCGACGGAGGCGACGGGCAGTTCGGTGGCGGCGAGGAGTTCCTTGGCGCGGCCCAGGCGGATGCCGAGAAGGTAGTCCTTTGGGCTACAGCCGGCGCCGCGCCGCACGGCGGTGCGCAGTTCGGCGGGGGTCATGCCGTGCCGGGCGGCATGCTCGGCGACGGACAGGGGCTGGAAGGCGTCGCGGGCCAGGGCCTGGAGGACGGGGTCGCCGTCGGGGGCGATGTCGGCGCGGGCGCGGCGCAGCGCGACGAGGAGTTCGTGGACGGCGGCGCCGGTCTCGACCTCCAGGAGGGGGTTGCCGCGGCGGGCGGCGCGGGCGCCCGGGTTGGCCCGGGTGTAGCCCTCGGCCATGTGCGAGGCGCCCTCGACGTGGCGGGCGAGGGTGTGGTCGATGCCACCGC